>JBBDTM010000077.1:0-6142 GCA_040904425.1 Alkalispirochaeta sp.
TGCCCGGCGCCATTATCCAGATGATGGAGGCCAACGCCGAGATGACCCAACAGGTTATGGCCGGCAAGGAAACGATGGACCGCTTTATCCAAGTGGTTACCGAGCTGGTGTACGGCAAGGCGCGCGGAGAAAGTGCGTAGGGCGCCTGAGCCGCACTATTTTCAGTGACACCTGATACAGAATCGATGTATATTACCGGGTCGATAAACAAATTTGCATGATAGCTCCAGCTGGAGCACGGAGGAGAAACGACGTGAAGCATGTTCACCGGCCGGCGTAGAAGTGGTGCAGGTGGCCGTGGGCAGTCGATACATCCTCCTGATTTCCACTGACGGACATCTCTACAGCTGGGGCACCAACGACCACCGGCAGCTCGGCCTGGGAAAGGCCTCCGACCCAGTCCGGAGAGCCACGCGCGTGGGAACACGCTCCGACTGGGCCACGGTAGTAGCGAGACGAGCATATGCCGGGCCGGCCGCGCTCTCAGACTACACACCGGCTTCGGCCGGGATCGACTCCGATGGCACGCTCTACCTGTGGGGCTCCAACGCTACCGCGTTGCTGGGCACCGGCGAGGAAGGACTGGAGCGCGAGCTGCAGGCCACCCCGGCGCCTGTCTAGGGGAACGATGGTGCCGGCCGGCAGGCGGTCTCGGTGGGCGGCGAGCACGCAGTGGCTCTGGGCGGTAGCGGCGGCATCTACACCTGGGGGTCCGACCGACAGAGCCGTTCCGGCGGCCGACCAGCGGGGGCCGTTCAAGTCGTTCCCATCGGACAGATCGAGCTACGGGATTAGTCGAACGCGCCCGATGCACGCTGGTGTAGTCTACTGTACGGGGCCTGCGCTCGACCCACGATCGCCTGGCGATACGGAGCACCAAAGTGGTATGATAGAGCTATGATGATCCGGAAAACGACTGAGCGCATTCTGCGCTCCGGAGAACATCCCGCCACCAACCGGATAGAGCCTGAGCGCGCACTTCAGGAGATATGGCCACTCACGGTTCGACTATTCGCCCTGTCAGGAAAATATGATGTTCAATCCAGACTACAGCGATCTGTTGAAAGAATTCGCCGCCCATAACGTGGAGTATGTCGTGGTGGGAGCGTACGCCATGGCTGCGCACGGATATGTGCGATCTACCGGCGACATCGACATCTTGGTCAAACCGACACTATCCAATTCGGAGGCTGTGTATATGTCGCTGGGAGCCTTTGGCGCACCTTTAGCCGAAGTGACGAAGGAGGACTTCTCAGCGCCTGGTACCGTCTATCAAATCGGCGTTCCGCCCAACCGAATCGACATTCTCACCGCAATTGACGGAGTCCCCTACGAAGAAGCGGGACGTGTCTGGATCGAAGTCGACGGCCAAGAGATCCCATTTCTTGATTTGACGAGCCTAAAGCGCAACAAGGCCGCTACCGGCCGTACCAAGGACAAGCTGGATCTGGAACTCATGAGCGGCGACGAGAACCCGTAGAATCACTCGCCTCCTATACGGGAGGTATCCGGAAATCGCATCCGGTCCCGGTGAAGGGTGACCGGAACAAGGTACCGCGCAACCGCAAGAACTGTCTGTGTGACAACCTGCTGTCAACGGAGGGCCAACGAATCGATCAAAGCCGTTCAGCGAGACCTCTTCGCAGGTACCCGCAAGCCCAAACCACTTCGACACCGACTAAAAGGCCACAGGTCTGGACGTGTTACGGCAGATAGATTTCGGTCCTGGCTCCACCCAAGCCAAGACACCGAGCGTTGGGTTGCAAATTGTCCGTCCGCTGTTTTAATTCAAACGCCTCGCCACGTGCGACTAGTGTGGTATCATGGCTGAGCACTACTTGTGATATGGAGGAACTCAAATGCTCAAGAACATTGACCCGATACTGAACGCGGATTTGTTGTACGTCTTACGCGCAATGGGGCACGGAGACGAGCTTGTACTCGTAGATTGTAACTTCCCTTCTACCTCGGTGGCCGCAGATACCGTCATGGAAGATCCGATCGAGTTGCCGGCGGTCGATATTCCTGCGGCAGCCCGGGCAATACTATCGGTCTTTCCGTTGGACAGTTTCGTGGACGAGCCGGTTGTCCGTATGGAAGTGGTTGGCGCACCGGACGAACTCGTTGAGTGCCACCGCGACATGCAACGTGCTATGGATGCTGAATCCCACGGCCGATGGAAGATGGGGCATATTGAGCGACACGCCTTTTATGAGCGTGCTCGGAATGCGTTCGCGGTCGTGGCGGCTGCGGGAGAGCGTCGTCCGTATGGGTGCTTTATCTTAACCAAGGGAGTCATTGCCGCCGACGGCCACGTGGGTTGACGGCGGCGTGACCGACCGACACCGGATCACCGGTGCGGTCGTCTCTCTCACTCACTTCTCTGAGAGGTTCACAAATTGTTCTGCAGTCGCATCTTCTTTCTGACTTGCCTGTCGCTATTCGCATAGACGTTCAACACCATCACCAGCAGCAACGCACTGCCCCAAAGCAAGAAGATGAAGAAACTGTTAATAGCGGGAAACCGTCGAATGCCGGTCTGAAGGAGCTGCACCAAAATAACTGCCAGAACCACCCCGCTGAGGCGCCCCTTCCCACCGTAGGGATTCGCACCTCCCAGAATGACGATCATTATACTCTGCAGGGTGTACACTGCGCCATAATCGGCACGGGCGGAGTTGTAGTTACCCAACATCACGATTCCCGCGACACCGGCAAACATTCCGGACAAAACATAGGTCTTTGTCAGAAGAGCCCGCGTGTTTAAACCGCTAAATCGTGCCGCCACCGGATTGGTTCCCAACATGTAGAGCTTGGGTCCGAAGGTGGTCCGGGATAGCAGCACCCACACGAGAAATACCCCTATTGCAAAGATGATCGTCTGCACCGGAACCAGACCGCCCAAGACTCGGCTGTTCATGGTAGTCGCATAGTCTGCGGAAAACCGACTCACGGCCGAGCCACCGGTCATGGCCATGGAAATTCCCCGGAACAGCTCCCCCGCTCCAAGGGTTGCGAGGATAGCAGGGATCTTGAAACGGGTAATTAGAACCGAATTGAAGAATCCCAGTACAGATCCGACGGCGATCCCCAGAACAATGACCAGGGGGATAGCATAAAACGGCAAGTAACCGCTGTCACCGGTAAGTGCCAGGAGCAGATATGCCATGAGTATGCCGGTAAGGTTGGCTATTCCCACCAATGAGAGGTCGATTCCACCGGTGATCATGCACAGCAGTATTCCCAGCGCCATCAGCCCATACTCAGGAAACTGGGCAGCCATCGTCTGGAAGTTCAACACGGAATAGAAGCGATCGAAGCGAGTAATGGCCAGGAACGCCAACCACACCAGGATCATGATGATCAGGCGCGTGATGTGGCGTTCTCGTTTAAAAAAGTCGACCGTTGAGTCCAGAGTTCCAAGCTGTTTCATGATGCCTGCTCCTCACCATCAGCGGCCATTTGGGGTCCCCGCTTGCGACGACCATGGTAACGGTCAGAGACCTGCCATGCGCTCACACCGGTTCCGATAATGATCAG
The DNA here is from genome assembly GCA_040904425.1 of Alkalispirochaeta sp. GTDB lineage: Bacteria > Spirochaetota > Spirochaetia > DSM-27196 > Alkalispirochaetaceae > Alkalispirochaeta. Next base: position 3,541 of record JBBDTM010000077.1, read on the forward strand.
GGCGCCGGTGAAGACACTCCGCCACGAGGTGGGGATACCCAAGAGGATCATCGAGTTCACCACGATCACGATCAGGAGAGAGCCCATGATCGCTCCCAGGAGCGATCCTTTGCCTCCGGTGATCGCCGTACCCCCCAGAACGGTTCCCGCAATAATACGAAGCTCCATTCCCAGCATGTTTGTGGGGTGTAACTGTTGCATCATACTGACCCGGATGACACCGGCAATACTGGCAATAATTCCAACGATCACGTAAATCAGGATCTTTGTGCGCACCACGTTGTATCCGGCTCGATGGGCACTCACCTCGGCACCACCTATACTAAAAATTGATCTGCCAAACATGGTGTAGCGCAACATTAAGAATACCAGAATCAGCACACCCAAAAAAAGCAGGAATGCCACAGGTAATCGCGCCGTAAGCCCGGTCACCCGGTTGGTGGCGGTAAATAGTTCCAATTGCCCGAACGCGCGCATACCCTCGGGAATGGTTGCCCACTGCCTGGAATCTAGCGCACCTTGCATGAATCCACGGAACACGTAGGTAGTCCCAAGCGTCACGATCAGTGTGGGAAGCCGGAACACCCCCACAAACAAGCCATTAAACGCACCCAGCAACGCCCCAACCACGATCGCCAGTACGAAGGCCAGCCATGCGCCACCGGTGTAACCGGTATTGATGAGAAGTACCGTCGACACATATACACTCAACGATGCCAGCGCCGGAAACGACACGTCGATTCCCCCGGACACCAGAACCAAAAATGCCCCGATCGTGAACAGTCCGGGAACAATAAACGCCGAGGCCAGACTCACAAGATTGTTCCCCGTAAAGAACTGCCCGGACTGGTACTGAATCAGCGCCGCTAAGGCGACCAAAACCAGGAACAGGTAGGGCTCATTTCTCCGCGACGCACGTCGCAGCTTCCGTTTCAGTCGTTCGTCCACAGTGTCTTCTCCCTACAGCATGTACGACAGAATTTCAGATTCATCGGTGGAACCCGCGTCCATGTCGGCGACAACACGGCCGCCTTTCATCACCAGAATACGCGAGCAATTCTCAAGGATCTCCGGCAAATCATCCGAGACCAGAATCAAACCGAGGCCCTTCTTGGCAAGCTCCTGAAGAATGCCATGAATATCGTATTTGGAGCCGATATCCACACCGACGGTTGGTCCGTTCAGAACCAGTACGTCCAAATCACGGGCCAGCCACTTTGCAAGGACTACCCGCTGCTGGTTTCCTCCCGACAGCGTCTGGCCCGCGTTCCGGGGGTCGGGTGTTGCTATCGATAATTCGCTCACCCACCGTTGAACCTCCGATTCGCGCTTTTCATCGTCAAGAAATCCCAACCCTTTGGTTAGTTCGTCTATCTCAGTAACCACGACGTTGTTGCCAATGCTCTGGGAAAGGAACAACCCTTCGGTGAGACGATCTTCCGGGACAAGCCCGATATTATTGCGCATCGCAGCCCGCGGCGAATCGATACGGACAGGCTCACCCTTGACCAAGATCTGACCTGCATCGATCGGGGACATCCCGAACAGCGACAGAGCAACTTCAGTGCGCCCGGAATCGAGCAACCCGGTGATGCCAATGATCTCACCCGGACGCAATGAGAAGGATACGTCCTCAAAACTCGGCTCTCGACTGATATTGCGCGCCTCGAAAACCGGCGTCTCCGATACAATTGAAGGTTGGAAATGGCGCTTTTCGAAGGTACGGCCGGTCATATGGTACGAGAACTTCTCTTCCGTAAGCTCCGCCGCCGTACCGCCGGCGACTACCGCTCCACTGCGCAGGATTGTGAAACGGTCGGAGATCTCGAAGACCTCGTTCAACTTGTGGCTTACAAATAGTGTCGCGATGCCTCGATCCTTCAGTTGAAGGATCGTCTCAAAGAGTGTTCGTACTTCTTTCTTGGTGAGAGCGGTGGTGGGCTCGTCCATGATGATGATTTTGGTATTGAACATCAAGGCGCGACTGATGGCGATCATCTGCTTCTGCGCCACGGACAGGTTTTCAACGATCTCGTCCAAGTCGATATCAAACCCGATACGACTGACAGCCTCCTCGGCTATCGTGCGCATGCGTTTTCTATTTACAAAGAATTTGTGCTCGGCGAGCTCACTATTGACCGCCAGATTCTCCATGACCGTCAGATTAGGAAACACGGAAAAATCCTGGTAAATCACCTGAACGCCGTGATTGATCGCCTGCATAGGAGTGACGCGTTCAAACACATCCCCATCGAGTTCGATGTGTCCTGAGTCGGGAGTGTGCACTCCACTGATAACCTTAATCAGAGTCGACTTGCCGCTTCCATTCTCTCCCGCCAAGCAGTGCACCTCAGCCGGATCAAGTGAAAACGAGACGTTTTTGAGCGCATGGACACCTGCAAACGATTTGTCCACGTCGGTGACTTTCAGCAAGTTCCCAGCCATGCTCAGCTTCCTTTTTCATGTCATTATCTTGCACCGGGCGACGCGGTGCCTGTTGATTACAGGGCAACCCGGGAATCAAGGGAACCCCAGTACCTTCCCCGCAAGAAACCAGATGCCTTTTACAAGAATGTCCCGGCCCCCCCCCCCTGGGGGGGGG
>JBBDTM010000077.1:6152-34001 GCA_040904425.1 Alkalispirochaeta sp.
GGCCCCCCCGGGACTCATCTATTCTCAGAAATCTGAATTAGAAACCGAAATCGTAGACGTTGTCCTCGTTAATGACGATCCAACCCTCACCTTCAAGGGTCTTGGATCCTTCCTCACGAAACGTCATGGCGTCATACCCGTCAATCCCGAGATCTACCGGTTCGGTAATCTCCTCGCCGTCAAGAATCTTCACGGCCAATGAGACCATCGCTTTCCCGGCTTCGGCAGGATCCCATAGTGTCAGCGACTGTACGATGCCACTTTCCAGGAGCTCCGCGTTGTCCAACGGCAGACCGGTACCGGAGGTGAACGCCTCACCTTCCAGACCCAACTCTTCGATTGCCCGGGCAACCCCTGGGGCGTCATAGGATGATGTCCCCATAATCCCTTTGAGATCAGGATACGCATTGAACAGCTCCATGGCAACGTTGTAAGCCACATCACCGTTGTCTTGGGACTCAACGCGCGGCTGTTCTTCAAGAAGCTGCATGTCGGGATAGGTCGCCTTTTGATGAGCGACACCGGCATCGGCCCATTCGTTGTGAGCGCCGACAGTCAGCGATGCGACCATAGTTGTGTAGAGCCCTTCCTCCCCCATCGCTTCGGCCAGATTGTCCATAATGAACGCGCCGTATCCGGCGTTGGAGAACGCCTCAATGTTGTAATCTACATTCTCTAGGGCAGCTCCTTCGTGGCTGACAACAACGATACCTGCGTCACGTGCCTGGCCAAGGACCGGCTCGATCGACACTACATCAACCGGAACAACGGCGATTGCGTCAACGCCCTGGGCGATCAGATCCTGGATCAGCTGCGCCTGTAGGGTGGCGTCTATCTCCGCGGTACCCCGCTGGTAGACGTTCATGCCGGTTTCCTCGGCGTACTCGTCCACGCCCTCTTCCATACGTACGAACCATGGGTTGGACGAATCCTTAGGCACTACCACGATCTCGTAGCCATCGTCGGTCTCGCCGCTCCCGCCCGCAAATACAGCCGGAACAGCAAGCAAAACCATAAACGAAACAAGAATGAAATTTCTCATATGTCCTCCTTTTGGATTTGAGAATCCTCTTGTTCAAGAGCGTAGTCCCACTCGGGCTTCCCGTCAATGAAAAATTTACCCGATATTCACTAAAACTTTACTTGACAGAATGCACTGTCGGGGGAACTCTAGAGGTGAGTCGCAGCCCAAGAGTCTACCAGGAGGAGTTCGTTGCAACACGATCCGATAATACCCCGAACTGAATATGCCCGGCGCTGGACGCAAGTCCAGACCATGATGCGTGACACCAATATCGACGTCCTGATCGTCTATTCAAACGACCGGGAGGTGTTTGGTCAGGCCCACATGCGGTGGATCTGCGACTTTCCCGTTCATCTCGAGCCGGTATGCGCGGTCTTCTCGCGGACAGGCTCACCAGTCCTCGCCACCGGTCCGGAGTCTACCGACTTCATTCGCCATCGAAGTGCCATCCAGGACGCATATATCCTCGAGGACTTCATCCATCCGGAAGAGGTGTATCACCTGGACAACATCATGAACCTGAAATCCGTGGTGGAGCAGGTCACATCGGTGACACCGGAGCTCCGTGTGGGTGTAGCTGGTCGGCATATCATGGACATCGCCACGTGGGAGGCGATCCAAACGTTCCTGGGTACCCGAGCGTGGGTAGATGTCGACGACCAGTTCACGAAGCTGCGTATGGTCAAATCTCCGGCGGAGGTTGCGGTCATGCGATTCGGTTACGGCATCGCCCAGAAGGCCTTTGAGGCAGCTGTCAGCGCGATCGAGCCGGGAAAGACGGAGATGGAAATCGCCGCCGTGGTCAAATCGGTGATGTTCCAAGAAGGCGCCGACGGTTTCGGCATTGAACCAATGATCGGTGCCGGACCAAACGCGGCATCCGTTCTGTGCCGCTCCAGCAGGCAGCGCATTGAACGAGACGATATCGTTCGGCTCGCCATCATCACTCGCTACGAGGGGTACTGTGCCACGATCGGCAGACCCGTATTCGTTGGGAACATCGACCCCGCTATGAAAGATCGAGTGGACATCCTGATCGAGGCCCGGGCCGCCTGCATTCGCGCGGCACAGGCCGGCGTACGGGGTGAAGCGATTGAGGGCGCTGGACGGCGCGTCCTTGCGGAAAACGGATACCAGTATACCTACTCCGGTGTCCACAGCATCGGCTGTCAGGAGTTCGAAACGCCGATATTCGGGCCAGGCGTCGAAGGAACAGTGGTGGAGAACACGATGCTTTCGGTCGAGATACCCTTGTTTCACCAGCCGTGGGGTGGCCTGCATCTAGAGGACGGCATTCGAATCACGAACGCCGGGCCGGAGCTTATGCACGAATCTCAGTTGTTCATCCAAAAGTAGCAGGTTCAGCCGTGGCCATGGGCACAACGATAAAAGACATTGCTCAGAAGGCGGACGTCTCTCCCGCCACCGTCTCGCTCGTTCTCAACAACAAACCAGGAGTCGGCGACATTACACGCCGGCGCATTCTCAAACTGGCCGAGGAGATGGAATACTCCGGGCCGCGTCGAAGCTCCACATCAGCTGCCGGTGAGGGGACGATCCGGTTCCTCAAGATTGCTCGCCATGGCCATATCGTGAACCGTGATCACAACGTATTCATTTCAGATTACATCGATGGTATCATCCAAGCGGCAAAGGCGCTGGATTACAAGACCGAGGTCACGTCTTTCCGGACAACCCCCATCGAGGAGATCGTTGCCACCGTGGCATCCGAGGCCGATCTCGCGGGGGCAATCGTTCTGGGTACGGAGCTCAACCGGGAGGATGTGATTACATTCCAGAGAACATCCATTCCGCTTGTGTTCATCGACACATTTCTAGACTACGTGCCATTCGATTTCGTGGATATGAATAACAATGACTCGGTATTCCGGGTAATCAAGCACTTACTGCAGAACGGGCACGGAGATATCGGAATTGTCCGATCAAGTGTGCGAACCCGAAATTTCAGCCTCCGTGACAGGGCATTCCGAGAAGGAATGAGAGCACTTGGACTCACCCTGAATCCCCGGTATGTCTTCGACGCGTACTCGACCTTCAGCGGTGCATACGAGGACATGCTCGGCTATCTGCAAAGAGGAGCAGCCCTTCCAACAGCTCTGTTCTGCACCAATGACACGATCGCCTTCGGCGTTCTCAAGGCGCTGCGGGAACATGGAGTACGCGTGCCGCAGGACATATCCGTGGTGGGATTTGATGACCTCCCCACTGCCGCCCTCCTTGACCCTCCGCTGACGAGTATTGCCGTCTCCAAGCGCGAGATCGGCTCCACCGCCATGCGACGACTCGATGCGCGCATCCGAGGCGGTGCTATGCCACCTACCAAAATCGTCGTTGGGGGGACGCTGATCAAGCGCTCCAGCGTCGCCCGAGTGGGCGAACCGATTCATGCCGTATTCCACGACCCTGATGAAGATACGCAGCCAGCCACACACGAGGAGGAGACACGATGACACAGTATTCAGTGATTTTGGGGAACTTAGGCAACACAAATGACCGGTTTTTGTCTTCCGGCTACAAAGACCAACCTCCCAAGGAGGAGATGATCCGTCGGGCCGCCGCCATCGACGGAGTCACGGGCATTGAGTTGGTAGGCACCTGGGACATTACCCCGGATAATGCGAAGCACATGAGTGAGGTATTGCAGAAGAATGGCCTCACCTGCGTATCTATCATTCCGGACCTGTTCAGTCAGAAACGGTGGGGAAACGGCAGCCTCGCAGCCAAGGATTCATCGATCCGGAAGCAAGCGTTGGGGGCCGTCCGGGAAGCCGCGGAGACTGCTCGTACGATCGACTGCCCTATGCTCAATATTTGGCCTGGGCAGGACGGCTACGACTACTCCCTGCAGGCAGATTTTCGGGCGGAGCGGCGCTGGTTTACTGAGGGAATCCGGACCGTTGCCCGGGAGTTTCCCGACATCCGCTTTGCCCTGGAATACAAGCCCAAGGAACCACGGACCCACTCGTACCTGGCGCGCGCAGCGGATACGCTACTCCTGGCAGAGGACACCGGACAGGACAATGTGGGTGTGTGTGTTGATGTGGGTCACTCTCTGTACGCCTACGAGAACGTGGCCGAGTCGATCGTGATCCTTCAGGAACGCGGCAACAAGCTCTTCCACATGCACTTCAACGACAACTACCGCTACTGGGACGACGACATGATCGTGGGAAGCGTGCACCTGGTGGAATACATCGAAATGTTGTACTGGTTGCGAGAGACTGGATACGACGGCTGGTACTCCATGGATCAGTATCCTTACCGCGAAGACGGCGCCGGTGCCATCGATGCCAGCGTGCAGTTCCTCCGCAGTCTGGAGACGCTGATGGACGACACCACAATGGATGAAATCCGTGGTCTAATCCAACGGGGTGACGCCATCGAAGCTTCGCACTGGCTGAGGAAGAAGATTCTACCGCAACCATAATGGACAGCTTGCCGATCCTATCGTAGTCCTCCCTACTGTTCGGCACCGTCTGTCAACAGCGGCGTAAGAGTTCCGCTTTGGGAGTGCGGACGTTTTCTTGGACTGATTTCATGCGAGGTTACTCGGCCGGATCATAACTCAGTACTGGGCCCGCGAGGTGGTACAGACGTTGCAAAACTGGCGTTGTCTTGATGATGGTGTTAGCGCCGAATCGTGGCCTCCCGCCGGCGTGTCGGTCCCGGACAACGCCCGTACCCCGTCGTCCTTAGGAAGAAACACCGTGAACGGCATCACGCTTCACGGCTTCCCACCGGTTGAGGAGGTGAGTCACGGTGTCGTGTACTAGTCGGTCTGCGAAATCCGGATCCGGGACCGTGTTCAAGGCCATGTAGGGATCTCTGCCGGCTCCAAGAGGTTCGCCGGTTAGAAATCCACGCTCTGAATCCCCTTGAGTCGCTAAGGCATACGCACGAAGGACCGTATCAACGTCAATCATGCCGGTCCCCAGAGTTCCTCTGTTACTGTCCGCGAGATGCAGATTCGCCAGCTGAGAGCCCGCATCCAGAACCGCTTCACCGATGTGGGATTCACCGTACAGCATATGGTACACGTCACCATTGATGTGCTGAACCGCGTCATGACTCACCAACTGAATGAATTTCTTCGCGTCGGCTACGGTGTGTACCAAACTCACTTCATCGGTGCGAATCGGTTCAATCGCGGCCTTGATACCGGCCCCACCGAAATCCGATCCAAGTTGGGCGAGGCGCTCGGCGCTCCGCGCCCGTTCTTCACTTCCGAGAGGCTGCGGACGGCCTACCGCGCTAGGAACAACGATCAGGTACTCTCCTCCAAGCTCGTAGACGAACTCTATTTCCCGACGCACGTAGTCCAGAGCATGCTGCCCCCTAAAGGCGTTGTCAGAGGACAAGTCTACGTCCGGCGAGTACAGCCCGCAGACACCGGAAACTTTGAGGTCGTGGTCTCTAAGTAGCCTCTTCGCTTCCGCTATATCGGTGCCTGATTCTCGAGTGTGGTGGTTTCCGGCTAATTCGACATAGCTCAGTCCCGCCTCGCGGAGCCGTCTGAATGAAACAGACAAAGGCTCTCGGCCGAACATCCAGATACTCCACGAAATCCGCGGCATCCGATCAAGGGTCAATGCTCCCTCATTTGCCGATTCGACGAATCGTTCTCGTACTGCTTTGCTTCGTTCTGCGAACGGTTGGTCCTGCATTAGCCTCGCCTTCCTTTTGGTAGTCGTTCCTATACCCAGTTGTTCGGAGGCATACTCATAGCTTGCCCTCCGCACGGCTTCGTAACGAACTGACGGCGACCGCCACGATAATCAGCAGGCCGATCGTAACCTGCTGAAAATAGGGATTTACCCGCATCATGTTGAGCGAGTTCGCTACCACGCCCCAGAGCAACACACCGAAAAACGTCCCAAGAATACTGCCCCGGCCACCGGTCATCGGTGCGCCACCGATAACTACGGATCCGATCGCCTGCAATTCCATGCCGGCACCGGTGCTTGGTTGCGCCGCTCCAACCCGCGCGATCATGAGTAACGCCGCACAACCAACGAAGAAGCCGTTGAGCAGAAAGAACACCATAGTGTTCTTGGTCACGTGAATACCTGCCAGAAATGCTGCTCGCTTGTTGTCACCGATCGCGTAGACTCGTCTTCCCAATTGGGTTTTTGTGAGAATGAAGTGAACCAGGAAGTAGCCCATCAGCCCTATAACGAAAAGCAGCGGTAGTACACCGAAAAACCGTGTGCTGCCAAGAGCCTCATACTCACCGTAGATCGTCTGCAGTGTTCCTCCGGTAAGCGCCAGGGCGATTCCCTGGAAGACACTAATGCCCGCCAGTGAGATGATGAACGAGGGTGCTCTGAACAACAGGGCTGCCCCCCCAATGAACGCGGATCCAGCCACGGCCACAAGGATACCGATTGCACCGCTCACCGCGGGAGGAACTCCTATTCCTATGAGAAGCCCAATTACACAGGCCGATAGTCCCAGGTTGGCGCCTACCGAGATATCAAAGTTTCCCGAAATTATCAGAATGGTGGCGCCGCAGGCCAAAAGTCCCAAGACGGAGATCTGGTCCAAGAGATTCCTAAGATTGCGAAGTGTGAAGTACCTCGGATTCACGATAGTAGCGATTACCGAGAGCGCTATGACTACCAGCAAGAGAAAGAACCATTGGTTCTTGACAATTCTCTGCCGCCACGCCTGACCGAACCCTACATTCATCTCTCGTTCTCCTCAGCTCCTGTTAATCCCAGGTACTCGTTTACGAGCTGTTGTTCATCAGCATCCTTGGAATCGATAACCCGGACGATTCTCCCGCGTCGCATGACCGCAATCCGGTCACTCATAGAAATGAGTTCCGGCATGTCTGACGAGACCATGATAATCGCTTTACCCTCCTCAACAAGATGGTCCATGATTTGATAGATCTGAGACTTAGCACCAACGTCGACCCCCTTGGTCGGCTCATCAAGAATCAACAGATCGAATTCCGCCAGGAGCCACCGCGCAATAATCGCTTTCTGTTGATTTCCGCCACTGAGCGATCCCGCGCGCTGGGAGAGTCCAGCCATCACCATATTCATTTGGCCTGTAGCCTCGAATGCAAGTTGCGCTTCGACTCGATGATTCAACATGAAAGAGCTCTCGTTGTGAATGACGCTCACGTTTTCGAGCACCGGCCTGCCGGGAAAGAGCCCCTGGATATGACGATCCTCGCCAACGTACGCAATGCCGTGATGGATCGCGTCTTTCGGGCTAACGGGAACATACGGTTCGCCTCGAAGCATGATCTGACCACTATCTGGGAACATGTCGCCGAAGAGAACCCTTACAAGTTCGCTTCTCCCAGAGCCAACCAGTCCACCAATCCCGAGGATCTCTCCGGCGCGAACCTGGAAACTACAGTCGGAGAACATCCCATCTTTACTCAGGCCCTCTGCCTGAACTACCTCTGACCCTCTTCGTATCTCGGAGCGGTTGTGGAAGGCGGGGCTTTCCCGCCCAACCATGGCCGTGGTCACTTCCTGCTGGGTCGCGTCTCCCCGGTCGACAGTCTTCACCACCCGCCCATCTTTCAGAATCGTAATCCGGTCGCCAATTTCAAACACTTCTTCCAAGTGATGCGAAATGTAGATGATCCCGATGCCTCGATCACGGAGGTCACGTATGAGCTTCATGAGTGCTCGCGCTTCCTGCAACCCCAGGGACGAAGTAGGCTCGTCCATGATCATGATTCGGGCATCCCTTCCCATCGCCTTGACGATCTGCAGCGTCTGCTGATCCGCGGGAGACAATGTGTCGACGATCGCCCATTCAGGGATGGAAATATTGAGCCCATCCATTAGTAACCGGGCGTCCTGTTCCTGCTTCTTGAAGTCGATTATCGATCCGCCGAAACGGCGGATCTCGCGGCCAAGGAAGATATTCTCAGCCACCGTGAGGGAGCTGATAAGCTCCACATCTTGATAGATCGTAGCGATGCCAAGCTCCATTGCGGTATCGGGTTCGAGGTTCGCATAGCGCCGGCCGGAAATGGTGATAGTCCCCGCATCCGGGTTCTCAGCCCCGGCGAGGATCTTTATTAAGGTCGACTTGCCGGCGCCGTTCTCTCCGACAAGACAGTGCACCTCATTCGAAGCCAGTTCGAGGGAGACGTTGTCAAGAGCTTGGGTTTCGCCGAAGCGTTTGCTCGCACCGCTCATTGTAAGAAGTGTGTCTTTTCCGGTCTTCACGGGAACTACAGATCCTCCATCCGCATACGTCACACGTCGAACGCTTTTCAACTTTTATTTGCGAGCCTTCGGGCCCGGACTACGCCCGGACCCTTTTATCCTGTGTGCTGTTGGCCGGTTATTGGCTCAAATAGCTTGCGTACTCAGGAAAGTACTCCTCGGTGAGCTCATTCCACACCGGATCAACTTCCCAGGGCACAACCTGCATCGGATCGTCGATCGTATCTTCGGTCACTTCAGTAACCGGTAGCATGATCTGTTGATTCATTTCGGTCGTGTTCCCGGAAACGTAATCGTAGAGCGCGAACGCACCGACCATGCCTTCCCATCCCGGAGAGCTACTCAACGTGTAGTCAAGCTTACCTTGATTCACCAGTTCGATCCCGGCGGGCGAACCGTTCTGGGCAATTACCGTGTAATCGTCGAGCAGATCGTCTCCCTCCAAATACCGGATGACCGCAGCAGCCATGTCTTCATTCATGATCCAAATTATGTCGAACTCAAGCCCGGACTGAATAAGGTCCTGAGCCTGGTCAACGGCGACGATAGGATTGTACTCACCATCCCGAATCTCTACGATTTCGTTTTGACCAAGCTCCTGCATCCTGGTAGACATAGCTTCATTGATGATCTGCACCGGTCGATGCTCGAGCAGTCCGGCGATGACTGCAACTCTCGCTCCCGGATAGTTTTCGGCCATGTAATCTGCGTACATATAGCCCATCTGCTCCCAGTCGAAATCGACCGCCGCCACCGCATCCAGGTTGGAGTGCTCCGGTTGCAGCACCTGACCGACATTGTCAATGGTCACCAGAGGGATTCCCGCCTCTTGTGCGCGTTCAGCAGCCACGATCGCACCCTGGGGATTGAAGGAAAAAATCGCCATCCCGTCGACACCCTGAGTTATCAGGGAATCGATATTGGAGACCTCTTGCCCAGCGTCGTACTCCGAATTAAGCACAACGGTCTCGATTCCCATCATTTCGGCCGCGTGAACGAATCCATCCACATTGCGACGGTACCACGTATCCGGCCCCGGCGTTACATAGCCAAATACCAACTCTCCTGATTCATCCTCGCCCTGTCCAGCGGAAAATCCCACCGCCGCCACAAATAGCAACATCAGGGTAGCTGCGACCATTTTCCATGAAAACCTCATACCTCGTATCCTCCTTCTAACGTGATAGTTCCGAAGAACCACCTTGGCCATGAACCGTATTGGTACGTCTCATACCAATAACTCATACCAATAAGTTTTAGGTTACCACGAGCACTGAGGGTGGTCAAGAAAATTGTGGTCGAGAAGGCAGCGATGGGAGTGGACAGCGGGCCGGACGAGATTCATAGTAATAGCCCGAGGAGGGCGACCTTTGAGACCGCGCATTGCAATTATTGGCGCCGGGAGTGCTAGTCATGGGCGACGATTGCTCAATGATCTCTTCACGTTTCCTTGGATGGATCGGGCAACACTTTCTCTCATGGCTCCTCACCTGCACCATCTCACCGGAGTACGGAAGTACGCTGTTCGGATCGTCCAACGCTACAGTCTGAGAACCAGTATTGAAGCGCATACCGATCTCGCGCCGGCAATACGCGGAGCAGACATCGTCTTTTTACTCTTCGATGCCGGCGGTTTCAGTGCGTTTGATCAAGATTTCACAATCACCAAGGCGTCTGGTATCGACCTCTGTATCGGCGACACCATGGGGCCAACAGGGATGATGAAAGCGGTACGTAATGTTTCCGTTCTGAAAGAGGTTGCTGCAGAGATTCGAAAATCCGCCCCGGATTGCCTGGTAATAAGCTATGTGAACCCGATGGCAGTAATGACGATGGCCGCGCGTCAACTGGGCATTCGTAGATTTGTAGGAATTTGCGGTGGCGTCGAGGCAACACGACACACTATCGCCACATGCCTGGGTGAGTCGGTCGATTCCATCACGACGCGGTTCGCTGGTATAAACCATATGGCATGGGCCCTCGAGATCCAAAAGGATAACGAGGATCTGTATCCCCGCCTCCGGCAGAGAATGGCGACACCGAAATGGACTGCAGCAGAGCCAACACGGGCGGAAGTATTACAGCACTTCGGATACTTCGTTACCGAAACATCGGGACACCTCTCGGACTTCTTCCCGTGGTTTCGACGAGATCAGACGGTACTTAAGCGCTATGGTTCCGGTACCGGGTATACCGGTGCCTCCGGAGCATACCATCGATTTGCAGGCTATGTTCACCGGCGGCTACAGGACGTCGACCCTTTTGCATACGAGGATGGCGAACTTGATGCCCGGAGTGAGGAGTACGGCTCCTTTATCGCCAACGCATGGATCACCGGAGAAGACTACGAATTCTATGGTAATCTGTCCAATCACAATGGCCTGATAGCCAATCTGCCCACTGACGCCGCAGTCGAAGTCCCCACCCACATCAAAGGCAACGCGATCGAGGGGCAGCATATGGATCGCTTGCCGACCCAGCTCGCAGCGCTCTGCACGACCAACATACTTGTTCAGCAGATGTGCGTGGAGGCTGTTCTCAGGCAAGCCCCCCAGCTCCTGCTTTCTGCCATCTCAATGGACCCGCTCACTGCCGCCACCATCGATCTAACCGACACCCGGAGATTAACGGAAGAGCTGATTGCTGCGAATCATTCGTGGCTGCCTCGGGTAGAACACGGTTTCCGGTTCCGAGACGTTTCCATCGATTCAAGCGCCCCTCCTTCTCGGGCCAACACGTCCGGGCAGGACGTTCTGGAACCCGTTAAGAGGTTTGATCGATCGAAACGGAAGATCGATGTGGAAGCGCGGGCGAACACACCGAATCACGATTGATCAGCTTGGATTCGATAATTGATTTCGTTCTCCACGGAGCTTCACGGCGTTGCATTCGGTCAATCAACATCTTCGCCGCCAGCTCACCCATGTACTCACTCGGATGATCAATCGTCGTGAGTCGAGGGTGGGAAACCTTGGAAAGGTCAGAATTGTCAAACGATACCACCGAAAGGTCTTCGGGAACCCGTATCCCGTGTTGGCGTGCCTGGTAGATGAGCATAATTGCCTCATCATCACTGGAGCAAACTATAGCGGTAGGTAATGAGATCCCAAACCTGAAGAGTTCCCTGATCTGGCCGTACGTCTTGAATGGCGAGGATTGACCATCGATTCCAATAATCCACTCCTTCTTGATCGTGGCATTTTGCGTGGAGAGAAAGTGTAGCACGCCATCCTTTCTGAGGATCTTCGGTCGATAGTTTGAGCTGTAGAGCACCCCTATCTCGCGATGCCCCATCTCCCAGAGATGACTTGCGCCTGACACGCCGCCCTGAAAGTCATCCAATACGATGCTCGTAAAATCGTAACCTTCGTATTCGTTGTCCAGAAGTACAACGGCAAGCCCTTCGGACTCAAGCTTCTTAACCAGGCCCGCATTTGTCGCGGCCCCTTCACCATAGACCGGAATTAAAATGAGCCCATCGACAGCCTTGCGACGCAGTCCTTTGAGAACTTTCTCTTCTTCATCCAGATCGTACCAGGACTCATTGAGCTGAAGGGTGTAGCCATTTTTCTGCATGACGCTATTGCACCCTTGGATGATGCGGGGAAAGATATAGGCTCCCATACGAAGACAGACCAATGCCACATTCATGGTACTTTGAGCACTCCGCTTGGTACAAAACGTGCCCATGCCGTGTCTCGTTTCGACCAAGCCTTCCCGAACCAGTTCGTTCACCGCCTGCCGTATAGAGTTGCGGGAGATGCCAAACCGGCGAATAAGCTCGGATTCCGACGGTAGCTTGTCTCCCGGATCGATACGTCCAGCCTCGATGCTCTCGCGAATCCAGGCCGACACAATTTGATATTTCTTCATGAGACGACTCGTTGGTATGAGTTATACTATCAATCCCTCGCTATTGCAACGGAGACATCGACGCAGCGGTGGGTACTCAATGCCGTACTGCCAACCAACGATAGTTCATCGGCAGGTTGGACGCCCGCCGCTACTGCCGGCCGGATTCTCCGGGGCGAAGGGGCACGCCCGCGACGGTTTGCTCGTGATTCAAAAGCCATCGCTTGCGCTCGAGTCCCCCGGCATACCCGACCAAGCTTCCATCTTTGTCGATCACACGGTGACACGGAATGATGATGGCGATGCGATTCATTTCGTTCGCCCTCGCCACAGCACGGACCGCCTTGCCATTACCGATCGACCTGGCTTGCTCCTGATAGGTTGATGTGCGACCGATGGCGATGGTGCGCAGAGCGGTCCATACCCGATTCTGGAACTCCGTCCCCGGAGTGTGGAGCGGTACCGTAAACTCGGTGCGCACGCCGGCAAAATACTCAGCGATCTCGTGCTTCGCCTGCTGAATGAACTGGTTCTCGCCGGGCATAATCCGCCCGTCAAGACGCCTCTGGAGGTCTTCGAACTCGGACTCCAGCATGCGGCGATCCACGAACTCAAGAAGACACAACCCGCTCTTTGTCGCGCACGCGAACATCGGCCCCAGGGGCGTGGTAAACCGGTCTACAAGGATCTGTTCCATTTCATGGCTGTCCCGCTGCGCACGGCCGGTATTCGTGGTCCATGGCCGACTTGAAACTGTCGAAGAACTCCACGTGTTCCCGCTTCGGCTTCCGCGCCCGACACGTCGCGATGCAGAATACCGCCGGGAAGCATGTAGAGAACCTTCTCGGATGTTGTGTGTCGGCCCTGACGATCGCCTTTCCGTTGCTCACCGGTGCGAGCCAACGGCGGCGTCTCCGAAGCAGCGAGCCGAACCATCCCGTTAACGAGGGCCGATTTTCCGACACCACTTTTCCCAAGCATACCGACCGTCTGACCGGGACCAATTTCGCCGCTCAGATCTGCAAGACCATCACCGCAGTGGGCACTGACAACGTGCACGGGCACACCGGGGGCGTGGTCTTCCGCCTCCCGGCGGACCGTCTCGACGTGGTCGGCATCGGCACAATCGCTCTTGTTAAGGATGATTACGGGCCGGCCACCGGAGTTCCACGCGGCCAGAACCGAGCGCTCCAACATGCCGGTGGTGAAGGCCCGACCTCCGTCGAGGCCGAATACCAGAAAGATCACGTCCACGTTGGCCACAATTACCTGCTCCAACGTCTCTTCTCCGGCTGCATCCCGGCTGATCATGGTATCTCGGGGAAGGAGCATCTCGATTCGCCCCTGGGGCCGAAACAATACCCAATCTCCGGCTGTCGGGTAGTCGGCGGGACCAGCTACCCGATATAAATAGGCCCCGGAAACCTCCATGGACACGGGCTCCGTCGATATCGGTGTGAGGAGGTCGTACGTATGGCGGGCGTGACGGATCACCCGACCAGGAAACAATCGCTCCGGATCATCCGCATCACCGACGACCTCGATCGTACCACCATGAGTGAGTGCCTTCCGAGCCCACCGTTCGTCCGCAATGTTCGCAGATGAACGTGCCCGTCGTTTCGTGAATCGTCTGGTTGTGTCGCGACACGGGTGCCTCGGTTTGTCACGAGAAATGAATAGAGATGTCCTGTTCGTACGAGGGTGTGCGTCTCAATGGACGCTCTATTTGTGTGACTGGAAGAATTGCTCAGGAAGGATCGGCTGAGGGCAGAGCACCGCCAATAATCCGGACCCTGCGGTTACGGCGCTCCCGGATGACCCTCGGGTTCGGCGTACTCCATCGGTCCCTCGTCCGGATTGTACGAATCGGGTGAATCCTGAAACGCACCGGGAGGGAGGGGAACGTGCCCATCGAGAAGTGGGTCCTCCGTGCGCTGCATCCACTGATCGAGGTGTTGTTCTAGCGCCGCCCGCACGTCAGCGTATGCCGGATCATCGGCAACGTTCACGCGCTCGAGCGGATCGAGGTTGAGATCGTACAGTTGCACCGCGTCGAGCGGAAACTGCCTGATTCCTGATTTGAAGATATGGTGCTTGGAGGCGCTGGCGTCGATATTCACCGGAACGATGTGCGGCGGCTCCGCGAATCGTTTGATCAACTTGTGGTCCCGCGTACGGATCGCCCGTTGCGGGTCGTAGCCGGCGTGGTAGGTCACCTCCGCATACAGTTCATCGCGGATCTGATCCTGCTCACCGGTGAGCAGGGGCAGCATCGAACGCCCCTCGAGTCGTTCCGGTTTGGGAAGGCCTGTGAGCTCGCAGAGCGTGGGGAAAAGATCGAGCTGTGAGACCATCGCCTCCACCACCGAACCCCGCGCAGGATTTCCGGGGAAATCGAGAATGAGCGCGACCCCGATGCCGGTATCGTAAAGCGTACATTTGTTGAAGGGAAACGGAACACCGTGATCGGTCGTGAAGATGACGATCGTATCATCCCGCAGTCCTGACGCGTCGAGCGCA
This sequence comes from Alkalispirochaeta sp., assembly GCA_040904425.1. GTDB lineage: Bacteria > Spirochaetota > Spirochaetia > DSM-27196 > Alkalispirochaetaceae > Alkalispirochaeta. The sequence goes on from JBBDTM010000077.1 coordinate 20,769, forward strand.
TCCATTACAATCCGAACACAGCGATCGACGACGCGCGCCGAGGTGATGAAACCGGCATGATCCACACGCGCCTCGGGCGTGTCGGCGACTTCCCGCGGCGGGAGGACATGGTTCGGCTCGACGCCGTCCTCGATCGGTGGAAACTCCCGATGCGTGTTAAACATCCCATAGGAGAGGAAGAACGGCGCGTCGTCATCGGCGGCGGCCGAAAGGTACTCCGCGGCGCGTTGCGTATTGGACAGATCGTATTCGACCGTGTCAAAGTCGTGCGCGTTGGCCATCGAAATGCCGAAATCGTCAAGCACCTCGTCGTACCCGATCATATCTACCGGCTCCGCCTCATGTTGAATCCCCGAAAGCGCCGTGCGGTATCCCGCCTCTTTGCAGTGGCGCGCCAGATGCTCGCCGTAGTCGTGCAACCGGAACCCGCGGTGGGCCAGACCGAGCATTCCCGCTCGGTGTGGACTGGTCCCGGTGAGAAGCGCCGCCCGACTGGGCGAGCACGTTGGAGCTGCGCTGTACGCCTGCCGGAACAACGTTCCGCGCCGCGCCAGTTCCGTAATCGCCGGTGTTCCCACCGCATAGCCGTACGGATCAAAGTAGCGCCCGCTGTCGTGAGAGTGCAGATAGAGAATATTCATCGGTGTACAACCTTTCCTGTCAGCCTTTGATCGCGCCGAGCGTATATCCTCGTCATTAACGGAGCCGAATGCAAGGGAGCGGACACTGTTCCAGACACGTAAGAATGGCCAACGCTCCCGGCACGTCCTGCCACTTCACGGTAGACTGCCGCTGTGAGTACGTTTAAGGGATGCAGGCGAATGGGGCGCGTTCCAAGGTTGCGACCCATTACCCGCCCGCAGTGCTCAAGGAGGGTTCATGCTGGTTGAACTACAGATTGTTCCGGTGGGCGCCGGCTCACATATCGCGGACGCCGTAGCCAAGGCGGTAGAGGTAATCAAGAAGTCAGGTCTCTCGTATCAGCTCACCCCGTCGGGAACCGTGGTGGAAGGGAGCTGGGATGAAGTGATGCCGGTTATAAAGGAAGCGCACGACATTACCCGGAGCGCGCATTCGCATGTCATAACGACACTTCGCATCGAGGATGACGCCCAGGCCAAATCACAGCTCATGGAAAACGTTGAACACGTCAGCGGCAAGCTGGCGCAAAACGCGAGCGGTGCTTCATCTGAGGAGAAAGTGCAAGAGGCCTCGGAAGAGTCCTTTCCAGCGAGTGATCCACCGGGCTATCGAGGCGTCGGATAGGCCTGATCGGAACTGGACGGGCCGCCCATCCCGAAAGGAGTTGACCTGGCCGCACGAATCGACTTCGACTACCTTCACCGAATAGCCCACGGCCCGGAAAGTCATGCAACCCTCACAAAGATCGAAGCAGACAGGGAGCGCCTCCTTTCCGGCGCCTCCCTCGAATCAGCTGGTGAGCGGCTCCAGCTAACACTCATGTTAGGCCCCGAGGAAGTCGGGACGGAGGGCTCTAAGGCGAGCAAGCATTCGCGGCTGCCTCTCCACCTAACGCTCCGAAGCGACCTCGCCCCGGCATCGATGGAAACTTTTCTCGAGATCTTTCGCGATCACGCCCACGCCCTACTCCCGGGATTCAGAGGAGAGACGGGAGGGACGGTGGTAGATCTCGGGGCCAACGAGGGGTACTACACGCTCAAAATGAAAACCCTCAATCCGGCGATTCGAGTCGTGGCGGCGGAACCGATAAGAGAGAATGCCGAGCGATTTCGGGAGAACGTGGCGGCCAATGGCGTGGACGGTGTCACTCTCTGCGAAACCGCGATCACAAATCGGAACGGCAGTGTGCACATGGAGACGCTCCCCCATGTGGGCACCGTCGCTTCCACTAACATGCTCGCCTTTCCTCGCCCGTGGATCGATCCCGATGAGATACGGCGCCGGACCGTTCCCTCATTGACCCTGACGGCGTTTCTCGAAAAGCATGCGTTGGGTCAGGCGGAAATCCTCAAGATAGACGTGGAGGGAAGCGAAGTGGACATTCTTTCCGAGAATCCCGAGGTCCTCCGCCGGTTCCGGAGAGTTGTCATCGAATGCCACGGCAGTGCGGCGCGCAACGCCACCCGTGAGATCATGGAGTCCCAAGGGTTCCACACCCTTCACGCTGAGTCGAGACGGAGTGGGGATTTGTACTTTGTGCGTGTCCGTTAGGACCTAATCCCAGGTGTCAACTTAGCCGTCCCAAACGTTCCGGACTCAAAGATCCAGAGACAGCCAGAAAAATTCTGGAATTGATTATATAATTAGTAAGGAACAGGGGGGCTGTATGAACACTTTTCGAAATCGATTCGTTCCAGTCGGGGCTGTCGTTCTGCTCTTCGGTCTCGCGACGACCGCGAACGCGCAGGACGGTCGCGTAGAGTACGTTGAGGGTGAGGTCTGGATCGAATCTTCCGGATCGCGTGAGGCCGCCGACTTCGGTTCAGCCGTGTCTGCGGGTGATCTTGTGATCACCGGGAACGACGGCATCGCGATCGTTGCGGTCGGGGCCGAATCGCAGCTCAAGCTGCGCGAGAACACCGTCGTGGAGATCCACGAGGCTGCATCCAGGGAATCTGTCGATCTCCGTCAGGGCGGAGTCTTCGCCCGCGTGAACCGGGCTGTCGCCGGCGGCCGCGCCTTCCAGGTCTCGACGCCGACTGTCGTGGCAGGGGTTCGCGGCACCGAGTTCTTCATCGCCTACGGTCGGACAATAGAGGAACTGCCCGACGTCTGGCTGTGCGTGAACGAAGGTTCAGTGGAGATAGCGGTCCGCGACGCCGACACGACGACGATCGTGAACGAGGGAGAGGGTGTCAATATCCTGAGCGGGCTGAGAACTACCGACCCCAAGTTCTACGCGTGGACGACGGAGCTCAACTGGAACTTCGATCCCGATGCCGGCGAAGTTCGCGACACGACCGATCTGGACGGAGCGTACAGCGACCTTCTCGATCAGGATTACGACTGAGGCAGCCATGGAGACACACGAAATGAAACGGATTCTACTGATGGGAATCCTTGCCTTAATCTTCAGCGTCGCCTCAGTGAGCGCTGACCACGTGCCGTCGACTCCGGCGGATGGATTCGAAATCCAGGGCCATTCCAGGTTTTTTCTCTATCGCGACGATTTGTCGACCATGGTCGAGTACGCCGGGCGGTTCGAAGACCCCGGCCTCGGCTATAGATCACTTACGCTCGGGGGCTACTATCGGCTCCACAAGAACGTGAAGGCCGGCGCGTTCTACCGTCTGCAGTCCGGCGCCCAGCACGACGATGACTGGGTCACCACGAACCCAGGCTGGGAGTGGACAGATACTTCCGAGCGCCTCGAGCACGTCGCGATGTTCGACCTCACGCCCAGATTCCTTCTCGATTTTCTGCCCGGCGGAAACTGGGTCTTTGCGGTGAAGAGTCGTTACGAGTACAACTTCTTCGATGGACAGCAAGTCCTCTTCGTTCGACCCGGCCTGACGTGGTTCTGGATCGTCGACCGCCGGCCCGTGATGAACGTGAGCGCCCAGTATGCTACATACTTCTCGCTGAACTTCGGCGACAAGGTATGGTACCGGCACGGTCCGTACCTGAATCTCCTGTACCATGTACTGCCCTGGCTACAACTCGACGCGTCTGTAGCGTATCAGGCGGCCTACTGGAGCGAGTCGGCAGATTTCCGCGACTCACACCCGAACGAGAGCTATGCCAACAATGTTGATCGTTCGTGGATCCTCGATCTCGGTGTGATTGTGACCCTGCGGAGCTGAACACCGAATACCCCGGTTGACACCGATACAGAAGGGCCTATCGTACACAGAGTATGACGGAGTATCCGGACAAGCGTCGTTACTGCGGTCTGCCCCAGCGTCGAACTGAGGTATGTGACCTTTTGGCACAGGCATATACGGACAACCAGATCGACCTCGATGACTATGAGCAACGCCTGGAGCCGGCCAACCGAGCGGATTGTCTGGAAGATCTGGAACAAGTTATCCACGACTTTCCCGAATCCGGAAACTCGCTCCCGTCGAAAGAGCTGAGACACCGGCGAGCGACGATCGCCATACGGCGTATGCCGTTCGTTCAGGCCCGCACCGCTTCCAAGACCGAGGCGATAGTCGTATCCCGACACACCCGATTCATCCGCGATTCTCCGACGCCTTCAGCAGGTTGCTTCGAATCTGGAAGAGCTGCCTCCGAAGTGTGTCGAGAGTGGCTGGATCGAAGCCGGTGGCGTTGATGATCGCCGGTGCAACCGACTTTGCCCGTTCCCGCAAGGCGTTTCCATTCTCGGTAAGATAGACGCGGACGTGGCGCTCGTCTCCGGGGGACCGGGCGCGTTCCAGCAGCCCGCGGCTTTCCAGCCGTTTGAGAAGCGGTGTAAGTGTGCTCGACTCGAGGTAAAGGCGCTGCCCGAGCTCGCCAACTCGGAGTCCGTCGTGTTCCCACAGAACAAGCATGGCAAGGTATTGCGGATAGGTAAGCCCAAGATTGTCGAGCATCGGCTTGTACATCTTGTTCAGGGCGTGGGACGTAGAGTAAACGGCGAAACAGAATTGCTCCTCCACCCCTAAGAGCTCCGCGTCGTTGCTCTCCTGCTCCTCGGTCATGGGTACCTCCCCTGAAATCATATCGCCCGGGAGAGAGTATAGTCGACTCTGAGAGTATCTGACGAGGGGCGCCTCCGGGGTTGACGTCAGGATCCGATGTGGGTATATTTATCGTACACGATTTAATCGCGCGCGAGCATTATCGTGATTCTGAATCAAACGGAGGTACCGCAATGCAGGTACTGTATAAAACAGAGGCAACAGCAAAAGGCGGGCGGACCGGCTCCGCCGCAACGAAAGATGGATCTCTTTCCGTAAACTTGGTCACCCCGCAGGAACTTGGAGGGCCCGGAGGCGATGGCAACAATCCGGAGCAGCTATTTGCCGCAGGCTACGCGGCATGTTTCCTCGGCGCCCTCAAGGTGGTTGCATCCAAGCAAGGCGTTTCGGTGCCGGACGAGGCTGATGTTACCGCCCAGGTGGGCATCGGTGAGCGGGACGACGGTGAGGGCTTTGGCCTCGACGTGGAGCTGACGATCTCGCTCCCCGGCGTTGACCAGGGCACTGCACAAACTCTGGTAGAGCAGGCCCACGTTGTGTGTCCCTACTCCCACGCGACCCGCAAGAGCCTTGAGGTGCGCCTCAAGGTAGCGTGATGGGCACCACTCTTCTGTGAACCTTTCCCGGCGTCGCACAGACGCCGGGCGAAGAGTTTAGGATCCGTTCCGCGGGGATGGACAAAACACTAGAGACGTTGCGCCTCACCCTCGGTTCGGGACCCGAAATAACCGGAGAACTGGCTGTTCTCACGCCACCGTGGCCGTTGTCTCCACCGGCTCAGGTCAAACAGGAATCGAAAATACACCGAGAAGCAGCTAAACTGTACAAGGCAATTCAAAAGATCAGTCCCGCGGTGGGTTGCCCAAACGGCCGACCTTCTCCGACTACCTTCAGTTTCGCTTCCTCAAGAAAATCTCCACTGATATACCCGGGACTACCTGAAAGCAGACCACCGGTACTACAAGCATCTCACGGACTCCCACTACCCCACGTCCATCGGTATGTTCCATCGAATTGCGGCAGGAATGATTCCGGCAGTAGGAATACTGTTCATGAAAGACCTGGCTCCCAGGGACAGCGCACGTCCGTAGCGTCGTTTCCCGGCGATGGAAACGTCACGACGCCCACCGCCGGTCGGCGTGGGAATCATTCATACACACCCCGCATCACCACTCGTGATCTGCTCATCGGCACGCTCGGCTCGTAGTGTCACCGGCTTGTCGGTGGCGTCCGGGTAACCGTGTTCACTGACGTTGGAAACCAGTTCATTAAACGCGAGTCCCACCGGTATCGCGAAATCCATCGAAACGGCCATATCTTTGATCTCATCGAGTTCAATCCGGACTTCAGTAACGAGATCATTCTGCCTCCAGAGATCCGCCGCCGCCTCGCCGGTCTGACGCAGCGACAGAAGACTATCCACAACCTGTGCGACGCGACCTGCTATTCATAGTACCGCTCCACTGCTTCTTTAGCCCACTCCTCCAGGTAGCCGAGCTCCCAGACCAGATCGAGAATCGTGTAGCGGGAGCGAATATCGCGGCTGTGAGCGATCGCCCGGAAGGCCCGCTCCCGGCCGATACCGAGCTCCCGGTAGCGCACCGGTCCGCCGGCGGAGGCGAGTTCCGCCTCAATCGTGTCCGGCGTTCTCACGGTGCGCTTCAGCTCATCCATAATCTCCCGCCAGTGGCTCTTGAGGCTGAGGAGCCGCGCCCGCAGCGTCTCCAGATCGGGATAGCCTGACCTGGCGTGGTCCAGAACCGCCGGGGCAAGCCCGGCGAACCGCTCCCGGATGAGCGCCTCATGATCCTCCCACGGGTCCAGCGCGGCGGTAAGGCGATCGACGTCGATACTCTCCGGATCGAGGGCCATGAGCTTCTGGTAGAAGAACGCGGCGGTTATGGTGGCGACCCCCACCTGAACGCCGTGCAGGTCGTGCTCACTTCCCTCTGCCACCGCCACCATGTCCAGGTAGTGACTGATGAGGTGTTCTCCTCCGGAGGCGGGAGCGGAATTGCCCGCCACCGTCATCGCGAAGCCTGAGAGAATCAGCGAAGCGGACAGCCGCTCCACCGAGTCGAGATCCCGCGTAGCAAGACCCGGCGCAACTCCTTCGAGGAGTTTCCACGACGCATCGATTACCTTCGCCGCCTCGGTGGAATGGGTGCTGCCGGTGAGGCGGTTGGCCACGATCCAGTCCGCGTTGGACACCGGCTTGGAAGCAAGATCGCCGATACCGCTCTGGATCATGCGCGCCGGCGCCTGGGCGAGCACCTCCACGTCACACACCACCACTCGGGTTGGGGTACACGGTTGCGTGGTTTTGACGCCATTGGAGAGCACCGCGGCGATTCCGGAGGTGTAGCCGTTCATGCTGGGCGCGGTGGCGATGCACCCGGCATACACGCCCGCCTTGTAGGCGCCGAACTTGGCGACATCGTTTAACGTGCCGCTGCCGATCGCCAGCGCCGCCGCCGCACCTTCGGACCGAATCGCGTCGCGACATGCCGCCACAGTTTCTTCATCGCACACCGGTTCCCTGCCGCCCGGGGGAATCGGCGCCTCCCACCGCTTCCAGCTCTGTCCCGCGGCATCCAGGGCTGCAACGGTTCGCTCCCCGGCAGCGGCCCAGGTGTGCTCGTCACACACAACCAGCCACAGGCCCTGCCCCAGTTCCCGCTGAAGCGGTTCCATACTTTTCTCAATGGCGCCGCGGTCAAGAACCACCGCCTTGGTCTCCAGGCGGTCGCGATACTCATCAAATGTCCGTTCCAACAGTTCTACCATAGTCTCCTCCTCAGCGGTGACTTCCGCCAACCTGGAATTGTCGAATCGAGCGAATGGCGCTCTCATCACCGGTCAAGTCCCGGGCGCTGCGCACCAGCTGTTCGAGCTGTTCCTGCGAGAGCGGTCGGTCCAGAGCGGAGATATCGTAAGCGATTCCGTATCGGGGAAAGTCGTGGTGGGTCGAATCGATGTTGTTGGCCCCGGCCTCAAAGATCGCGTCGGCGATCGCTTTCTTGGTTCCACGGGTATCGGAATGCACCACCGCCAGCGCCCACTCCCCCGGTTCCGCATCCAGGTCTATCCGGAGCTTGGGCCGGAACACGGTATCCCGCACCGTGCCTCGTAGGTTGAGCAGTTCCGCCGACTCCGCCATATGTTCAGCGATCCGCGGTTGAGCCTCCTCGGTGGCGGCACCGATATGGGGAGTTGTGGTTACCGCGGCCACGTCGGCGTAGGGATTGCGCCATTCATCGCTTTTGCTGCCGGGCTCGTCGGGAAACACGTCAACCGCCGCCGCGCGGACCACCCCTTCTGCCAGCGCCTGCCGCAACGCCTCGGGATCGTAGAGAAAGCCCCGGGCGGCATTGATAAAGACCCGGGGCGTCAGATCCCCGCGATCCGCCCCGAGCAACCGGAAGTGTTCGAGATTGATGATCTCCTCGTTCCGATTACCCTGAGAATCCTCAGCCGAGAGGTGGAGCGTGACCACATCACCAATTCGGAACGCCTCCTCCAGACTACGACACTCATGCCAGCCAAAGGCGCGCCCCACTTCCCCCGCGACGGAGGACTGATCGTAAAACGCGACTCTCATCCCGAAACTCTCAGCCAGGCGCGCCACCTGGCGGCCGATATTGCCGAGACCGATCACCGAAATCGTGCGGCCCAGAAGCTCATACCGACCGGTGGACTCCTTGGTCCACAGGTGATCCCGCCCCGCCTCATGGGCGACAAAGATACGCCGGGCGAGACAGATCATCTCGCCGATGACCATCTCCGCCACGGAGCGGCCGTTACTCACCGGGTCGTTGAGAACCAGGACCCCCTGTTCAGCGCAGGCGGCCTTATCCACCGAATCATCTCCAATGCAACACAGCATAACCGCCGCCAGGTTAGGCGCTGCCGCAAGCACCTCCTGATCCACCACAAAGCGACTCCGCTTAAAGAGTAGGTCGTGTTGACCTGCACGCAGCCGCTCGAGCACCTGCTCCCGGTTTTGGGTTGCCGACTCCGGTAGGCGTTCAACCGAAATCCCCTGCTCCCGCAGCACCTCATCGAGCCGGAGGCTGGGGTTTTCGAGCACCAGGGCGGATTGAAAGCGCTCGCGAAGTTGTCTGATTTCCATATGGTCAGGAGGATACTGAAAAGAGGCGATCATGCGAATACCGTCCCATCGCCATCGGAGAGCAGTCCGTCACGACAGAACCGCGATGCCGTAATCCGAGAATCGGGCGTCCGCGGTGACCACGGCGGCATTGTGAATGATCGCGGTAGCGATGATAAATCGGTCCGCCGGATCGCGATGCACCGGCGGCAGATTGACTGCAGTAAACAGAACCTCCGGTTCCAATTGCAACACATCGAGGCGATGGTGATCGAGCACGCGCTTCCACCACTCCCGTGGCGGAAGCGATAGCACCAGCTTTCCATCACGATATTTCAGCGCGATCTCAAACGCGCTGATCGAAGAGATCGCGACTACCGTCTCCTCATCGATGCGCTTCCGGGCGTCACTACTGAGTTTTTCGGATCCCGCAGCCAACCACAATACCGCACAGGTGTCTAAAATGATCACTCTACCTCACCCCACTCGTCGCCGCTCAGTTCCTCCGTTGGATCGAAATTAACCGTAATCTGGGACAAGATGGGATCTACGTCAGTCCTCGACGCACGGGGTCGCGCTCGTAGTTCTGCTACCGGTACACCGTTTCGGCTGATAATATACACTTCACCGTGTTCCACTTCTTCGAGGATACGAGAAAGGTGGGTCTTTGCGTGGTGGGTATTTACCGTCTTCATGTATGTTAGTCTACTCAACTAAGTTCGATTGGTCAATTTTTTACAGACGCCTCAGCGGAGCGTCCTGCCAGCCCGATAATTCCCGCCAACAGGACGGCCCCGGAAAGCAGTACCGCCAGCGTCACGGCAATAGCGGGAATGCCACGAGCCTCCACGATGTAGCCGATCAGCGGCGGGATGATCATGCCGCCGATGCCCCCGGCGGCGATAATAACGCTCGCCACTTCTCCGGCACGCTCAGGATAGCGACGGCGGAGCCAGCTCAGGCCTCCGGGGAAGACGGGGCCCATGGCGAGGCCCGCTACGAGATAGGCGACCGGCGCCAGCGGATCCACGGTAGCGGCGATGGTAGCGGCCAGGGCAAGCAGGATCGACCCGCCCACCAGGATACCGGGACGGATGCGCATGCTTATCGGTACCGATAGGAGGCGCCCGGCGGTGAAGGTGAGCCAGTAGCCGGAGACCACCGTGGAGGCGATCGCCGCCGGCAACAGGGAGAAGAGGTGCGTGGGCATCCAGTTGGCGAAGGAGGCCTCGGTGCCGGGGAAGAGCAGGTACAGCGGCAGAAAGAGCGCGGTGGGCACGATCAGCGCCCGGCGGTGGCGCGCCGTGGCGGCGGTGGTCTCGGTGGTGGCGGAGCTGCGGGCATGACGATCGTGGTTTCCCCGGGAGGGAGGCGCTTCGGCCTCCTCGACATCGTCCGCACCGTCGGCTGAATAGGACGGTGCCGCGACATCGTACGTCAGTTCAACCTGTTCCGCCCGTCGAGCCGCTCTCAGATCATCCGCCGATGTGCCTCCGTATATCAACATTCCCAGAAGGATCACCGCCAGTGCGGCCCCGGTTCCAAAGGCCACCGCCTGGCCCCCAAACTGCAACGAGAAGATCGCCAGGAGCGGCGCGGCGATGGCACCCACGCTGAAGAGCGCGTTCACGAGCTGCAACGCGGCTGCCCCCATCTCGCCAAACGCCTCGTCCACGAGGATGTTGACGTTGACCAGCAGCCCGAACCCGAGGCCCAGGAACGCGGCTCCCGCCTGAAGCAGCGGCCACGTCCACGCCACGGCCACCGCCCCGTATCCCAGCGCCAATATGACGGAGCCCGCCGGCAACACGCGGCGATAGCCGATGCGTCGCGCCGCCATGCCACCAAAGAGGACGCCCACGGTGGCGCCGGCGAAGTGCAACCCCGGGAGCAGACCCAGCTTGGAAGGGGTGAGGTCGAGAGATTCAGCGAAATAGGGGAAAAACGGACCGTAGAGCGCCGAGGCGGCGCCCAGGGCAAACATCGCCGTGGATGCGGCTATCAACAGCAACCGCCCCGGCCCGGGAGCAAAGAGTGATCGGGTGTTCATGAGTATGGGCAGCCTACACCTGTGCCGGGTGCGGGGCAAGGGAGGGGCCGGCCGGAAGCAGCCGGCATAGGGAGTGAGCGCGGGGAGCGCCGTGAGCACCGAGAGCGCGCCACCGGGGGTTTCTCGCCGGGGTTTGGACCCGATCGAACTACGAAATTGACTAAGTCAAAAGACTAAGCTAATATGTACCCATGAAAACGGTAACCGTCCACGACGCCAAGACCCATCTCTCCCGACTCCTCCGGGAGGTGGAATCCGGTGAAACCCTCATTGTTGCCCGAGGGGGCAAACCGGTGGCGCAGTTGGTTCCCTACCACACGGGGCAGCGTCAGTTCGACGCGCTTCCCGATCTCGTGGTACACATGGATGCAACCTTTGACGAGCCACTGGATGATTTCGCTCCGTATATGGCAAGTGAAGAGCCAACATGAAACTCCTCCTGGACACTCATGTACTTCTGTGGATGTTCAGCCGGTCGGAGAACCTCTCGGCTCCGGCCCGAACGGCACTATCTGATCCAGAGAACGAGCTCTATTTCAGTATCGCCGGCTACTGGGAACTCGGTATCAAAGTAAGCATCGGGAAGCTGACGCTAGCAGACGACTGGTACGACGCGATACCGCGTCACATGCATCGAAACGGAATCAACTGGTTACCAATTCTTCCCGGCCACGTCCGCACGGTTTCCGCGCTTCCCTGGCTTCATCGTGACCCCTTTGACCGTCTGATGATAGCTCAGGCACAGGAAGATTCTCTCTCGATCGTTACCAGCGACGGAACGTTCTCCGAGTACGGGGTTGCCGTGGTGTGGTGATGCGTGGGTGAGAGATGCAGGCTCTTGGTGGTATACCTTCTCATTGCTGATTATCCGCCTGCCCAACGGTCAATCCCAGCCCGAATCCGTTTTGGGAGGCTGGACATGTTTGGATACCATCGCCCGCTGGATCAGCCACGCCACGCCCACCATCAACGCCACATCACCGAGACTGAAGGCGTCGCCAAAGGGGATCCACTGCGGGAGGTAGAGCCAATCGCCGAGAACGTTCAGCCGAGTATCCGCGCTCATGACCACAACGTTTCCCAGCGTCGCCTCGCGCGACTGGGCGAGACGCTCAGCCACTTCCTGATTGCCGGAAGCGCTCAGGGCATCCGGATTGGTGGGCATGAGTCCCCCGTTGGCGGTGATTACCACGAGGTTCATCATAACGCCCGCGGCAATACCCCACAGCGGAACCAGCCGTCGGTTCGCACCCAAAAACGCCACGATCAGAGCGTACGAGAACAGGTGCCATCCACGGGTCGCCTCCGCCAGCGGCGGATGGGCCCACCATGGGGTGGGGAACGTCAGCAGTTGAATGCCAAGCGCGACAAACGCCAGTACCAGCCACCGGAGCTGGAGCTTGCCAAGATTCTCAAACGTCCCGCCCCGAACCTTACCGAGAACCAAGCCAAGTACAATGCCCCACACCGCGATCATCAGCGTTCCTCCATCACCGCGGTTGTAGTGATCTAGGTGCCCCCACGATGCGGAGGAACACCTCTACGATCGTAGGATCAAGAACCGTGCCGGCCATGTCTGTCAAAATGGTACACGCATCTTCCTGGGAGTACGCCAACGGCTTGCCCTGGGCGACGCGGTAGCCCCGTTCCGTTGTCAAGGCGCTATACACATCGGCTACGGCAACGATTCGAGCCCCCATGGGAATAGCCTCGCCCGCGAGGCCCTCCGGGTACCCGGACCCATCCCAGTGTTCATGCTCGTGGAGGACGATCGGAACAACGTTGCGATAGATCGCGAGATTCTGAAGAATCTCGGCTCCGATCGTAGTGTGCGTTTTCATCGTCTCGAACTCTTGCGTATCCAGCGATCCCGACTTGTTCAAGATCGCATCGGGAATTGCCATCTTGCCGATATCGTGAATCGCCGCCCCCGCGCGAATCGCCTCCACATCCTCATCCGACATCCGCATCGCTTCCGCCAACTGTACCGCGAGACGTTCGACGTCATCGGAATGATCACCGGTGTACTCGTCCCGCTCCGATAGGAGGTCGGTGATGTGTTTAAACGCTGTGTGGGAATCCCTTCGAAGACGGAGGTAGTTGTACGCGGACAAGTGGACCAGTGTCAGGGGCACGAACGCGAGCAATAGAAATGCCGGCGACAACTCATACAGGGTAGTAAGCATGATGGCAAGCGAAGCCATGGTGATAAACTGTAGGTGGTAGCCCTGCATGTTCCCACGAAAGACACGAGAGAAACGCTCTCCCGAGGTGAAGTTCACGATTCCCGCGACAAGTGCTGTATTAGCAACAAGGTACGACAGAGAGGCGGCAGCCATCGCGTAGTAGGGATGCGTGACACCCGGAAACGAGGTCTCCACCACCCAGAACACCCCGGCCGCGGTAGCGACTCACACCGACAAGGACGTTGTCGATCTTGAGCA
>JBBDTM010000077.1:34011-70851 GCA_040904425.1 Alkalispirochaeta sp.
GTTTTTGAAGACGACCGGGGTCAGAAACCGCAGAAACGACGCCTCCAAATTGTCCCACCGCAATAGAACCTCTGCGATGGGCGTCGACAAAAGAACCACCCCTAGTGCCAAGGGAAGTCCTCCGACGAATAGCGCAGTAATCGCGATCGTCGCATGGGTCGACATAAAACCTCGCGGGTAGATTTCCAGCTCATATAACTGAGTGAGGATAGACGCGACAGCCAGCAACCCTATCGCAACGGGATAGTTCGCGACCCCGACAGGCCATGCAAACGTTCCAGTTACGGCGATACTGCTCAGACAAACGATGCCAATGTAGATGCGCGCCGATAGGGTCATTGCGGGATGATAACACGGATGGTGAGGGCGGCAACAGAAAAGGGCGTGATCATTCACGCCCTTATATCAGAGTCAAGTTACATGTCTTGCCGGACCTCTATCTGCAATCGCATCCGGCGCGAGCGGTACGCTCTATCAGCCGCCCCACTTCATGCTTGCCGCAGCGGTAACAATAACCGCGACAAGTCCGGTCAGGACGACGATCGATCGGCCTTTGAAAACCCGCGCGATAGCATCGTTCACTCGGTCCGCTGCTTTCTCATTATATCCTTGCCATTTCATAGTTTCCCCCTACATATTTGGACTATGCAAACCCAATTGCTTTATGACATATAATAGGACGACTCTTGCGTCCTGTCAAGCACTAATTTCAGAATTTTGCAAGGAACATTCCGCACTACCCGCGATCCTCAAAAGACAGCCGCAGGAAATGTTCGCGAGACTCCCCGGGGTTGAGCGTCACCAGGGTGCCGCGCTCGCGCTCGCTCTGTTGACCGTCGGGGTGGCAGTTGGCCGGTTCCAGGCCGAGGGCGTACTCCTTGGTGCCCAGCGTCTTCCAAACGGTAATGTAGGGAAGCTCTCGCTTGCGCCACTCCAACACGGGCAGAAATGCAATCTTCGGATTGTCCAGTGCGATGCGGCTACGGCCGTTCTCCTCCCGGACATCGGGAAAGTAGCAGCGCTCTTGGTAACCGTCGGTGGGAACGGCCATCTCCGTCCAGTCATCCATGTGAGCGGCGGCTTCATCGTCGCGGGGCTCGACACTGTCCGGCAGACACACCACCTGGGCGTCGTCATCGAGAACGGGATACCCGAAGTTGCAGTGGTAGAGCATCATAAACGGAGTCTCCCGGGGCCCTTCGTTGGTGATGGTATCCGTGATCTCTATCGAATTGGCCACCGACTCCACGCGAATCGTTCGTTCCAGCAGTAGGTTGTCCCCGAAGAAGGAGCTCTCCCGGACGGTGCCGGTAACCGTGATTACGTAGCGATCTCCCTGCCAGCCGGAATGGACGCCGGTGAGGGTGCCGGGGATATGGCTGAGCCGCCCATGCAGCCCTTGGGGATCATCGGTCTGGTCGCCGGTCTGCGGGTGGCCCACGTTGCGCATGCCGGCACCCGTCACGAGACCGCCGTGCCAGGTGCGCAGCCAGTTGGCTCCCCGGGGATCGTAATAGGCAGGATGCGTGACGCCGGAGGGCGTGGCAAAGGTCACGGGAATCCCGCGAACGGTGCAGCTGCCCAGATCAAGTCCGCGGTCCACCAGCACGTCCAGCCGAAGGCCGGTGCCGTTGTCGATCTCCACGACGCGTACTCCGCGTCCCGGACCGTTATCAATTACCACTTCCCGGGCCGAGGCCAGTTGCGCCACGGAGGCTGTCCGCGCTTCAATGCGATCTCGTGTAAAATAGGTGTCGTTCATACCGTATAGCTCCTTTATGGAGTTCATTGTAACATCGATCGTATGGGACACATAAAACGGCAGCGGGCGATTACCACACTGGTAGTGGTCATCGCGGTGGCGGCAACCGCGGCGGCAATCACCGGTATCGTTTCCGCCGGTGGCCCGGGCCCACGGATCCATGAGACGTTTCGGGGGACGGAGGTCACGCTGTACGGCCGCGGGATCTATCGGCACATGTCCGCCGACGTGGCGATTCAGGGTATCGCTCAGGACGTGGTTACCGTGGCGATCGCCGTCCCGTTGCTGCTCCTGGGCCCGGTCTATCTGGTGTTTCTCTCGCTAATGATGACCCCGCCCTGGTGGCCAAGCTGATCGCCATGGAGCTCAGCGGAGTTCCCACCGTGCCGGCGATCTTCGTGATTCCGGTGATTACGGCGCCGGCGATTACCGGCGCGGTGCGCATGCTCCCGCGTCGGGCCTGAGCCCCGGCTACCGGGAAGTCGGAACACACCGATTAGCCGCGGCCATGGGGAGCGCCGCCACCCGGGCACCCCGCGCCCCCGGCACCGCTCCACCCCGCCACCCGGCGTGGAGTGCTTACGTCACCCGGTCAAAGACCCCGGTAAGATCGGCCGCCGGCTCGTTGTCAAGGAGACTGAACAATACGATCGCAATCAACCCCAGCACGAATCCGGGAACGATCTCGTAGAGGTCGAAGATCCCGCCGGAGAGGTTGTACCAGACAATTACGGTGATACCGCCCACCAGCAAGCCCGCCACCGCGCCGTTGCGCGTCATCCGCCGCCAGAAGAGCGACAGCAGTACGATCGGGCCGAAGGTAGCCCCGAACCCGCCCCAGGCGTAGGACACCAGCCCCAGCACACTGGAGTCCGGATCAAAGGCGATAAACATCGCGATCAGCGCCACCACCACCACCGAGGAGCGACTGATCCACACCAGTTCTTTCTGCGATGCTTTGTCCCGCAGCAGAACCGCGTAGAGATCCTCCGTGAGGGCGCTGGAGGTCACCAGCAGCTGACTGTCGGCGGTACTCATAATCGCCGCCAGAATTGCCGAGAGGAAGATCCCCGCCAGCAGCGGGGGTACCACCGCATCGATGAGCAGAATAAACACTCGCTCGCTATCGGCAGCCAACGCCTCCGAGGGAAGCCCGGCCAGCCCCACCAGTCCGATCACTACCGCCATCGCCAGGCTCACCACCACCCAGACTGTGGCGATTTTCCGCGCCGGCGCTACCTCCTCAGCGTCGCGGATTCCCATGAACCGCGCCAGAATGTGGGGCTGCCCGAAATAGCCGAGCCCCCACGCCAGTGAGGAAACAATCGCGATGCCGCCTACCGCCGCCCCTTCCACGGTGGTAAAGGCGTTGAGCAGTTCCGGGTTGATGTTTCGCACCGTGGCGATCGTCTCCCCCAGGCCGCCGGAGAGTCCAAACCCGATCACCGGCACGATCGTCACCGCGATAAACATGAGCACACCCTGAAAGAAATCGGTCCAGCTCACCGCCATGAATCCGCCGAGAAAGGTGTACCCGATAATCACCACCACGCCCACGTACAGCCCCGTCTGGTACGGCAATCCGAAGACGGAACTGAACAGCTTGGCCCCCGCCACGAATCCCGACGAGGTGTACACAAGAAAGAAGATCAGAATGAAGATTGAACTCACGATTCTGAGGATGCGGCTCCGGTCTGCGAATCGATTCTCAAAGTAGTCGGGGAGCGTAATGGAATCACCGGCAAGTTCCGTGTAAATCCGCAACCGCCGTGCCACAAATTTCCAGTTCACCCAGGTGCCCACGGCCAAGCCCAGCGCGATCCAGACCGCTTCCAGACCGGCCACATAGGCGAAGCCCGGCAACCCCATCAGAAGCCAGCCACTCATGTCGGAGGCTTGCGCGCTCAATGAGGTAACCCAGTAGTTAACTTTGCGTCCCCCCAGAATGTAGTCGGAAAGGTTTGTCGTACGGCGGTAGAAGAACACTCCCACCCCCATCATGAACAGCAGATACAGAACGAAGGTCACGATGATGACCGGGTTGTCTTGTGCCACGGGAGCCTCCAGTTATGAATGTTTATGCAATAGAGGCGCAAGTTTAGCCGGAAGGTTTCCGATTTGCAAGGTGAACCGACAGGCAGTAGGCGGCGACTTTCGGCTCATTCTCACCGATATCCCGGTTGGGCTGAACATGAAGGATACGGCTGTCCAGATCCAGGCAGCACAGATTGCCGTACTCGGACACCTTGTACGGTTTCCGGCTGGGCCCGCCCACGGCGCCGTTATCCAGGGGAATCACGGAGGCGTCGGTGACAAGGCTCTCTATAATCGTGGAGAGCGGCCGCCGGGTGTGACCGTGAATCACCGGCCGGTTTCCCGCGACCCGAGCATTATACGTGGTCTTCCGGAGGCTCACCAACGCGTGGCCATCGGCGAACGGTTCTGTTCGCTGCATGTCTATGCCGCCGTGGACGAGAATCGCATCGTGAAGGTCTACCCAGTACCGGCTGGCCTCCATGATCCTGAGCCACGGAGACTCCAGGTCGGTGCCACCGTCGGCGGTGAGCAGGGAATCGTTATTGGTCCGCTCCAACAGCGCCTGTAACGCTGCCGGTCCTTTACCGCGGGCACGGAGGATCGCTTCTTCGTGGTTACCGCGGACCACCGTCACTCCGACGCCGGCGTCTTCCAGTTCGACCAGGAACTGGAGCACATCCCGGCTATCGGGCCCTTTGCTGACGAGATCGCCCAGAAAGTGCAGGTGGTCACCGCGGCTCACCGCCAGATACTCGCCTAGGAGCGCCCTCATCGTCTGCGCGCAGCCGTGAATATCGCCGACAATCAACCGTCGACCGGGAGCTGCCGCCCCCGATGAGTGACGACTCGCGCGGCGTCGGCCTTTGGTTCGACCTATGCCAAACCACCCCATCGAATGCTACGTCGCCTGGCCCCGAGCCTTGGCCTTCTCCACCATGAGCTGGTAAATATTGCCGAAGGCATTGGCGCGGTTGGGTGTCAACGTGGACTGGAGGTCCAGCCGCTCAGAAAACTTCTCCACCGGTTCCCTCGTACCGGACACCACATCCTCCGGAGCGAGCCCGTTAAGCGCCTCGATCATGTAGGTTAGCAAGCCCCGTACCACGTGGGCATCGGATACGCCGCGGTAATGCATGCGCCCTTCTTCGAGTTCGTCGGCGACGTACACGTTGCTCACGCAACCGTAGACGAAGTTCTCGTCGGTGCGCTCCTCGTCGCTGATCCCCTCGAGCTCCTTGCCCTTGTCGGTGATCATGCGATACATCTCCAGATTATCCATTTCTTTTACCATGAGAAGCTCATCGATCACCTCATCAAGGTACTCCTGCATATCTTCCAGCGTTTTTGCTTCCATCGGTTCCTCCTCAGACACTGACCCAGGTAGTACCTTCCCGGCCGTCTTCAAGTTGAATCCCCGCCGCCGCCAGCTCGTCACGAATACGGTCGGCGGTGCCAAAGTCCTTGTTTTTACGCGCCTCCCCGCGGAGGGAAATCACCAGCTCCATCACCTGGTTGAGGCGGTCATCGGTGCCGCTCCCGGCGGCGCTCTCCTCTTCCGGATGCAATCCCAGCACCGAGCGGACGAATCCGCGCACCGCCCGGGCGGCTCCGCGGCGCAGCTCTTCCGGAGCCGTGGCGTGTTCCGGGCGCTGCGTAAGGCGCGTGAGCTCAAAGAGCGCCGCGATCGTCTTGGGCGTGTGAAAATCGTCGGACATCGCCCTCCAGCACGCCTCGATCTGGGCGATCACCGCCGAGCCGTGTTCATCCTCGCCACTGAGCGTCCCCGGAGCGGGAATCGAGCGGCCCATGGCGGCGATCTCGTCGTCCTGCGGTCCCACCGGTGAGCGCTCAAGAGCCGCCCGCGCCGTGCTTACCGCCTCTTGAGTGATTTCATCCGACAGCACCTGTTCCGCGTGCTGCAACCCGGTCATGAGCCGGTGATAGCCCTTTTCAGCGGCGGCGAGCGCCTCGTTGGAAAAGTCCACCGTACTACGGTAGTGCGACTGCAGCATAAAGAACCGCAGCACCATGGGACTGAACGCCTGCTCCAGCCGCTGGTGGGCACCACTGAACATCTCTTCCAGGGTAATGAAATTTCCCAGGCTCTTCGCCATTTTCTGACCGTCCACGGTAAGCATGTTGGAATGCAGCCAATACTGCGCCGGATCCGTTCCAAAGGCGCCGTGGCTCTGGGCAATTTCCGCCTCATGGTGCGGGAACTGCAAATCCAGCCCCCCGCCGTGAATATCGAATTTCTCACCGAGATAGCGCGTACTCATCGTGGTGCACTCCAGATGCCATCCAGGAAATCCTTCGCCCCAGGGGCTTCGCCAGCGCATAATATGCTGCGGTTCCGCCTTTTTCCATAGGGCGAAATCCAGCGTGCTCCGCTTTTCCGTGGCGCCGGCGGTGTCCCGCGTGTTCGACATAAGATCCTCGAAGACGCGGCCGGAGAGCTGTCCGTAGGGGGATGCCTCGCCGGCAGCAGCGGTACCGCCGGCATCCACGGAACCCGATGAACCGGCGGCGCGGGCGGCACCTCCAGTGCGGGCGGGGTCAGCATCGGGGTCGCCCGCGTACTTTTGCAGATCAAAGTACACCGAGCCGTCCACCTCATAGGCCAGACCGGAGGCCAGAATCTTCTCCACTACTTCAATCTGCTCCAGAACGTGGCCGCTGGCGCGGGGTTCGATCGAAGGCGGCACGCAGCCCATGCGGCGCATGCCGTCGTGGTAGCTCAAGGTGTATCGCTGAACCACCTCCATCGGTTCCACTCGTTCCAGCCGGGCGCGCTTGGCGATCTTGTCTTCTCCCGTGTCCGCCTGTTCATCCTCGAGGTGCCCCACATCGGTGATATTGCGGACGTACCGCACGCGATATCCCAGAAACCGCAAATAGCGAAAGACGACGTCAAAGGCGAGTCCGGTACGGGCGTGGCCCAGGTGCGGATCGGAGTACACCGTGGGACCACAGACATACATACCAACAAAAGGCGGCTCCAACGCGTGAAACGCCTCCAGTCGCCGGTGCAGAGAGTTAAATACCGTTACCGGGATCTCATCGTAGCGAGGTGTGTGATTCATACCGGTGTAGACGTTACCGACCGTAGCCAATTTTCACAAGAGCTCTGCTGTCGTGTGGCCGTCACACGGCCCCTTTTACACGCTGTCGAACCAGTTATCCTCCAACGAGCCCGCACCGAAGAAATTGATGCCACTCAGGGTTTCCGACACCGGTTCGGGCATCTCCGAGAGCACGAGCCGGTGCCCGGGACATCCGAGACGGGCGCAGACGTGAATCGCGTTGCGTCCCCCGGGCAACACTAGTTCGATGCCCCGCGTACAGGAGCATCCCTCGATATCACACTCCCGATCGATCATGAGAGACTCTTTCGTCTCGGGAACGTAGGCCTCAACCACGTGCTCACGATCACCGATCTCCGGCAGAAACCCGTAGAGCTTGGCATGACTTCCCCAGTACGCGTCGACAAAAATCAGTCCTTCCTGGTCACCCAGACGAAGTCCGATGCGAATACTCGGTTCTCCGTGAATGCGTACACTCTCCGTGATCAGCGACGTTCCCCGGCGACTGAAGGCCGATTCCACCACTAGGAACTCCCGCCCATGGCGAGTAACCAGTTTCAGCCCCTCCGGCATCGCCCGCAGGAACTCTACCGGTATCTCCTGGTGTACGAGTTTCATACGTCCTCCTGAATAGACTCATTGTACGCCTGCGCCGCCCGGTTGGCCATACTTGATTTTCAATATCTCACCGCGTATAGTGGCAGATACAGTTGAATTTACATATTTTACCCCAGATCTGGAGGTGATGAGGTGAGATGTCCCAAGTGTGGCGCCGTAGAGGATAAAGTTATCGAGTCTCGAGCGCTCGCCGATGGTCGGACGATTCGCCGTCGTCGGCAATGTCTCACGTGCGAATACCGTTTCACCTCCTATGAGCGCGTGGAAGAAAAGCAGCTTATGGTGGTGAAGAAAACCAAGAATCGCCGGGAACCGTTTGACCGGACGAAATTGGAAAACGGAATCCAACAGGCGGTGCGCAAGCGCCAGGTCAGCCAGGCGCAAATCGCCACCATTATCGACGAGTTGGAAGAGCAGGCGATCCGGGAAGGAATGGACACGCACGAGATCACCGCCTCCCGCCTGGGGGAGCTGGTGCTGGACCAGCTCGACACGCTGGACACGGTGGCCTATATCCGTTTCGCGTCGGTGTACCGCAATTTCGAAAGCGTCCATGAGTTTATGCGGGAGATTGAACGATTGGAGCAAAAAAAAGGCGTCGACCGTGAATCGACGCCGGATAGTGGCGAAGGGACTTGAACCCCTGACCTAGCGGATATGAGCCGCTTGCTCTACCAACTGAGCTACGCCACCGTTGCCGTGAGGCGGAAATATAGCAGGTCCCTCACACCGTGTCAACGCGCCACGCATCGCCGACGCCGCGCATCGCCTGCGGCGCGCGTTATGAAACCAAGTTGTGCCGGCGGGCGGCATCCATGAGCCGGCGGTTCCACGTGTTGGAGCGGAGATAGCGCATCTTGTCCCGGTAGTCGTCGATGCGGCTCATCCGCTCCTGCACGAGCTTCACCGATTTTCCCAGCACCGTGGTGCGATCGTCGCGGTCGGCGGAACGCTCCGTCGGCAAAATACACGCGTAAAGGTAATTAAAGAGACCAGCATAGGGGTCCACACTGAGGCCGTCGTCTCCGCGGGTCAGACGGTAGAGCATACTCACCGCCTCATCCTGCCGGTCGGTGAGCGCCAGCATCCACGCCCGAAACGCCTGAATCATACGCAACAGCTCGCTCCGGCCCACCTGGTCGGCGATGAGCAGGTCTTCCATCGGCGCGTAGCCGTTGTCCCAGCACACGCCAAGCCGCGGCCACCGTGGTACGTCGCGTTCCTGTTCTTCGGCGGCATCCAGGAGTTCCAGCGCCTCCCGGTATTCGTTCCGTGTAATTCGGGCCTCGGCAACAAAGAGCTTCTCCTCTGCCGTCATCTCCGCCAATGGACGAGTGAAGTAGTCCGGTGAAACTCGCTCATCGGCGAGATAGCGGGCGCGCTGCTTCCACGCCCCGATCGTCCGCGCGGGAAAATCCATTTCGCACGCCTCTGCCCAGTCACGAGTCATGGCGAACTGCGCCGCCGCCCGACGGTAGGCGCCGAGCTCGAAATCGATTCGCCCCAGTGCAAACCATGCCAGCAGCAACCACTCCGAGAATCCACTCCGCAGGAGCGGTTCTACGAGTTCGGTAAATTGCGTCGCGGAGCGGCTTAGGTTACCCGAAAGGAATAGACGGATCGCCTCGATGGACCGGGCGATGAGTTCGGTGACAAGGTCCTCGTGAGCCTCCTCCCGAGCGAAACTCAGGTAACGTCCCGCATCACCGAGCCGTCGTTGCACCAAGAGTACGCGCGCCATGAGCAGATGCCCGGCGCCGATACGGTGGGAGGGAGAGCCCTGGAGCAAGAGAGTTGCGTTCTTGGCCGCCTTCAGCGCCTGCTGATAGTTCCGTTCCGCCAGATGGAACTCACCGAGACTGAGCAGAAAATCCGCCCTCGCCTCAGCCGGGAACGTTTCGTCCCCCGCCGCAGACGTAAGGACGGCTGCGTCGTCGCCGCACTGCTCGGGACCGCGGCTGTCCCGCAGATAGAGTCTGATCCGGGCACTGGCGGCGGTGACCAGCGCGTGGTGGGACGTCGTACTATTCTCACCGACGATCCGCTCTACCGCATCGAATGCGCCCCCCGCGGCGAGGGTATGCAGTACCGCGTGGCGCCGTTCACCAGCGCGCTCTCTCTCCGGCTCTCCCTCGAGGAAAGAGAGAATCGGCGGCGACGGCGGCACGGCCTTCGAGCGGAGTCGGCCGGCCATGATCTCATGAATCCCTTCTTCTAGGGCACGCCGCTCTTCCAGGGTAACGATCGACGAGAGCAGCGATTCCACCGCCGGATTGATCCGCGGCGTCCACAACTGCTGCACGATACCCAAGTCTTCGAGCTCCTGCATCACCCGAACGCGTTCCGCCGGGGTGATACCCAAGGCGGCGATGAGCGGAGAAATGGCATCACTCTGGAGGACACCGCGTAGACGATGGAGAACGTAGATCAGGTGACGGTGGTGGCGGGAAAGGTCACGTGGGTCGTGTCCGGGCTGCCGCCAATACGCGAGGGCGGCTCCAAAACGCTCCGTTCCTAAGCCGTCCATGTGCACAACGTTTCCGTCTGCCGGCGGCTCCACCGAGCCTTCCATCGGCGGCGTCTCTCCGGCAGTGGTCACGATGCACAGCGCCCGCGTCGTCGTATCCGGTATCAGGTAGCGTTCCGCCGCGCGCGCTACTCCCGACGGGAGCAGGTCGAAATCCCTGAGTTCTACCACCACCCACTTCCGGTGAGCGACCGCTGCCGTTGCCCACCGGCTGAGCAGCATTTTCAGTTCGCCCCGACGCCACCCTTCGGAGAGCAGCAGCGTGGCGGGATCGGCGAAGCGAGCATGCAACGCTGAAACGGCCCAGCGCACCTGCTGGTCGACCTCTTTCACATCGTAGTCCGCGACGTGTTCCGCGGGGAGTTCCGGCAGTTGTGCCACTACCGCCTGTAGAATCATCTCGGTGGTGCTTTCCGCTCCACATTGAACGATGATGTGTCCCGAAGCGTCCGTTTGAATGCGGGATAGCGATGCCGCAATCACCGAAGTATCCGCACCGCTGATATGAATGATACCCGACGGGTTCGGCCGAACGGACTGCGATAGCCGCTGGGTAACCTCATCCACCGCTACCGCATCTATGTATCGCTCCCGGGCAACGTGGTCACCTCCGGTGAAGGCGATGATCCGGTGAACATTCCCGTGTTCCTCTGATTGGATGAGCGGCTCGATCGCCGCCCGTACCGGTTCGGTTACGTAGATTGCGTTCTGACTCCGGGCTCTCCGCAGGACGCGCTGCATCTGCGCAAGCTCTTCCTGGACGTTGTCGGTTTCGCGATAGTCAACCACCAAAAGGAAATCGAGAAGGTCGTCCGACTCCGACCGCAACACCTCCAGCATCGACCGCGCCACCGATGCCAAGAGTTCCGGCTGTACCGTGATCTCGCGACCTTGCCGGAACAGGATCAGATCACCATCGCGAAGCACTTGGGAAAACCCTCCCCGCTCCATGGTGACGTTGAGATGCTGGGAAAGTTCCCGGTGCCGTTCAGGACGAATCTTAGCGATTTGGCGGATTCCGGCTGCTTCCACGAGAAGATGGTACATCTCTGTATGTATCGGCACCGTTGGGGACGACAATTAGGGGCTGGAGAGCGCTTCTATCTCTACATCATCCACGGACTCCCCATTGCGGTACAGGCGGAGGAGGAATCGATCGTTCTCGAAGCGCAGTATGTATTCCGGCGGAAATGAACCGACCACGGCGTGCATCCACTGGAGCTCTCCGGTCTCGTTCAGTGCACGCTGCACCGGTTCCCACACGATCTGCGGCACCGCCTCCGTTGCCCCGGAGTCCAGCTCACCCCACCGGCGGCGGGCGATAAGAAGCGCTACGGCGTCTATCCCGTGGGGCCGCTCAAGAGTAACGTCTCTCACCAGAGCGTCTACAACGGTAGATCGCGCCGGCACCGAGCGCACACTCTCGTCAACTGCAAATCGCGGCTGCCATCGCTCCATCCGCGTCGCCTGCGGCCCCTCCAATCGGGAGCCCACCGGTGCGGTAGAGTCGGGATCGGCCTGTTTCTCGGTGGATTCAACCGCACCCCCGGAAACCACCGTCTCATCGGGGGGTGCGCTATCGCTGGTGGTTGCGCTATCGCTGGGAGCCGCCGCATCGTTGGGGGCAGCTCCGTCGCCGGTTGCTTCCACGTCGCCGGTTGCTTCCACGTCGCCGGCCGCTTCCACCTCGCCGCGACGAACGCCTAAGATGATCACCGCGGCAAAGAGAATCGCCGTCACAAGGACGAGAACTGCTGTGAGAATGGTGCCGCCGCCTCTACCAAGAGTCACGGTGCGATGGTAGTATGCGCACTGCCCTATGAACAGCCCCGAGATTTCCCGACACCTGGAAATGGATTACACCGCCCCGATTCGCGATCCCCTGTGGAGCCATATCTACCTGTCACCGGCGATGATGCGTCTCACCGATACCGCGGAGTTCCAGCAACTTTCCCGGATTAAACAGTTAGGCCCTACCTTTCTTGTGTATCCCGGAGCCACCCACACCCGGCTCAACCACAGTCTGGGCGTATTCCATATCGCCCGCCGGATCGTATCCCGGCTGGTACGCCATCCGGAGACACCGACGCTGACGCTGGACGGGGTGAAGGCGTTCCTCGCGGCGAGTCTCCTGCATGATGTAGGCCACTTTCCCTACACCCACAGCTTCAAGGGTCTTCCTCTAGCGGAGCACGAATTCCTCACCGGCCGCTACATCCAGCAAGGAGAGCTGGCGCACCGAATCCGGGAGGATCTTCGCGTCGATCCCGCCGTAGTGGCAGCGATCGTGGATGAAACGCTCCCCACCGAAGGAAACGACGAAATCCGCCTCTACAGAAGCCTGCTTTCCGGCAGTCTCGACCCGGACAAGTTGGACTATCTCAACCGTGACGCCTATTTCTGCGGCGTGCCCTATGGGCTGCAAGATATCGATTTCGCCCTGAGCCGCCTGGTACCGGTGGGATACGACGGTCTTGGCCTGGAAGAGAGTGGTGTCTCCGCGGTGGAGAACATTCTTTTCTCTAAATATCTGATGTATCGCGCGGTGTACTGGCACCGGACGGTCCGTGTCGCCACCGCCATGATCAAGAAGTCCGTGAATCAGGGCCTGCAGGATGGGGTGATCCAACCGGAGGATCTCTACGGGCTCGACGACGAACTGTTCTTTTCGCGCTTTTCCGGGCACCCGTATCCCCCGTTTGAGCTGATCTCCCAGGTGGGAAGCCGCCGACTCCTGAAACCCGCCGCCGATATCGCCTACAACGCGGAGGACCCGGGACATGAGAAGCTCACCCACATCGGCACCCGGCAGGCTCTTGAAGCGACGCTCGCTCGAGAGTTCAAGATCCCTGAGTATCAGGTGATTATCGATCTTCCCGACCCGGTGTCCTTCGAGGCACACTTTCCCATATTCGTAGACGGAGTTGCCTACGAATTCGCCGAAAAAAGCGTCTTCTCCACCGATGTGGTCGCCCGCTTCACTGAAACGATTCGCCGTATCCGATTGATGATCCCCCACGCCGTAAGCGACTCCCTCACCGATCCCCGGGCAACTCTGGAAGAGGCGATCGCCGGTGTGGTCTGAGCTCGTCAGCTCCCACCCGCCGCCGCTGTTCATGCGCTTTCTCAAGCGCCTGGGCCGCGGCATTAACGCCCACCACATGATCTCCGACGGTGACCGGGTGCTGGTCTCCGTTTCCGGGGGCAAGGACTCTTTGGTGCTGGCGCTGGGATTGCGCATGCGGCTGCGTTTTCTGCCGATTTCCTATGAGTTGGTGCCGGTGATGATCAACTGGCGGGAGCATCCGCACCGTCCGGACGCGCTCAATCAGCTGCACCGCTTCTTTGATACGATCGGTGCGCCGCTGCAGGTAATCGACGCCGATATGCGGCCCGAATCCTTCGGTGGCCGGTTCGACTGCTATCGCTGCGGTCGCAATCGGCGGCGGATTCTCTTCGATCTGGTGCAGGATTGGCCCGGCAGGCTGCTCATCGCCACCGGACACCATCTGGATGATGTGGTGCAAACGACGCTCATGAACATGGTCATGCGCGGTTCCTTTGCCACGATGAATCCGGTTCAATCCTTCTTCGATGATGCCCTGCGAGTGGTCCGTCCGATGTGTGAAGTGCGGGAGCAGATGGTGAAAGATGTGGCGGCGGCGGCGAAACTTCCCGTGAGCAACATCGACTGCCCCTTTCGCGAGCGTAACATCCGCTCCCGGATTGCGCCGGTGGTGGAGCAACTGGAGCGGATCAACCCGGGGGTTCGCGAGAATGTGTACCGATCTCTCACCCACATCGACCACGACTACCTTCCGTGACCGCTTCCGATGCTGTAAAGTGGTAGGCGGAATATGAAACCAAGTCGACTGATGCAGGAACGAATTCGCCGGACACAGGTCCTTCTCCGCGAACTGGGACACGAGGTACAGGAAGGCGATGTCGCCGAGGACAGCTACAGCGGGGGCTTTGTCTCCTCCGATGGATTTCAGGCGGGGTTCTTTATCGATTCCGATTCCAAATTTCTCGAGTTTGCCTTCACCTTCACCTTCGGAAACACGATGGCCGACTTTATTCGGGAACGGATCGAGGAGATGTTGCATACGCTGTACGAGTACGGATGCTATCTCTCGCTGCAGATCGATCAAAACGAGATTAGCTACACCATCTTCTCTAAGATCTATTTTGCCGGACTCAACTACTTCGCACTGAAGGAGACGATCCGAGACTTTCGCGACGCGGTTGAGGCAAACCAGGAAATCTTCGAGATCCACCTGGAAAATGAAAAGGGGGCTTCGCATGGAGATTCATAACCTCATGGAGGAACTGGTAAGCTCCACGGTGGCGGAGCTTTGCCAGGATGATGAGGACGGCGCCCGGAGCTACTGCACAACCGGCCAGTGCCGGACCGACGCGGTCTGTTACGTGTTAAATCGTGTTCCACCACGGTATGTGAGCTCCGGACGCGGATTGGCCCACCTCACCGCCGATCTCCGCAATGATCAGCAGCTGATGATCGATGTGGTGCGACTCTGCCACGAAGGGCTCCACCGCGTAAGCGCCGTACGCCGCGGCTACTACGACGACACCTCGGGGAGTCGGATACCGGGAATCTGTTTCAATTTCCCCACGATTAAGGGCCGGATTCTCGACGGGTCCGCGTTCATGCCGGTGTCGGATATCGACGTGGAGTTGCGTCGGCACGAGGCACCGGTGGAGATGTTTGACGAGCGGTGGTCCAATCCGTACCCCATCTCCGACCGAACACCGGGAACGTTTACGTTCTGGCCGGCGCCGGTAGAAGCTTCAGCCCCGGGGGAAACGCAAAGTTTCGACTTTCAGCTGGTGGTGAACGCCCCCGGCTACTATGAGCTTTCTCACCATTTTTCGGTGGAACTCACCAGTGATGATCGTGAGACGCAGGGATTCAGTTTGGGGCGCGATTACCAGCTGCCGGACCTGTATCTGTTTCCGTTGTAGCCGCCGGCGGCGTTAGTCGTATATCTCCGTATGCGTCTGCACTTCCTGCACGCGACCCGGCAGATGATCCTCGATGAATCTCAGCACGTTTTGCATCACCCGCTCACCGTGCTGTTTGTCGTTGGAGACGACCGCCACGCCCAGTTGCGCGAAGGTAAGGCTATCGTGGAGATCGACCTCGGCGGCACTCACCTTGAACTTGCGAATAAGGCGGTCTCGAAGACTTACCACGATCTTCCGCTTGTCCTTGATGGACGTGATATCCGGCAATTCTAGAATCGCCAGGAGCATTGAGACGTTCATCCGCGACTACTCGAAGAGATCCTTCACATCGCCCATGGTGAGGCCCGAGGTTCCCCCGGAGTCCTCTGCCGCAGCTTCCCTGTCTTTCATGGGAAGATAAACTCGGTTGTATTCCTGTGCCAGACGATACACATCATCATCGCGGTACTGCCGGGGCACGCGCACTTCCAGGCGGTAGTTCTTTTCAGCCATTCCGCGCCGCATCACGTGTATCGGATCGCTCACCGTCAGAGCGAAGTGCGGGCTGTAGACCAGCATCAGTACCAGAACTATGGAGACGATAATTAAAAAGTAGCGCAGATTGTCTACCGCCTGCTCCCGGTTGATCGGGGTCAGGTCCACGAATACTTCCGTCCCGGCTTGCTGGAGAACGGTGTAGTCGATGGGGCGGTAATTCTCACTCAGATAGGCTTGGTCATAACGGCTGTAGCGAACCGTTCCTGCCTGTTCCACGGCGATGATACCCGGATGGGTATCGGCGAATCGGGCGAGTTCCGCTTCATTACCCGCCTCCGCCAGTTGTTCAGATTCGATGTGATCCACCGCGGAGCTCACCTGCTGCTGATACGTGTGATCAAGTGTCGGTAGCGTCACCGCCGCTCCTCCCACCGAGAGCACGAGCAGTACGAAGACGAAGACCGTGACCACCATGGCACTGATCGTGGCCAGATGGCGTTGGGCCATGACCGATTCGGTATTCTTGATCCGACGAAAGATCTTCAGCACACGCAGCAGCCGCAGTATCCGGGCGATCCGAATCGCCTTGACAACCTTGAGAACGTTCATCATTCCGCCACTACCACCCACGGCGACTCCACCTATGTACCAGGCGATCACCGACGGCCCGGAGTTAAAGATGAGCAGCGGAACCGCGGCGAGAAAGTCGATCCAGCCCCTGTCCACCCACAGGTACTGGGCGAAGCGGCGGTCGCGAAACGCATCGTAGCTGCGCGTGAGAAACTCGATCGTAAAAAACACGTCAAAGAAGAATCCGGCCAACATCAGCGCTTCCCGAGCACCGATAGTCCACCCCAGGACGATCGCCAGATCCTCGAGAAACGTCTGAATCAGGACCAGGACAATTGCGACAATAACGACATTCTCTAAGAACGAACGGGTCTTACTCATTGGGTTACCTACCAGACGTTTTCCGCGGCGATCTTGTACAGCTCGTCGAGCATTTTGATATCAAATCCATAGAATTTGTAGTTGCGCCGCGCGGTGCTAAGCCAGCTCTTGTCCGGGCTGTCGGCACCGCGGTCCACTTTGACGTTGGCCTGGTAGCTTTTTCCCCGCGCCCCGAGGATCGCCGCCAACCGCGCCGTGGCTTCAATGAATCGATTGGCGTTAAAAGAGACACTGCTGTGGACCGCGCTCTGAAGCACCTGCTCCGGAACACTCCTGAGCTCTTTTTTTAGTACCCCCAACACCTTCTCTGCAAACTGGTTCTGCACCATTCCGGTGGCGCGATCCTGCTGAGACTGTCCACCGGCGCTGATGAGAAATACCGATGGTTTTAGGAGGAGGCTTATTTGCAGGAAGTTCTGCACCTCTTCCTTTCCCATCCGAAGGCGCTGAACTTTGGTCAATTCAAAGTGGATGTACGATTTGCGGGAAAAAATCTCGTTTACGTACTGATCCGCGAGCCCGAAGTGGAGCGCAGTGAATGGCCCGGTAAAGGCGCGCCGCGCTTCCTGCTTCTCCAGGAGCTTCTTCATGAGTTGTAGGAGCTCCCGAGGAATTGCGTCGGTGTTGACCCGCTGCTGCCCGAGAAGCTCCACAAACGTGTAATCGACATTCTCGGTAAGTATCCGTTGAAGATCGGCAAACAACGTTCGGTTGATCGCCTCCGTCAGACGGGACACGAGCAGGGCAAAGATCTGATTCCAGTTTTTGCCGGGGAAAAACTGCGAGGAGCTGAGAGTGGGTGCCAGCTGCGCAGCATTGCCGTGGAGAAACTGAACGATTTGCTCTTCCTGCTGTAACGCCGAGAATCCATTTAAAGCCGGATTCTGAAGCAGCCTTCCCACGAAGGCATCTGCTTTCTCGCTCTCGCTATTCATAGTATTGTAAGGTGAATCATACTATAGTCGTGACTGTGGGCTCAAGCCACGCTACTGCGGGAAAAAAAGATATTCGATTAGGCCTCATCGCCGGGGTCCTGATGGCAGTGGCGGCCGCCGCCGGGGCGCAGGATATCCCCGGCGGGTGGCGACCGTCCAATCCGTTTCCCGAGGAAGAGGCTCCCCCGGCCGTATTCGATCTGGAGACCGAAGACACCGAGGTGGAGCTATATCTGCTCGGCTCCTGGACCGCGCAGTCCAGAGTTGCCACCGGCATCGCGTTTCACCCCGCCCTGCCCGACGGCGGACGGCGAGTGACCGTTCCGTACCAATATCCCGGATTCGAAACGGAGCTCTTTGCCCAAACGGTAGACCTCACCCTGTCTCTATGGCTCTACCGGAACTATTTCTTTGAGGCGAGCTTCTCCGACCAGTCCGATGTGAATACGATCGCCGCCGGATATGTCGGGGACGAAGACGACACGGTGCAGGAGGCGGTCATCGGAAACGTGCCCCTCACGGTGGAACGATACCCGTACCAATACACCGGCAGCCCCGGCGCTCGCGCGGGGCGGGAGTCCCTGCCCGGTGCGGTTCTCCGATTGCAGACCGCGCGCACATTCCACGAGCTTCTGGTGCAGCTCGAAAGCTCGCAGGCGCGGCGTCTGCGCCTCTCCGCCGGCGGCGTTCTTGCGGAACAACGGATTCCCGCCCATCGGTATCTCCGAGGCGCGCGCTATGTGCTACCGGACCGTGATATTACCGCTGTCACGGTGTACGTCGAAGATCCGGAGGGCAATGTGTTGACGGAGGACGAGGCGCGCCGCTTTCGTGAACTGGACGACTCCGCCGGGGAGTACACCGTAGACAGATCTGCAGGGACGCTGCGCATCGGTCCGGAGATCCGGGAATCCCGGCGGCCGGTGGCGGTGTACTATGAGACCAACGGCGGGGTGGCGGTGGGGCAGCCCGGAGCCGGGCAGGAAGCGCTGATTCCGCTGGACGGGACGTCGCTGGCGCCAACGGATGGGGCGCTTCTTAACTTCGAGTTCAGCGACAAGTCGCTCCTCAAGCACCTGACCGGCGAAACCGACGGGGTGGCCGACGACTACGAGCTCGACGACTACGAGCTCCCCCTGGCCGACGGTCGTTCCGCCCTGATCCTCCGACAATCGGGAATGTGGTCTCCCTTCGAGGTCGCCAATCTGTACTCGCTGCCCGATGATCTTCCCCTTCCGGAAGAGGACGGTCTGCGCATACGGCTGGTCAATCCCGGTACCCGAACTCCCATCGACGATGAAGGCACGTTTCGTGCGCGCCGATTGGGAACGACCCGCCTGGTGGAGGTTGTCGCCGTGAATTCAACGGCACGCGACCTTTTATGGCGCTACCCCTTCTCCGAGCGACCGCCCCGGGAAGCTCACGCCGGTATCTACGGCCCGGCCGCCGAGACCGGTGGTGCGCCGGTGGAACTGCTTGTGAGCTACCGCACCGATCAGGAGGAACTGGCGCTGGACGGCGATGTGGTGCCGGGAACGGTGAACGTAACCGTCGACGGACGCTTTCTGCCGGGGACGGAGTTTGATCCCGCCTCAGGGCGCCTGACTCTTCCCGACTCCGTTTCAGACACTGCAGTTGTTGATGTCTCCTACCGGCAGTACAGCTCCGGCGGCACCGGAGATCTGGTGGTGGTATCGGGAAATCGCCTGCAGGTGCGACCGGACCTGTCCCTGGCGCTGGCGGCGGGCGTGCGCTGGGCGCTCACGGAGGATTCGTTCTCTACCGAGCTGGATCAGCACCCCGGTCAGGCGACGCTCTCCACCGGAGCTGCGTACCGCGGGGAGCACCTCACGGTGAACGTCGCCGCCGCGGTGCAGCTCTCACAGAGTGACACTACCGGCGTCATGCGCTTAGCCGGCGCCACGGCGCGTTCCACGTCGATTACGCCCGATGCGGAGACAACCTTCCCCGCGTCTGCTCCCGAAGGTGGCCTGCTCAACGCCGCGGACCGGGCGGAAGCGGCGTACCGCGACTATTGGTCGGTGGATGCCGTGGGCAACGTCTCGCTTCTGCCGTATGGCCGTTCCCCGGCGGCCGACGAGCCCCGCAGCGGCGCCAGGGTGGGGCCCTACCTGGCGGCCTCCACGGATGCCGCCTACTCCGGTCCGGTGGCGGTACTGGAATGGAATGAACTTGAGCCGCAGCAGTGGGTCGGCGCCCAGATCCGCGTGGGCGGCGGGGAGACGGACCTGCGCAGCGCGCGCTCGGTGACGGTGCGCTATCGGGTGCTTCCACCGGCGGGACCAGATTCCGCCCCGGCCCCGGCCGGCGGCACTCCCGAGCTCCGCCTGGATCTGGGCGCGCTGGAGGAGGACCTCGACGGGGACGGCGTGCTCGATCAGGGCCGCAGTTCCGTGGACCCGCTGCTCGAGTTTACCGCGCCCCAGCCCCAGGGCCTGCGCCGCGCGGGCCAGGATGCGCCCCGGCCGGCGGCGGCGCACAGCGAGGATGGAAATAACAACGGTATCCTCGATGGTGAGGCGCCGGGGGGAGTCTTCTCCACTGAAGTACTCCCGCCCGGAACCACTAATCCCCTCGCCGCTACCGGCTGGCGAACGGTGACGATCCCCCTGGACGGCACCGATCGCTCCCGCCTGAGTGCCACCCGGGCGGTCCGGTTGAGCCTGCGCAACACAGGCGGCAGCACCGTGAGCGGCGGTCGTCTACTCATCGGCTCGGTGGAGGTCACCCGCACCACCGATGCGGTCGTAATCTCCCGGGGCGGCGGTACGGCCGACGTGGCGGAGACCAGCGACCCCCTTGCGGGTGGCGACGCGCTCCGCCAACGCTTCTCGGTCGTGGGAGACCGTCTCGCTTCCGATGCGGACTCGCAACGCGTCTACGCCCTGGATTGGTCCGGCGCAGATGCCGACCCTGCCGCCGACAACCAGAAAGTGACGTTCGAGACCGACATCCCCGAGTTTTCGCCGGAGCGCTACGACACGCTCTCCCTATTTCTCTACCTCGATGAAAACAAGCTTGAGGAAAGCGAGGACGCGTCCAATGGCACGGTTACCATCCGCCTCGCCCCATACGGCAACGCCCCGGCCCACGCCGCTATCACGATTACCCTGCCCGCGGAATACCTCACCGGCGGATGGCACCAGGTGGAGGTGTCGCTCTCCGACGGCACCGTCCGCATCGACGGCGACGCCACCGACTTTCCCGCGGACCTTCCCGACGACAGCACCTACCTGCGCACCTTTCAGGTGGCGGTCCAGGGTCTTTCCGCGGGGATTCTGTATGTGGATGAGCTCCACGCCGGCGACCCCACGGCGGGCTTTGCCGCTGCCGGCGACGTGGACGCCGTCTGGCAACGGGAGATTTCCGAGGGACCGCTCGCCGGGACGAACATGACGGTGGAGCAGCGTCTTACCGCCCAGGGAGAGCAGTTTCGTGCCGGCGTCGCGGCATCCGCCGACGATCGTACCAGCACGCCGGTAGGACGTTCCCTGCGCTCTACCACGCTTATCCGTGGGGAACGGGAGCGTCTCCTCACCGAGGTACAAACCACCTTGGAGACCGCCGGCAACGGGGGAAGCGGCGCGTTTGGACATCGGCTACGCGCCCCGCTCCTGCCGGGAGACGCGCTTGGTCTGCGGGAGCGATTCTACCGCGACTATGCTCCCCGGAGCGCCGTCGCCGATCGCGAGGTGGAGCTCACCTCCTCCGGCACGTGGGGAACGTGGCGTCTGTCCACCGCCAACCGGGCGGACCAGCGAGAGATTCTGCAGGCGTGGGGGTTCTCCGCCGCCCCGCCCGATCTGGGCCCGGTGGGCTCTTCCGTGACGGCGGACCTGTCGGTACGATCGCTCGATCAAGCGGTAGCCGCCGAACCGTATGGAGCGTCTTGGCTAACCAGCACGTCTCGCGTGCTACCCCTGACCCAGAGCGAAGGTCGTCAGGAACGCACCGGAGAGACGAGGATCACCGTGGAAATCGGCGGATTCGAGATCACCCCCGCCACGGGATGGATCAACCGCGCCTCGATCTCCGAGGACCAGACTGATCGGCTGGAACTCTCCGCAGCGTGGCCGCTGGAGTTCCGAAACGACGGGTCCCGCCCGTGGGAGATCCGCCCGGAGTACCGTCGCCGCTGGACGCTGCAACAGACCAGTGACGGTGCCTCCATATCCGAGGATTTAGACCAGTGGTGGCACTCCGTAACGCGCGACACCCCGGCGATTGCTGCGATTCCCGTGGTGGAGCTGTTTCAGCCCACTGCGGGACTGGGATACCGCGCGCTCGACGCGGATCAGCTGACGCGAACTCACGATGCCGACGCACAGATCCGTTTTGCCCGGGCGTTCGGATCGCGTCCCCGAGACCTCTACGTACCTTCGGAGATTTCCGCCGGCGTTGCGCGCGATCGCCGCTGGGAGTCGGACAGTCGCGCCGACAGGAGAATCTGGGAACTCGCGCTTACCGCGACGGCGATAAACCTCTACGGCGCCCAGGGGAGCCGCCCGCAGTTTTCCTGGTACCGGAGCGACGAGTTTGAGAACCGGGTTTCTCTGCAGTTGGATGAGCCGGTGGGAGGTGCACCGGACTGGGGGATTACGGTGGGGCAGACGACACGCCTCTTTGGGTTTAACACCACCGAGGGTGAGCTCGCCTCCTCCGTTGTCGTGCACGGTCCTGCTCCACAGACGGTGACGGCCGAGTCCGGCGCACGCCTGCGGTGGCGAACGCTGCGGTACCCGGATCTGGCGTTCTTTGAGCGGCTTCAGGAGGAACCGTACTACCAGCACGAGGAAGAGCTGACGGTGGGGGTTGAGTTTGACAACGGCGTGTACCAGGGAAGCGAAGTAATCGCGCGCCACCGTACCAGCCTGGTAGTCGGGGCGAACGGCACGATCAGCGCCTATGGTAATCTGGGATGGCGGGCAGATCCCGCCCGCTATGAGGAGGGTACGCTGCACGCGATTGGAGTTCAGCTCGGCCTCGAGGGTCGATTGGAATACTGATCTCCCAGGTCATAAAATTTACACCTACCCGGTCGATACAACGCACGCGGCGGGCTATACTGCAACGTGCACGGAGAGTGACGTCGCGCAGCCACGGAAGGAGCAGGTCAATGAAGCAGAGAGTTGCCGTAATAGGTAGTCTGGTGTTGCTTGTAACACTGAGTGTTACGCTTTACGCCCAAGAAGGCGAAGACGGCCAACCGGCATCGGACGAAGAACCGTCCGTCGAGGAGAGCGGTACCTCCGCAGATTTCGGTGTGGAAGCCGCCTTTGGGGTGAGTTCTTTTACCGACAGTAAAACGGGAACGGTGGAGACGTTCCAGCTTCTGGCGCTGCGGCCGGAGATCACTCTGGGCCGCTTCGGCATAGGACTCGATCTTCCGTTCAACTACCGGTTTACCGGCGGTGATGATCGGGATGAGTTCGACGTCCGCCAGGAAGACTGGGTTCCCGACGACGACACGTCGCTTCTGGAACTATACCTTCCGAAGTTCCGCTACGTTCGGTACGGCAGGAAGGGTGATGACATTCACGTGCAACTGGGAAACCTCCCCGGTGCGTCGATAGGGAACGGATTTATCGTGAGCGGCTACACCAACGAGCTCTTTCTGCCGGACCGCCGAATCACCGGTGCGGTGTTTGATTTCGACCGTGCCCTGGCGGGGGAGCGCTATTTCGGAATGGAAACGATGGTGTCGAATCTCGCCGCCTGGGATTTCATGGCGGGCCGTCTCTACGTCCGACCCTTGGCGGGTACTACGATGCCCCTCCTGCCTGAGCTGCAGCTCGGCGTCACGGTCGCCACCGACCGCAACCCGTACTATTTCGCCGAGAAGGACCCGGATAGCACGTTCTACCAGGACGCCCCCTCCGACGAGAGCGTCCTCATGTGGGGTCTGGACGTGCGCCAACCGATCCTGTCGGGCTCGGCGATCTCGCTTGCGGCGTTCGGCGATCTCGCGTTCCAGGAGGATCGTCTGGGTGGCATGGTAGGTGCCGGCGGCCGGCTCCTGGGATTCCTGATCTACGGAGCACAGATTCGTGTCACTGAGGACAATTTTGTACCGGAGTACTTTGATGGAACCTACGACCGGCGCCGAATTGATCGCCTCAACGTCTACAACGGAGAGGAAATCGTCGAAGGGGGCGCCGGCTGGTGGACCAGAATCGGTTTCAGTATGCTTGATGACGCTCTGGTGTTTACCAGCACCGTCTCCGGGCCGTTCGCGGTGGATACGGGCGCCTATCCGGAGCTCCGTAGTCAACTGGCGATCGCTGAAGGGGTGGTACCCGGCTTCGCCGGCCTCAGTGCGGAGGCGGCCTACACCAAATTCAATCTTCGCGGCTGGGACGATCTTGTCACCGCCGAGGATGCTATCATTGGTGCTCGGATAAGCATCAGGTCGGGCCCCGTGGTTGTCTCCATGGTGTACGACCTGGTGTACGATCCTGACTCCTCCGGTGATGACCCGTGGGTCGTCTCATCCGGGCTCGAAACCGCGATCACGTTCTAAGGAGACCGACGATGAAACGCATAGTACTGGTATCCGTCCTGTTCTTCGCGGCGGCAATGGCCTTCGCTCAATCCGATCCGGTGGCAATCCTGGAGTACTTCGACGACGATCAGGAGCTGCAAATCCGCGACGCCGACGACTTCGATGTTAATTTCTATATCGGGATAGCTCTAAATCCGGGAGACCAGATCATCACCGAAGATACCTCCGCGGAGATCCGTCTCGAGCCGAACGGGAGTATCATTCGCGTCAGCCCCGACACCCGCTTCATCGTAGAAGGCCTTCAGGGCCGAGAGGGCGCTCAAGAGAATTCCTTCGCCATGGAACGGGGTCGGATGCGAATGGTAGCGTCTCGCCTGATCCAAGGCGATGAAAGCCGTTACTCGGTACGTACGCCAACCGCAGTGGCCGGCGTACGCGGGACCGACTTCGGACTCACAGCGATACCGGAACAGGCGGAAGAAGGAGCAGAAACGGCGGAAGCGGCGGTGGAAGAACTGTATGTCTTCTCCGGCGAAGTGGCGTTCGAGTCCGGTCTCACGGGAGAGACGATCTCTCTCGGTGCCGGTCAACGGGCCAACGTCTACGATGACCAGTTCCAGCCGCAAATCATGAGCGAAGAAGAGATCCAGGAACGGCGGGAAGGGCTTGAGTTCGTTACCCTTGATCCTGCCGACGTTCCCGCCCCCAGCGAGGATTCGGAGGATACCGAAGAGGATGAACCGGCGGAGGTGATTTCGGAACCGGTCCCGGAGGTCAGCGACGAGCCGGAGGAAGAGGAGTCGGACGGTGTTGGAGATCGCTTGTTCGAAAACCTGGCACGGATCTCGGGTCTTCAAGTCGGGTCGGTGACGATCAACAAAGAGACGTGGGCCCAGGCGGTGTTTCAGCCGCGCTTTTCGGTCGGGAGGCTCTCTATGGAGCTCTACCTTCCAATAACGTATCGCGAGAATCTCTTCGATTCGGGGGATTGGTACCAGCCGGAAGGCAACAACGAATGGTCCTTCGGAAGCGACCAGGATTGGTCGAATGAACCGCTGGTTGCTCTGGAAGACCTTGCCACCGACGTGGCACTCAAGATCAAGTCGTTGGAGTTCGGAACGCGCGGTGATGGATTCTATTTCAAGACGGGGAATCTTTCCAACTTGACGGTTGGTCAGGGGCTTCTTATGCGGAATTACGCCAACGACACAGACTTTCCCACCGTCCGGCGAATCGGATTTAACCTCGGATTCGACCTGGATCGCTGGGGAATGGAGACGGTGGTGAACGACCTGGCGGATCCCGAAATCTACGCCGGTCGGATCTATTTCCGTCCAGCCATGCCGGTAACTTCGGCGGCGGTGGGACTCAGTGCGATTACCGATATCGCCCCCGGAAATCAGCCGAACCTCCCGGCGGCGGAGGCGGTGCAATCTGCGGATCCTCTGTTTCTCAACGTCGGGATGGATATAGAGATCCCCGTAATCCAACGGGAAATTCTGTCGCTCACCGGTTTTGCTGAAGGGGGCGGATTGATCCCATACCTGCGAGAGGACACCACCTACAATGGCGAATCGATTAACAGCGGGCTCAAGACAGACGCCCTGGTGGATTTCTCCTCCGGAGAGCTGAAGAACTTTGGTTGGACCGCCGGCGTCCGGGGCAACGTCACGTTCCTCGATTACCGTCTTGAGTACCGTAGCTTTGACGGCATCTTTCGTCCGGCGTTTTACGGTCCCAGTTACGACCGCCTGCGGGGAACCTATGCCGAAGGCACGCTGGATTACCTCTCCGACACGGAGGCGGACCGGTACGACGTGCGCACCATGGGAGTTGCCGGTGAAGCCGGGGCGTCATTGCTGGGTCTGATTTATCTCTCGGCGGGGTATTCCTGGCCGTGGGAGGTGACTGACACCGGTACGTGGCAAGGAAGCGACCAGGATGAGTTTCTCCTTTCGATGGACCTGCAGGACGGACTCTTGCCGTTTGGGATAGAGACGGGTCTCACCTATCGTCGTACCCATTTCGCCGCCACTGTAGCCGGATGGGGAGAGTATGAAGACGCAACCCTCTTTGATGCGGACACCACCTTGAACGGCTATGCGGCGTATCCGTTTAACGACGTCGTTCGGATCGTCGCCCAGGTGACAACCGCCGCCGTGCGCGATGAAGAGGGCGATATCGACTACGATGATAGCGGTCGCCCCCGGATGGCCCCGACGGTTGCAATTCAAACACAGATCGGGTTCTAGTACCCGGCATGGATATGCCGAATCCGGTGGCACTTCTGCCACCGGAAGTGTCCCGGCGGATCGCCGCCGGTGAAGTCATTGAGCGTCCCGCATCGGTGATCCGCGAGCTGGTTGACAACAGTCTCGATGCCGGAGCCGGGACGATCGATATTTCCTGGGAAGAGGGCGGATCGGAGCTCATTCGTGTTCATGACGACGGCCGTGGCATGAACGCCGCCGACCTCGAACTCTGCTGGCAGCCGCACGCCACGAGCAAGATCCGGCGTATCGAGGACCTGGAGCAGAGTCGTAGTCTGGGATTTCGTGGCGAGGCCCTGGCAAGTGTCGCGGCGGTGAGTGAGCTCTCCGTCAGGTCGGCTGAGCGGGGAGCCACCTCCGGCCAAATCCTGACGGTGCGCCAGGGGGAATTGGTCGGGATACAGACCGCGCCACCTACGCCGGGAACCACGGTCGAGGTGCGCAGACTCTTCGCCAATCTCCCCGCCCGCCGGCGCTTTCTTTCGCGGCCGCAGGCAGAGACCCAGGCGATCCGAAACGTCATTCTCGATAAGGCCCTCCCGTTTCCGGAGGTGCGATTCTCTCACTCCAGCGGTGCCGGATCACCCCACTCGCTGCCGCAACAATCCCAACTGGAGCGTGTGGCGGCTGTTTTCGGGCCCAAAGTACCCCCGCAGAGCCTCTATGAACTTTCCGGAAGCGGGGAGGGATTCTCCCTGCAGCTCGTTGCCGCGGAACCTTCCATCGTCCGCCGCGACCGCAGGATGATTCAGATCTTTGTGAATCGCCGCCGAGTCTGGGAATACAAACTCGTCCAGGCGGTTGAGTACGCCTACCAGGATGTCCAGCACGGGGGCCTCTTTCCGGCGGCAGCGGTACTGATCGACATCGATCCCGCTCTGGCAGATTTCAACATCCATCCTGCCAAGCGCGAAGTGCGATTACGGAACGGGGGTGAGATCCACCACCGCATCGTAGAGGTTCTGCGATCGTTCCTGCGAGCGTGGACGGTGCAATCCACTTCGTTTGAGAGCACCCTCTGGCCGCTGCATGCCGGCGATCAGCCGCCTCCCGCCACTTCGGGTACTCCCGCACCGGCCGGTCCCAGACGCGAGCAATCACGCTCCGCCCGCGCGCCAGATTTGGATCGCGGCAGTACCGACGGCACACCACAATCTCGGCGTTACGGTGGTGCGTCGCCGCCCTCAAAACCTCCCTGGCGGGCCAAGGCACATTTCGACCACCACACCCGGGCGGTACCGGATGCGGATCAGCTGGTGTATCGATGCACGCTTTTCGGCACGTTCCTGGTCGTGGAACGCGGCGGGACCGCTTGGATTATCGATCAGCACGCCGCCCACGAACGGTTGCTGTACGACCGATTTGCCGCGGCGCGAACCTCCCAGAACCTATTAGTGCCGGATGAGTTTGAGGT
The DNA here is from genome assembly GCA_040904425.1 of Alkalispirochaeta sp. GTDB lineage: Bacteria > Spirochaetota > Spirochaetia > DSM-27196 > Alkalispirochaetaceae > Alkalispirochaeta. Next base: position 61,595 of record JBBDTM010000077.1, read on the forward strand.
CTCCCCGGACCAGGATCAGCTTCTGCAGCAACACCAGGATGAGTATCGGGAAATCGGAATAATTCTGGAGAGGGTTGCCGTCCATTGGTGGCAGCTCACCGCGATGCCCGGCGAATACCGGGAAAACTCCGAGGATCTCATTGAGACGATTCTGGATCTCGGCGGGCTTCATGACGCGCTGGACCGGAAATTCATCGCGGAAATGGCGTGCAAGGCGGCATTAAAAGCTGGTGACTACTTGGATGGAATCATGGCGTTGGAGCTGGCCGAACGTACGCTGGCTCTTCCGGAGCCGCGGTGCCCCCATGGACGCCCCCTCTATCTGGAACTTACCCAGGATCGACTGGAACAGCTTATCGGTCGCCGGTAGTGCAGGCCGACCCCACGAGACCTGTCGGGCGTCCACCCTCCCGTGTGTTAGCCGGCGCCGGCCGGCCCTCCCCGCGGGCATGGCCGCCGCACGCAAGAACGCCCCCGACCTGGGCCGGGGGCGTTCATAGTCAGCCATTAGCGTAAACGGGCTGGTCTAGTGATCTTCCCAATCCATCGCCTTCTTGACGGCCTTCTGCCAGCCCTTGTACAGAGCTTCACGTTTGGCCTTATCGAAGGTGGGCTCGAACTTGCGCTCGAGTTCAAACGCATTCACAAGCTCGCTCTTGCTTCCCCAGAACCCGGTAGCCAGCCCGGCGAGGAACGCAGAACCGCGGGCGGTAGTCTCAACGATTCTCGGCCGCATGACCGGAACGCCAAGGACGTCGGCCTGGAACTGCATCAGAAAGTCATTCATTGAAGCACCGCCGTCAACCTTGAGCTCTTTGCCCTGGATGCCGGAGTCTTTCTCCATGCAGTCCACAACGTCGCGCGTCTGGTACGCGATCGACTCCAGCGTTGCTCGAACGATGTGATCACGGTTGGCACCGCGGGTGATTCCCACAATCGCCGCACGAGCGTACTGGTCCCAATAGGGAGCGCCGAGACCGACAAAAGCCGGTACCATGTACACGCCGTTGGTGTCTTCTACTTTGCTGGCAAAGTAGTTTGTGTCGGCGGCGTCGGCAACAATCTTCAACTCGTCCCGCAACCACTGCACGGCGCCGCCGGTAACGAAGATCGCGCCTTCAAGCGCATATTCAACTTTTCCGTCGAGACCCCATGCGATCGTGGTGAGCAGTCCGGTCTTGGAGGCAACCCGCTCCGTTCCGGTGTTCATCAGGACGAAGGAACCGGTGCCGTAGGTGTTCTTGGCCATACCGACCTCGAAACACGCCTGACCGAATAGCGCACCCTGCTGGTCACCAATTGCAGCGGCCACGGGGATCTTGGCGCCACCGAACGTTTTTTCGTCGGTGTGACCATAGATCTCACTGGAGGGTTTCACTTCCGGAAGCATCGACTTCGGAACGCCGAGCTCTTTGAGCAGCTTCTCGTCCCACTGCAATGTCTTGATGTTAAACATCAACGTGCGAGAGGCGTTGGTATAGTCGGTGACGTGCACCTTACCACCGGTAAGCTTCCAAATCAGCCACGAATCAACCGTACCAAAGAGCAGTTCACCCTTTTCGGCTTTCTCCCGGGCACCGGGAACGTTGTCCAGCATCCATTTGACTTTGGTTCCGGAGAAATACGCATCGATCACCAGACCGGTGTTCTCTCTTACGTAGTCCTCAAATCCGTCCTTCTTCATCTGGTCACAGATACCGGCGGTGCGGCGATCCTGCCAAACGATACCGTTCATGATCGGCTTGCCGGTGCTCTTCTCCCACACGATAGTGGTTTCGCGCTGGTTGGTAATGCCGATACCGGCAACATCTTCCGGCTTGGCACCGGCTTTCTCGATTACCTCGCGGGCAACACCACTCTGGGATCCCCAGATTTCCATCGGATCATGCTCGACCCAGCCCGGCTTGGGATAGATCTGGGGGAATTCCGCCTGTGCAACCGAGACGATCTCGCCGTCATGGTCAAACAGAATCGCGCGGCTGCTGGTGGTACCAGCGTCAAAGCCTAATACGTATTGCTTGTCCATATGCTCCCATTTTGTGTTGCGCCTATAATTTTTGCAATGATTTCTTGTAACACGAGGTCCCGCGCACAGCCGCCCCCGGTCAGTAGACCGGGGGCTGGAAAGCTGTTCGTCAATGAACCTCACTGGGTCATTGACGAAGAGAAGCGGTTAACCCATCTCTACAGCTGGGTGAGCGTGTTGCTGACCAGCATCATGGTCACAATTAGACCCATGATAATACCCGGCAAATAAGGATTGCGACTGGCACGGAAGATCTTCCGCGAAACAATCGCCGCCACAGGCAGAATAACTACGATCGGGAAGAGCCAAATACCAATAATGTTGGACACATGGGTATAAAAGACCTCTCCGGTCGCAAAAAAGGTGATGTACTGAACCGCGACTATTACCGCCGGACCAAGGGCGGAAAAGCCGGCTACTACCGCGGTGTTAAGCCACTCCTTGTCTGACAGTTTAAAGTAATTGAAACTGTTCACTGCTACGGAGTTAAGTACAAAGTAGAGCAAGAAGAAGGGGGCGTACTTTAATCCGATCGCGATCTTGTCGGGAGTAAAGGTTCTAACGGTTATGACCCAAGCCCGATAATCAACTTTGAAAAAATAGTCCGCCAGGAAAACCAGACCGAAAGTGGACGCCACTACCACCACGCCAAGAGCGATAGTTTTCAGAACGTTCTTCCGGTTCATTGAGATGCCGGATTCGCGTAAATCTAATCCCTTCTGTTTCGAGTAGAACTTGTATGTTACAAGCAGCACGATGCCGATGACCAAACCCATGAAGGCCGCCCATACACCGATAAAATAGGGGGGACGCTGGGGGAAGAAGTCCGGACGTGTGGCAACGGTCCAGTTATACAGATTGAGATAAGAAAAGTAGGCAACAACAGCCGTTAAGAAAGATCCGCCCCAAAACCAGATTTTGCCCTGTTTATCCAATGCAGGCTGCGGCTTAACCTCATCCGACGCCCGAAGCGATGCGAAGCTTTCGGTATACAGCATGAACTTTGAAAGACTGACCACAAACATTACTAAGCCGATCAAACCTATGAAGTTGAACAGAAGCTTGATAGTCCAAATCTGGTTCGAAGGAGCTATCTTGTTTGGTGCTCCTAAAGATTCTTCGAAGTATTCAATCCCGTTTCCGGCGACCTCTGTGGACAAGTGGTTCCACGGATGGATTTGATAGGGATTGTAAATGACTCGCAGTGCCGTTTCTCCGTCAATCTCTTGGGTATAAAACGTATCGCTGCTGCGGGTCTCTCCGGCCTGGTCGGGATCAGTGCCGAAATGCAAAAATGACTGCGCGTAGTCGGTATCGATGTACTCCCCCGGAACGGTCCGACTACCGTCTTCCTTGACTGTGCGAAAGAAGAACTCATCAAACTGGGCGGCGACTATTCCCACGTCTCTGCTTCCGTAGTTATTGGTATAGGGAGCCCTGTCGTCGGGCTGTACAAAGGGTGTATAGCGCGGCTCATCAGGGTGAGTGGTGTACATGGCGTCAACCGCAACCAGCAGCACCGAACTAATGAGAGGTTCATCCCGCTGGTTGTCTTCTATAATCGAATAGTTGGCCGCCCGTGCTCCGTTGGAATGGCCTGTTACCCCGATACGGTCGGTGTCTACGTAAGGTAGATCCGCCATCAGCTTCACCGCATCGTACATCCCGGTACCAGCCTCCGGCCACTGCTCGGGTGCGACTACATCGGAATGGCCGTGACCGTACATATCAATTGAAATAACCACATACCCACGGCGGGACCATTCAACATAATTGAGGTCCTGCATTTCTCGGTTGTTGTACCACCCGTGACTCGTGACAATTCCCGGAGCGGGTTTCTCGTTGGTTGCATTCTCCGGAATAAAGAGCAGAGCACTCATTAGACGCCCGGAGGGAGTTTCCCAGCGAAGATCTTTTATTTCGACCTTCCCCCCTGATGTCTGCACAATGGATGCACCGATCGCGCTGAGCAGCAATAGGCCCAGGGCAATTCCAAGCACCCGCAAGTTCTTTCGTTTAGTTTCCATGCATTATTTCCTTTCTTAAGTCCATTAGACCGTTCTTGTTATCTGAGCCAGGCCTCCACGGGAACCCAAAAGTCCTTTGATCGATGCGATTTCCGCCTCGACGACGAGGCCTATACCGCTGTGACTGTACTCACTTTTGCGCCCTGCCGCTTCTTCCAACACCATACCGCGCTCTTCGGAAACACCCAGTTCTTGCTATCTAACCTCCTTCGCCTATCTTCGGATCGCCGACGACCTCGGCAAGATACATTGCCATTGGAGTGAAATCCATGTGTGCCTCCAACCAGAAATAGAGATTTGTTACGGTAGTACAACGCCGACTGACGTTTGTAACCACCGATGAAAAAATGCTACACCCCTTCTGAACAGCCGTCAACAAAAACTTTTGCAAACGTCCGTAGTACCGTACGAGGTCTTTAAATTATTTAATAATAGATATTTATGTTCTTTTCACGACAGATACACTGCGGTGATCTTCAAAATGCTGAGCGAAAAAACTGCCGAGTGAACTTTTGTATCTCTTTCGTTGACAGATGTTCATACCGGGTCTAACCTAGAGGTGAGAGAAATAATCCCCACAAAGAAGTCGAGGTGACGTCGTGAATCAGCGAAACTACGACGTGGTGATCATTGGGGCCGGAATCGTCGGATCTATGGTCGCCCGCGAACTTTCCAAGTACGAGCTATCAGTAGCCGTACTGGAAAAAGAAGCAGATATTGGTATGGGCCAGAGCACGTCAAACAGTGCCATCGTCCACTCCGGACATGATCCGGAGCCGGGAACGATGAAAGCGAAGATGAATGTGCGTGGAAACGAGCTCTGGTATCAGATCGCTCCCGACCTGGAGATTCCGATAGAGAACACCGGGGCGCTGATCGTTGCGGTTGGAGCTGAAGAACAGAGTGGCCTGTATCCATTGCTGGAACAGGGACAGAAAAACGGTGTGAAAGGGCTGGAAATCCTCACTCGGGAACAGGTTCTGGAAATGGAGCCGCACTTGAGCCCAGATGTCACGGGAGCATTGAGTACGCCCACCGCCGGCGTGGTTGACGCGTTTCAGGGAGTTTTGGGCGCCGCGGAAAACGCCGCTACAAACGGGGTGGAGTTCATCCTGGATGCCGAGGTTCGAGGAGCTGTGGTAGAAGACGGGGTCCTGAAGGCCGTGGAGACCAGCCAGGGTACGTTTAGCGCGTCCTGGTTCATCAACGCCGCCGGCGTCCACTCGGACGAGATTCTGCACATGGTCGGTGATCATCCGGAGTTTGAGATCACCGCTCGCCGCGGTGAGTATTTTGTTTTCGACGAATCAACGTTTCGCGTAAGCAACGTGCTTTTTCCGATGCCCAGCAAGAAGGGAAAGGGAATCCTGGTGACCACCACGACCCACGGCAACACGATGATCGGCCCCAACAGCGATCCCACCGGTGACAAGGAAGACCATTCCGTGACGGAATCTGGGATGCATGAGATCCTCGAGGGAGCCAAGAAACTGGTGCCGATGGTTTCTCCCCGCGGCGTCATCGCCACCTTCGCCGGACTCCGAGCCAGCGGAAATTACAAGCCGGACGGTCACCGCAAGGATTTCCTGATCGAAGTCTCCAAGGCGGTGAAAGGCCTCGTAAACCTGGCGGGAATCGAGTCACCGGGATATGCCTCCGCCCCGGCCATCGCTGAATATGTGGGCGAACTGCTCCGCGGTGAGGGAGTTTCCCTCAAGGAAAAGGCCGATTGGAATCCCAAGCGGCACCGCATTCCGCGCTTCAAAGAAATGGACCACGCGGAACGCGCGGAGATCGTCAAAGCGAATCCCGCGTACGGCCGCATCGTCTGTCGCTGCGAAGAAGTAACCGAGGGGGAGATCCTGGACGCGATTCACTCTCCCATTCCGGCCAAAACCTACGATGCTATTAAGCGTCGCACCTGGCTCGGAACCGGCCGGTGCCAGGGAAGCTTCGATTACCCTCGCACGATGGAAATACTGGCTCGGGAATTGGGCATGTCCATGACGGAAATCACGAAGAAGGGACCGGGATCAGTGTTCCTGTATCGGCAAACCAAAGAGGAAGTAGTGTAATGGACGTCAATACCAATTACGACGTAATCGTGATCGGTGGCGGCCCCGCGGGAATCTCCGCGGCCATCGAAGCGTACAACGCAAACAAGGGAAAGGTTCTGGTGATCGAACGCAACGACTCGCTCGGCGGAATTCTTCCGCAGTGTATCCACAACGGGTTCGGGGCGATCAACTTCGGCGAGGATCTCCCAGGACCGCACTACGCTCATCGCTATGAGACCGCGCTGCGGGAACTTCCGGTTGACATCATGCTGGACACGATGGTCGTTGACCTGACTCCGGAGCTGGATATCTATACGATGAGCAGCTACTACGGCTACCAGCATTACCGGCCGCGAGCCGTAGTACTTGCGATGGGCTGCCGGGAGCGCACCCGAGCGCAGATCCGTCTCCCCGGTACCCGGGCCGCCGGGATCTTCACCGCCGGCACCGCACAGCGCTTGGTCAATATTGAAGGCTATATGCCGGGCAACGAAATCGTCGTACTCGGAAGTGGCGATATCGGGATGATTATGGCGCGGCGACTTACGATCGAGGGAGCCAAAGTCCTGGGAGTGATGGAGCTCCTCCCCTTCCTCACAGGGCTTCGTCGTAACTACGTTCAGTGCTTGCAGGACTACAACATTCCACTGCACCTGAGCACGACGGTAAACAAGATCTACGGCGAGCGCCGGGTAGAGGGGATCGAAACGATAAAAGTGGACGAAAACCTGGATCACGTGCCGGGAACGGAAGAGTTCATAAAGTGTGACACACTGGTGTTGTCGGTAGGTCTCATTCCCGAGAACGAACTCTCCCGGAAAGCTGGTGTTCAGATCGACGTTCGTACCAACGGACCTATCGTGGATTCAGACATGGCCACCAACGTCCCCGGCATATTTGCCGCAGGGAACGTGACCGCCATTTACGATCTCGTGGACTATGTAAGCAAGGCCGGTGAGATCGCAGGCTTTAGCGCCGGCCGATACGCTGCATCCCAGGAGAAGAACCACCACGAAGGATCCCGGGCGATTCGCATCAAGCCCGGAGCAAATGTGGGAAGCATCATTCCGCAGCAGATCTTTATCGACGATCTGGGGGATCGCGATGTCTACCTGAGCATGCGGCCCAACTCATTGTTGGAGCGGATGGTCAAGGTCGAGCTTGACGCCGACTCGGAACCAGTCATGAGTTTCCGTGAGCAGTACGCTCGTCCTGCGGAAATGATCATTCGAAAGCTCAAACCCCGGGATATCGAGAAGCTCAAGGCCACTGAGACCAATGAGCTGGTAGCAAACATTTCTTGAAGGAACGATTGAAATGAGCGAAGAAAAACAAGGTGACTACCGAACCCGGACTGATATTTGCCTGAGGTGTCCGCAAGGCTGTGAGGTCCAGACGATGCTCGGACCCGACGACGAGATCCTCAATATCAGCGGGAACAAGTGCAAGTTGGGGAAGGAATATGTGGAGCAAGAGATCAAGGACCCGCGCCGCGTACTTCCCACCAGCGTGAAGGTCACGAACGGTACCAGCCCTCTGGTTCCCGTCTGGACGCCGGAGCCGATGCCGAAGGGTCTGCTCCTAGATCTGGCCGCGGAGTCGCGTAAGATCGAGGTTGAGGCTCCCGTTCATGTGGGAGACGTCGTACTTGACGATTGGCGTGGTCTGGGGATCCGCTTGGTTGCCAGCGGCGAGGTATCCCGGGCGGATTGATTCTTGGGGGCCATTCAGCATTCGGGGTGGCGATGCCTCTGGTGCTGGTGATTCCATACATCCTCGGCCGGTAGCCGGTTGGCTGCCGGCCACTTTTTTGCCCGCAACACCCGTCGTTCACACCTGCGCCGTTCACTCGTCCAAACTGAATCCTCGATAGTTCCGCACGAATTGCACTCTATCGAAGGCGGCGGGATCCGCCACCTGCGCCTGACTCAGACGGCCACGAAAATCCTCTATCCGAGCGTATCCGTGGTCGCCCATCCACTCCCGGAGCCGATCGTTCATGGCGCCGATCGTTTCAATTCCAGAGCGATAGAGTACCGATGCCACCTGCACGGCGTTCGCTCCAGCAAGAATCTGCTTAATGACTGCCTCTCCATCGTGCACTCCGGTGGATGCGGCGATATCGACACTCACCTGACCCCGCAGGATCGCCACCCATCTGAGAGAGAGATGGAGAAGCTCCGGTGAACTCAGTACATTGGCGGGAATGATCTCCAGCGAATCGAGGTCAAAATCCGGATTGAAGAATCGATTGAACAGAACCAGCCCGGCAACACCCGTTTCCGACAGCGCTTTCAGCGTGCGCGCCAAGAGCGTGAAATGGTAACTCACCTTGATCGCTACGGGGATCTGCACCTGATCCTGTACCGCCTGAACGATATCGAAATAGGTTTGCTCAAAAACTCGTGAGTCCGTAGCATGGACGTCGGAAGGCATGAGGAATACGTTGAGCTCGAGGGCGTCCGCGCCCGCCCGCTCCACGAGTTCAGCAAACGAGGTCCACCGTCCGGCGGAAAAGCAGTTCACCGAGGCAATAACCGGAATTTTCACCTGCTCCTTCGCGTCGCTCACCAGCTTAAGATAGGTCGTCATGCCGCCGTCCTCGTCGATGTACCCCTCCATCTCCGCGGTCTCCGGGAAGGCAAAACCTGGCCGCTCCATTCTGACCCGGCTTCCATCCATTTCTGCGACGATCTCTTCTTCGAAGAGTGACTTTAGAACAACCGCCCCTGCCCCTGCCGCCTCCAGACGTCGGATGTTCTCCACCGAACCGGTAATACCACAGCTGGCGGCAATGACCGGTGACGTTAAGGGCAGCCCCATATAGCTGGAACGTATGTCTACTGTCATAGTCATAGGCTAAGCCTACGCTCTCAGGAACGCAAGCGAAAGCGCATTGGTTTCGACAGACACACGTCGCTGATAATTGACACTCCGTCGCGGGCGGTGCTATTCTTGCCGTCGATTCGGGCTGTAGCGCAGGGGTTTAGCGTACTTGTCTGGGGGACAAGGGGTCGGCGGTTCAAATCCGCCCAGCCCGAAGAAAAGCGGTGGTCGGCTTCATGCCGGGCACCGCTTTTTTTGGCGTTGGGGCGGATTTGAAACGAGGTTGCGGCGCGAACACCTGGAGCGCAAAACGGCAGGATG
>JBBDTM010000077.1:70951-99791 GCA_040904425.1 Alkalispirochaeta sp.
GCGGATTTGAAACGAGGTTGCGGCGCGAACACCTGGAGCGCAAAACGGCAGGATGCCGTTTTAGCAACGGAGGCGGGTCGAAGGGAGCCGACGACCCCCACTCCCACCAAATTGAAGATCCGTTCTTACGCCAAGCCCGCCTTAGTTCGCGTGTAGATATCGTAATAGACCGCCAGCAACAGCACGAGTGCCTTCACCACATACTGCCAGTCGACACCGATGTTCATAAGTGACATTCCGTTATTGATCACACCCATGACCAGACCACCGACGATCGCTCCGACCACAGTACCGATGCCACCGCTCATGGAAGCCCCCCCGATGAAAACCGAGGCGATCGCGTCCAACTCGAAGAGCTGACCAGCCTGGGGAAGCGCTGAGTTCATGTATCCGGCGAAAACGAGGCCTGCAAGCCCCGCAAGACTTCCCATCACCACGAATACGAAGAACTCCACCAGCTCCGCGTTGATTCCGGAGAGTTTGGCCGAGCGGGCGTTACCGCCGACGGCGTACACGTATCGGCCGAAAACGGTCCGGTTGGTAACAAACGTCAGAATCGTCACCACGATCGCCAACACGATACCCACGATTGGGAGCCCCCGGAACTCGGCAAACTTCCACGACAGGACAGCGATCAAGGCAACGATAAACACGTTCCGCAACAAAAAAGCCGAGACGGGAGCGATCGTAAAGCCTTTGCGCTTCTGATTTTGCCTGGTGAAATAGGAGGAGGCCACGGCGAATACCGCGAGCGCAGCCCCAACGATCCACGGCAGCAGGTGCGTCTCGCCCACGATAAGAGCCTCGGGAGAGATAAATCCGGAGGTGATCCGTGCAAATCCATCATCTCGAAGAGAGACCGGACTGACGTTGGTGATCACATAGGTGAGACCCCGGAACAGAAGCATCCCGGACAACGTAACGATAAACGAGGGCACTCGCCTGAAGGCGATCCAAAAGCCCTGCCACACGCCGATCACCGCGCCGATCAGCATGGTAAAGATGACCGTCGGAACGAGTCCCAATCCAGTGTTGTAGGTCATCGCCGCGATCGCGCCGGTGAACGCCGCGATAGAGCCCACCGAGAGGTCGATATTACCGATGATGATAACCAGAACCATTCCCGATGCTAGAATCAGGATGTAACTGTTCTGCATAAAGATGTTTGCAACGTTCCGCGGGGAGAAGTTGATCCCGTTGGTTAGTACGGCAAACACGATAAAGATAAGGGCCAGCATGATGAACATCGAATAGCTTCGAACGTTCTTCTTGAGTAGCTGACCAAGTGACATTGTATGAGGAGTTGTACTCGAATCCGCCATTGGTTCTCTCCGACTGTTAGCTCAGGGCCATGTGCATAATGCCTTCTTGGGTGGCTTCGTCACGAGTGAGGCTGCCCTTTATCTGGCCCTCATTCATGACGTAGATCCTATCTGCCATACCGATCGCCTCGGGCAGTTCCGAGGTAACCATGATAATGCTCTTACCTTGCGCGGCCAGCTCATTGAGAATCGTATAGATCTCGTACTTGGCGCCAACATCGATTCCCCGTGTCGGTTCATCGACGATAAAGATCTCCGGCTCCGCCAGAAGGCTTCTGCTGAGCACAACTTTTTGCTGGTTTCCACCGCTTAGGTTTTGCACCATCTGATGGATGGAGGGAGTCTTGATATTGAGTGAGCGCCGATAGCGCTCGGCAGCCTCTATCTCAGCATTGGAATCGACGATTCCCATCCGGGAGAGCTGCGGAAGACTTGAATTGGTGATGTTGTTTTTGACAGTCTGAATAAGCACGAGCCCCAGAGCCTTGCGGTCCTCAGAGACGTACCCTACACCTTTTTTTATCGCATCGTGCGGCGATGAGAGCGTGATCTTCTTGCCATGGAGAAAAGCCTCACCGGAAGCGTTGGCCCCGTACGATTTGCCGAAAATGCTCATCATCAGCTCAGTACGTCCGGCACCCATTGGGCCACAGAAGCCGAGAATCTCTCCTTTGCGCACGTTGAATGAGGCGTTATCGACAACCTTCTTGTCGTGGAATTCGGGATGATGCACGGTCCAGTTTTTGACCTCGAAAATCACATCCCCGATGTTCGGGGTCTTCTCCGGATAAAGAGCGTTCATTTCGCGCCCGACCATATCCTTGATCAACTTCGCGCGGGTCACTTCCTGGGTGCGAGTGTCATAGGTATTGATCGACTTTCCGTCACGGAGCACGGTAATCTCATCCGATACCTTCAATACCTCATTGAGCTTATGGGAGATCAGGACGCACGTGAGGCCCTCGTTTTTGAGCTCAACGATGAGGTCGAGTAACTCGTCGCTCTCTTCATCGTTCAGGGAAGCGGTGGGCTCGTCAAGAACAAGGATCTCGGTATTTTTGGAAAGTGCCCGCGCAATCTCGACGAGCTGCTGTTTGCCGACTCCCATCTTGCTCACCACCGTCTCCGGCGGTTCCTTCAGCCCGACGCGTTCCAGATAACCTCGTGACTTCTCCAGCAAGTCATCCCAGTTAATGACACCAAAGCGGGTCTTGGCATGTCCGAGAAACATATTCTCGTAGATCGAAAGATACGGGCTGAGCGCAAGCTCCTGGTGCATGATCGTCAAACCCATCTTCTCGCTGTCACGAACACTGCGAAAATGGGTTTCCTGACCGTGGATCAGGACGGTCCCGGCGTAGCTGCCTATGGGATGTACACCACTAACGACGCCCATGAGCGTTGATTTTCCGGCGCCGTTTTCTCCGCAGATGCCGTGAATCTCGCCCTTTTTGACACGAAAGCCTACATCATCAAGGGCGCGTACACCGGGAAAGTCTTTCGTGACGTGCTGTACTTCAAGAATTGTGTCGTTGCTGGTACTGGTACTCATTCCTTTATGTCCTGTTAACAATAAACAAAAACTCGGCCCCGGAGAACCCGGCGCGAACGCGCCGGATTATATCCGGAACCGGAGTCCGAAGTGGGTTTGCTTCGATTAGTCGAAGTCTTCGGCGGAATAGTAGCCGCTACCGACCATGACCTCTTCCCAGTTGTCCTGAGTCACAATGACCGGCTCAAACAGGTAGGAGTTGACGACTTTCATGCCGGTATCGTAGGTCTCGGTGTCAAGGCGCGCACCGTCGATCTCAGGCGTGCTTTCACCACTGAGAAGGGCATCAGCCAGTTGGACGGCACCGGCGGCCAAATTACGGGTATCCTTGAATACCGTCATGTACTGGCGACCGTCAGCAATCGATTGTACCGAGGCAAGCTCCGCATCCTGCCCGGTAACAACCGGCAGCGTCTCAGTGGTGTCATACTTGGCATCAGCCGAAAGCGCCTCAATGATGGCTCGACCAAGAGTATCATTGGGGGACAGAACCGCATCGAGAGTTACATCGAGAGCAGCATTGCTCAGGAGGTTTTCCATCCGAGCCTTCGCAACTTCCGCACGCCAGTTCTCTGTAGCGATCCGCGTAAAGGCGGGATCATCGGAGGACATGGGAGCGGGACCCACTACTTCAAGCGCTCCGCGCTCGATGTGCGGCCGCAGAATCGACATGGCACCATCAAAGAAGAAGTTGGAGTTGTTGTCCGTGGGAGAACCTACGAAGAGGGTGATGTATTTCGGATCGTCGCTGTCGACGTTCTGAAGATCAAGCGCATCCTCAATGGCCTGTCCCTGGAACTCACCAACCTTGAAGTTGTCAAAAGTGGTGTAGTAGTCGTACGCGTCGGAGCCGGTAATCAGCCGGTCATACGCGATGACGACAATGCCTTCTTCGGCTGCCTCTGATACGACCGAGTTCACACCTTCATTGATGTTACCAACGATCAGCGCGCGGGCGCCCTTGGTGATGAAGTTCTGGATTTGCTCGTTTTGCAGGCCCTGGTCGGCATCGCCGTAGGTAACCTCGGCGGTATAGCCCATTTCTTCGGCACCTTCGAGAATCGCGGCTCCATCACGCTGCCAGCGCTCTACGTGCGTCTCGGGCATGGCGATACCGATATCGAGCGTACCTTCGCCCTGTCCGCCGGCAAATGCCATTCCCGACGCCATCATAAGCGCGAGAGTTGTAAGAATAATTCGTTTCATAAACACTCCTTTGTGTTTGGGATTTAATGAATTGTGGCTCGGTCTGGCGGCGGTGAATACAGGAAAAATCCTCTTCGTTCTGTACACATTTCACCAGGTCGCACAATTAGCGCCGAAATTAGCACTCAGCCATTGTTAATTTTGTGCTGTCTCATCTTCGCGCTCAATCGTTCGGTACACGTCTTCCGCGCTGTGGAAACCATCACGAATGATCGTCTCGTCCATATTCCAGCTGAATACCGCCTGCGGTTCCTCCACGTAGAACGGGATCTCTGAGCCGCTATCGTTGGTCGTGTACCGATCCGGCTCCGGGGCTTCATCTTTGGCTATAGCTACGGCGATCTCCACCGCACGAGTAGCCAATCTATGTATCGGTTTGTAGACCGTCATCAACTGAAGCCCTTCCACAACCCGCTGCGTAGACAACAAGTCGGCATCCTGTCCCACCACCGCCACTTCTCCCGCCATCCGTCGCTCGGAAAGAAGTTGGATCGCGGCATTGGCGATTTGGTCGTTGGAAGCGGAGATCGCGTCGATATCGGTTGTACGTTCCAGAACTTCTCCAATTCGTTCCCTCGCCTCATCAGAACTCCACGCGTCCAGCCAGATCTCTTCGACGATTTCAATGTCCTCACGCTCAATGTATGGCCCGATCACTTCATAGAGCCCGGAGTTCACGCGATAGCTGTTGTTGTCGCGAACCGATCCGTTCACGATGAGATACCGCCCCTGGGGAACGGCGTCCGTCAACGCCTCTCCAAAGAGACGTCCCACCTTTTTATTGTCGAAAGAGATGAACGCCCGTACCGGAACACCTTGAATCAGTCGATCATAGGAAATCACCGGTATGTCACGATCGTTGGCTGCTCGCACCACTCCAGCGAGCATGTCGGTATCGTGGGGAAGAACGACAAGCACGTCGATGTCTTGCGTAAGCAAATAGCGGATCTGTTCAATCTGCGCTTGCGTTCCGCCGGCGGACATCTGTAGGAGCACTTCCGCCCCCAGTTCATTAGCGGCGCTATTGAATACCTTGATATCCTTGTTCCACCGTTCGATGATAAAGGTATCGGTCGCCACGGAAAACCCGATCCGTACCGGTCCGTCCTCGGCACCCTCCGAACCGGCCTCGCCGCCTTCGCCGGACCTCCCTGGACAGGAAACGACCAACCCAACCATGAACAGTATAACGACCGAAAAGAGCCACCGTTTATTCATCGGACGCCCCCCTCCGGACCAGCTGAGTTGGGGAAACTCCCTTAAACTTCTTGAAGATACGGCTGAAATAGTTGGGATCATGGTACCCCACCGCATAGGCGATCTCCTTCACCGAGTGGTGTCCTTCCTGTAACATCCGTTGCGCCGTTTCGAGCCGAATCGAGTTCAGGTAGTCGTTAAAGCTCGTGCCCACGTGCTCCGAAAACGCCCGACTCAGATGCCCGGAAGAGATTTCGCAGTGCTCCGCAACACCCGCGAGACTCAGAGGTTGGGAGAAGTGGTCATCGATATACAGTACCGCCCGGTGCAACGCCTCGGGCCAACCGGTTCCTGCCCGACGGATCTGCTCCTCCACCATCCGTCGCAACACGCGTTGCGCCCACGCGTCAACCTCCCGTCGCGTCTCGAACCCGGCAACGTCCATTCCGGGATCTGTGATGGTGAGCGAAACCGCCCCGTCTCCCACCCGCTCATCAAAATCCCACAACAACCGTTCAAATGCCAGCGCGACCCGATTCTTTGCCACCGGGAAGCTCCACGTAGCGAATACCTCATCGGAGAACGTCTCGTACTTGGTCACCGCATCCTCCGCCGTGCGCGCCCTCGCTACCACCCGCTGCAGGGACCGGACCAGATCGCGAATGTGGCGGACCCGCCGGCTCGACTCCTCGGCGGCAGGAAGCGCAGCCAACGCCTCATCACACGACCGAAAAAGCTCATCGTACTTCCGACGGCTTCCCACACCGATCGCCGCGGACTCCGCAGGTCCCACCAACCCGTCGATGATACCACGGATATACCGGTCCAGCGTCTCCGGCGCTACCGATTCAGCCACATAAATCAGAAGGCGGTGCATATATTCGCTCCACAGGCACCGATACCGCCGCTCGATCTTGTCTACCACGGTGGGGTATACGTCCCGCGTGGAGAGCTCCACCGCTACCACGACACCGTAGTCCGAGTTCAGCTCGAAGAGGCGGCGATACCGCGCCCAGGTTGCTTCGTCCAAAGGTTTCCACGTGAGCAGAAGCATAAAGCTTTCCTCTTCCCGGGAGAGTGCGGCCGCTCCGTGCTGTACTTCCTCGAGGCGCTGGTTGAGGCGGTTTCGTTCGGCATCGAGATGATCCTTCGCGCGAAACAGTGTCTCCATGAACCGCTTCCGTGACACCGGTTTCACCAGATAGGCGAATACCCGAAGCGGGATCGCCCGTTGCGCCAGGTCAAAGCGTTCATAGGCGGTAGACAGGATATACAGGGTGTCGGGAAACTCGTGCTGCAACTCTCGAATGGTGTCGATCCCGTCCATACCGGGCATCGCGATATCCATGAGGACCACGTCCGGCCGATGATCGTGGGCGGCCGCCAGCGCCTCTCCGCCGGATCGCGCAGTACCGCACACCTCAAAATCATCCAGACCTGACTCGATCAGGTAGGAGTAGCTATCGAGGACCGGCTCTTCATCGTCAACGATCAGAACGGAATAGACGGGGTCACCTCCGTGTCGATTCGAATCAGTATTTCTGTACCCCACCCGGGCTCACTATTAATTGAGATCACGTCATCTTGATCCGGAAATATGAAATATAAGCGGTGGATCACGTTCTCCAGCCCCAGGACCTTGGAGTCGTGGTCCACATCCCGGCTGTGTCGCTCCAGCAGCCGATGGGCGGTGTCCGGGTCGATACCGATACCGTTGTCCCGCACGCTGAGATAGACGATGGCGTCCTCTTTCCAAATGCTGACCTCTATCTTCCCGTCACGATCAATTCCTTTGAAGGCGTGGATCACCGAGTTTTCCACTAAAGGCTGCAGCATGAGAGCCGGCACCGTATGCACATCCAACAGATCTTCCGAGACGTTCAACGAGAAATCCAGGGACCGGGGAAAGCGAATCCGCAGGATGTACACGTACGCTTCCAGACTTTCGATTTCGCGTCGCAACGGCACCAGGAGATTTCTCTCCCGCATATTGTACCGGAAGAACTGCGCCAGGTGTTCCATAAAATCGGCGGTCTTCTCGGCGTCTTCCGTAATCGCCAATTGCACACCGGTATTCAGCGTGTTGAACAGGAAATGGGGGTTCATCTGCGCCTGCATCGTGTACAGTTCCATACGCTTGAGCAGTTGTTCCATCTTCAAGTTGCGCACCCGCTCCTGCATGTACCCCTGTTCTATCTGCTGTTGTCGGTTGAGCTCACCGATGTACTGTCGGATATCATGCTTCATCGTGTTAAAGGCAGAGATCACCGCCGCCATCTCATGGACGGTGTTCACCTCGATATCGTCAACATCAAAGTTTCCACCGGAGATTTTACCAGCCATCGCCGCCAACTGATTCATGGGATCGGTGACGCGGTTAATGGAGATCAGTATCCATAGCGTTGAACCAAAAAACGCCAAAATGATCACCGACAGATTCCAGAACAGCAGCTCCCGGGAGGTCTCGATGATCTCTTCGTAGCGGGCCAGTTCACCTCTGAGACCTGTCAGACTGATCCGATCGATTCGCTCCACAATATGATCATTAAGGCGCACCATTTCATCGTAGAGTTCGGTGTATTCTTCGATCGCCCGGGCGCGCTTGAGGTCGATCGCGCGCTGGATGAGGTCCAGATAAGACTGCAACAACGAGTAGATCTCGCGTTCCGCCAGGACCACAGGATCCGAGGTCAATTCCAGACCCTCCGGAACCATGGAGCGCAGTACCTGCTCCTCCACCAGGAGACGCGAGAGTGCCTGCGACGACCTGCTGGACAGATAGTTCAACAATGGTGTGCGAATTGCCACGACTTCCTGTTGCAGTTCCTGAAAATCGCGCTCCACCTGAAACTGATCATTGACGATCTGCTGCATGCGTACCGTGGCGAAGAGGATGTAGATAATGGAGGCGATCACCATCGCCAAGCCGATGATCGCGGAATAGATCAGTTGTCCCCGCAAGGAATTGCGCATGCGCATCACGAGTTACCCCGAATGACCTCAACCCCCGTGTCAACATAACCGGGAGCGTTCCCTGTCCGCATGAGCTCCGCGAGTACCCGCACCGACTCAATTCCGATACGCTGCGGATTCACGGCCACCGTGGCGTCCAGAACGCCTCGTTCCAGATGATCCATAATTGCGTCGGTGACACCAAACCCGATCACCTGCACGTCCCCCACAAGGTTCAGATCTATGATGACCTGTAACGCCGCCAGGGTGTCGTCGGTATCGGTGAACACCAAAGATGTGATGGGAGGATCGGAACGCAAGAGCTGGTACGTGAGCGCCTCGGCATCCAGAGGATTCAACCCCGTCTGCCGGCGCATGATTGGAGCCGAGAGCCGCTCCGCCATAACCGTGGTCATACCGAGTTCGATCAGTTCCTTTTCCGCGGCCACCGCCGGAGACTTATCGCTGTAGACCACAACGATTGGACCATCCCGCGGATCCTCCCGCAGCTGGCTGCCGATGCGACGTCCCATTTCGAAGTTGTTCGTGCCGACGAACGTCCATGGCCAGTCGTCGGCCACGTCCTGCTCCACCAGTGTTACCGGAATGCCTTGCTGCTCCAGCTCGTTCAGCCGCTGCAATACCTCATCGTCCTTCAGAAACGGATAGATGATCGCGCCGTCGATTCCCGAGTACTGCGCCAGCGCAAACTCCTGGGAATCGGCACCGATCGGATGGAAGCTCACTGCCACATCATAGCGGCCTGCGGCGGAGGACACACCGGTACGAATCTGCTGAAAGTACAACGTCTCCTGCTCCGGCAGGAAGACGGCGATATGCTTGCTCCGCGCCACCGCTACCCCTCCGGGACCAACGACCGCCTGCGACAAGGACACCATGGTACGTATCGACTGGGTCAAGGCCAGCGAGAATAAGATAGCGACGACCAGGATCAGAATACGGAGCGAATACCTCATGGAGTCACCGGCGCACGGCGGATCGCGGCAAACTGGGACAGCAACATTCCCGCCAGAAGCAGCGCACACCCGGCAAGCGCCCGCGTCGAGAGAATCTCACCAAGAATGAGCCATCCACCGATCGCCGCGAACGTTCCCTCCAGACTGAGAATGATCGCCGCGTGGCTCGGTTCAGCGTTCCGCTGTGCGATCACCTGTAACGTGTAGGCGATTGAAATCGATCCCAGTCCCCCGTAGATGATCGCCGGAGTAGCCCCGCGGAACGCCGCCATAGAGATCGGCTCAGAGAACAGGCCGATCACCAGACTCGCCAAGCCCACCACCACGTATTGAACCAGCGACAGCCACAACGCCGAATTCCGCCGGGACATGTAATCGATCAGCTGCACGTGGAGGGCAAAGAAGAAGGCGCTTCCCATTACGAAAAGATCGCCGGGATTGATCTCCAGTCCCTGTTGTACGCTGAGGAGGTAGAGTCCCAGAACAGCCAAGGCCACGGCGATCCACCGTTCCGACCCCGGCCGCTGCTGCCGACCAAGCCCGATGATCGGCACCAATACCACGTAGAGCCCGGTAATGAAGCCGGCGTTGCCGGCGCTGGTGTACACCAGGCCGATCTGTTGGAGGCTCGCTGCGGCGAATAGCGCCAGGCCCGCGAAGAGGGCGTTTCGCGATAGCCCGGCCCAGCGCGCTCGTGGCATGGGAGCGCGCCACAACGCCAGCGGAATCAGTGCGCTTGCCCCCAACAGGAAACGAACTCCGTTGTAGGTAAACGGCCCGATGTGGTCCATGCCCACTCTCTGAGCAACGAAAGCCAGCCCCCAGATGAGGGCGGTGATCATGAGGAGAGAATCATTGACAAACGACTTGGACTTCACTGCTCTCAGGTAGACTGCTTCTTGAGCTGCCGGGCGCGTTCGATCTTCTGCATCTTGCGATAATACTTAGCCTGCTTTTCGATTTCCATCTTATCGGTGATGTGGATCTTGTTGTCCAGTGCCTTGATCCGGGAGTTTTTCAGCAGTTCCCGAAGCGCCTGTTTGCCCTCACCCATAGGCATACCCACCATGTTAATTAATTCTTTGGTACCGAAATCGAAGGTGTACGCCTCGCCGGACCGAATTGGAATCCGGTGTCGCTCCAATTGAATGAGCAACGCGTCGTACAGACGTCCCACGGTGTCGGTGAGCAGTGTATTGGCAAGCTGCTTGTAGATGAACCAGATCCGTTCCGCCAGCAGCTGCGTGAGTCGCGTAATAATCTGGGGCTGGCTTTTTACCATGCGAGCAAAGTTCTCTTTGTTCACGGCCAGGAGCTGAGTGTCCTCATAGGCGATTGCCGACGCTGAACGAGGCTTGTCCTCTATGAGCGACATCTCACCGAAAATGTCACCTGCCTTGAGTACCGCCAGTAGCACCTCAGTATCGTTCACGATCTTGGTGATCTTCACTGAGCCCTTTTGAATGATGTACAACTCTTTCCCCGGCATCACCTCGGAGAAGATCATGGTGTTCTTGGGATACTGGCGGGTGAACTCCGTCTCACTTCCATCGAGGTACACGGCGTTGGAATAGGGCTGGATCTTCTCCAGTCGTTCCCGCGTTTTCTCCACGTTGGGGCCTTCAGGGCAGTGGCGCAGGTACTGGTGATAGGCGTAGTGGGCCTGGTTGTACTGGCTCTGCTTAGCGTAGAACTCCCCCACATAAAAGAGGTGTTCGATATCAGGCTCCTGGCTTTGCTGCAGCGTGAGCCGGGCCAGCGCCTCATCCAAATATCGCATGCGACGGGAGAATCCCTGAATTATCTTCATCGCCACCGGGGTGTTGTTCACGATGAGATCGCCGAAGTTGTCCTTATGGACGGAGATCAGGCTGCAATCAGTAAGAGCCTGAGCGGTCTCGATGTGGCTATGGCCGGACATCGTGGACACAACGCCGAAGAAATCGCCGGGGGCCAGGATATTGCCCCCCTCCTCCTGCACCACCTCTACTTCTTTGCTGATTTGAACCTTGCCGCTGCGAAGGATGTAGAAGTGATCGGCGTTCTGCTTCCCCTCGACAATAATGTAGGCACCTTTTGTGAAGTTGACGATTGTCAGGTGAAGCGCAGTCGACATCTCAAGTCTTTCCTATCGGATTCAGTATAGGTATGGCTCCGGGGGTTGTCAATTTGAGGCAACCAGAGAAAATCCGCCACAGAACTCCGCGACCCGTGCACCGACTCGCTCGATGACCGAATCATCTCCCTTGCCGTGTAGCACTTCCAGAATAGCCTCCGCCACCGTGCCCATATCCTCTTCCTTCATACCGCGAGTTGTCAACGCCGGCGTTCCCAGGCGAATCCCGGAAGTTACCAGAGGACTCCGCGTATCGAAGGGGATTCCATTCTTGTTACATGTGACGTTGGCCCGGTCCAGCATCTTCTCCGCATCCTTGCCGGAAATACCGAGAGAGGATAGATCCACCAGCATCAGGTGATTGTCGGTCCCCCCGGACACGAGCCGCAATCCTCCCTTGGTGAGATGCTCCGCTAATGCCCGTGCGTTGACGACGATCTGCTTCTGATAGTCAGCAAATGAGGGCTGCAACGCCTGATGGAACGCCACCGCCTTCGCGGCGATGATGTGCATCAACGGGCCACCCTGAATTCCCGGCATGACGGCGGAATCCAGCAACTCCGACCAGTTCTTGACGCGGCCCGACTTTGCCGCTGTGGCGCCGATTGTGTTCTCAGCATCTTTTCCAATCAGTATGAGCCCACCGCGGGGACCCCGAAGCGTTTTGTGGGTGGTGGTGGTAGTGAAGTGGGCGTAAGGTACCGGCGAAGGGTGCTCCCCGGTGGCCACGAGGCCCGCGATATGAGCCATATCGGTGAGAAAGAACGCCCCCACCTCATCGGCAATCTCCCGAAATCGCGCGAAATCGATCTGCCGGGAATAGGCGGATGCTCCGGCAATAATCAGCCGGGGCTTGTGCTCCCGAGCGAGCCGCGCCACCTGATCGTAGTCGATCCGCTCCGTCTCCCGATCGACTCCGTACCCTACGATATGATAGAGCTTTCCGGAAATATTGACCGGAGATCCGTGAGTCAGGTGCCCCCCGTGGGCGAGGTCCATTCCCAGAATCGTGTCTCCCGGTTCCAGCAACGTCAGATAGACCGCCATGTTGGCTTGGCTGCCGGAGTGCGGCTGTACGTTGGCGTGTTCCGCCCCGAACAACTTCCGAGCGCGATCCCGGGCCAGGTTTTCCGCCTCGTCAACGTGCTCACATCCGCCGTAGTAGCGCTTGCCGGGGTAGCCCTCGGCGTACTTATTCGTCAGGACCGTCCCGGCGGCCTCAAGAACGGCGTCACTGGTGAAGTTCTCACTGGCGATCATTTCGAGTTTCGTGCGCTGTCGTTGTTCTTCACGCTGCACGATCGCGTGAATAGCAGGATCGGACTTAGCAAGCGAATTCATGGTGCTTGAGGATAGGGCAAAGGCCGGGGGCTGTCAATTCAATACGTTTTCAATCGAACCAGCCGAACAGGACCGGAGGCTCCCATCGGGACTCAACATCGTCGGGAAAGGAGTGGCCGGGGACCTCCAGCCGAAGGATTCCGGGAGCCCAATTCTGATCCGGTTCACGCATCGAACCGGCGGGATACAGGCGGGGCACCCCTCTCCCGTCGATCGATAGCGTAACGCGCCGGTCATCGAGGCGACCGAAGCTCCCCTGCGCGATATCGTCACCGTAGAAACCGCGAAATGAGGCAATGTCTTCGCTGAGCAAGCCGTCTCCCAGAGCGGGATCGGCGGGAACCCAGCCGGCGCCCGGCACCAGAAACTCAACCCAGGCATGAGGAATCGATCGACCACCGTCGTCCAGCAGTATTCCGAAATGTCGTCGCGCCGGCACCCCGGCGGATCGAGCCAGCGCTACCGCCAAGGTGGCGTACGCATACGCTCCGGCGCCTTGATCCGTCTCCACGGCCTCCACCGGATCGTGAACGCCATGGAGATCAGGTGTCAGAGCAGCGACCACCGAACGGTGGACCGCCCGAACGATCGCGATCACCGGCTCCCGTAATTGCAGCCCACGGCGTAACTCAGTGACCACGGAACTATCGCGAGGAATATCCTCGGTTTTGGCAAGATAGTCACGGTAGGCGGTACGAAACCAGGGCTCCAGCAAAATTTCTGATGAACCGGCCTCGTCAAAACTCCACTCTACTGAGCGCCGCTCCATGAGCACTACCCGGTCTATCCGTTGGATATCCTCCGACGACGAAAGGTGGTACGTAGCATCCGGTCCCACCCCCATTCGCCGGGAAGGCACGTTCTCTCGAATGAGTTGCGCTTGAGGTTGCTCTCGAAAGGTAAGCCCTCGGGGCAGCACAGCGTAAACCTCAACGGAGGGAGTACGGACGGTTACCGCTGTGCGCACCGCAAACTGCCGCGGTTCTCCAAGGATCGGCGCGTCTGACGGCGAGGTCACCGTCAGACGCGAATCGGTGGGATCCCCGTTGACGGATAGTTCATAGTCTCCCGCTTCCAACTCGTGGGGTAACACCAGTTCGATACGTCGGTTGGACCACTCCAAGACCAGATCTCGACCGGCGCTGACGCTGAAGCCGATTTCCTCGCCGACGAAGCTAAGCTCCGCCATCGCCGACCGCGGTCCAAAACCGTACCCTTGGACGACAACGAGAGTCCCTACTTCGGCAGATGCCGGGGCAACCGCGGAGACTTCCAACAAACGGTCGCGGAAACGGACAGGAATATCATCTTCGGCAGTCACAAATACCGCGTTGCTGGTGCCATCGGAGGTTGTCACCCGTAGGAGACCGCTCCTGGCCCGTTGAGGTACAACGAAAATGATCACGTTGGAGGTCCACCGCCGAATGTTTTCCTGGGGGATTGCAAGCTGATCGACGGAAAGCCGTCCCGATTCCCCAAACCCTCTTCCCTCTACCGCAACGGTGCTCTCCGGCGCGAAGGAGTCAGGATCGACGTCATCTATTCGCGGCGGCTGCAGGGATAT
Source organism: Alkalispirochaeta sp. (assembly GCA_040904425.1). GTDB lineage: Bacteria > Spirochaetota > Spirochaetia > DSM-27196 > Alkalispirochaetaceae > Alkalispirochaeta. The sequence continues at coordinate 85,179 of JBBDTM010000077.1, forward strand.
CCACATCAGCACACCCGCTCCGAATATGAGTGCAACGACGACAATCAGAGGACCGCGAGGAAGAGATGATGTTTGAATCAGGACTGGTACCGCTCCACGTTGATCTCGAGCTCAATATTGAGGCGGCCAAAGCGCTCCGTGTCAACCGGCACGCGACCATCCCCCAACGGAAGAAAAATGATCGGCTCGCCCAATTGGACTGGAAGGGTTGTAAAGGAGGTCCGGTAGTCGCGCTCGCCGCTGCCATCGTCCTCGGTAATCCAGGTACGCCCCTGCGCCACGAGCATGAGCTGTCCCTCCCCTTCCCAATAGGGAGTGAACTCCGCCACGACCGTGATGTTGCTCCCGTCCATGCGTACCCGCACCGAACGGCCACTAATCGTTACCCGCGTGAGGTCCATCGTCCAGACCGTCTCGTTGTCATCCTGATCGATGATGCGAGCATTGATGTGCAACGTAAGTGCCCCGCTGAGCAGGTCTTCCAGTGACTCGTCTATTTCCGACCGATCCTCCTGGGCATCGATCAGGGGGAGAGACAGACCTACCGCAAGGATCGAAGCTATCGCAAATCGCCCCAGGGCACGCATCATTCCTCAGGATCCTCCAGAGGCGTGATGGCAAACGTGTCGTCCGCTGTCGGTTCGGAAGCTCGTTCTCCGGGCAGCTCCGGTCGCATAAACACCGGCTTCCCCCGAAGCTGAAACTGAGCTGTATCGGGCAGCTGAATCGTCACCGTCTCTACTGAATTTCGATCGTTGAGCCACCGGAGCAGCTGTTCCGTCTGATCGCCATTGACGTTGACTTGTACATTGACCGACTCCGCCCGGTCCGCGATGGTACCGGCGGTCTGTTGTGGCGATCCCGAAGCACCGGGCGCAGCGATTCGACTTGCCAGAATCACTGCAAACATCATGACCGCCACCATCGCCGTGGCCATCACCGGCATGGGGATCGTCACGGAACGCTCCCACCACGGCCGTTGATCACGGTGGTGCACGGCACGAATGGATCGGTCCAGACGAACACGGACACGCTCCTGTGCCGCCGCTATCTCTTCAGCAGAGGTCTCCTGGGAGGTGAGGAAAGAATGGATCTTCTCAATACGATCAAACTCGTGCGGGGCCCGGGTTCCGTTTTGTAGGGCGTCTTCAAGCATTCGTGCGGACCGCGGGGGCAATTCGTTGTCCAGGAGTGCGGAAAGATCCGATGATTGTGGATTACTCCGGAAAATGGACATCCTCTGCCTCCAGTTCTCGTGCCAACCGTTCTCGTGCGCGATGTACACGCACCTTTACATTTCCGACGCTGATCCCCAAGGATCCGGCGATTTCATCATATGACAAACCACCATATTCCTTCAAAACGATCACATCTTGCAACGTCTTTGGAAGGCGCGCCACGGCGCGGCGCACCAGCGCAGCCGTTTCGTTTTGCAGTGCTTCGGCATCGGCGTGTTCCTGAGGGCGCTCCGGCTCGTTCCACACTTTCTGGTTTGCATTTCGTTCTCGACTCTGCCGCTTGAAATAGTTGAACGCGAGATTCTTGCCAACGCGGAGCAACCAGTACCGGGCCTGCATCGAATCAGGAAGCCTGGTGCTGTGCTTGTAAAACCGGATGAACGCCTCATGGCATATCTCCTCCGCGGTTCCTTCGTCGCCGGCGATGCGCAGCACCACGCGGAAGAGAACGGGAAAGGAGTCTCTGTATACTTCGTTGAAGAACGCTCGTTCATCCCTTTTCATTAACATAACACACGGGAATACCGAAAGGTTACAGATGTTGAACGGCCCTGCCCCATCAGCTATTCTTGACTGAATGAGCAACGTACAGCGGCACATGGAAAATTTCAAGCTGAACTGTCCGCTGGTATACGATCAACCGATGCGCGATTTCACCACCTTTCAGGTGGGGGGACCGGCGGATGTTCTTGCCCGCCCGCGCACAGAGGGCGAGCTTCGGGAAGTCCTACGCGCCACCGCCGGCGGTGACTCCACTAGTGAGCATTTTCCGGTGTGGGTTCTCGGTGGCGGCGCCAACATCGTCGTCAGTGATGCGGGTATCCGCGGGGTGGTGGTGTTTCTGGGCGATCTCACGGAACTCGCGGTTGACGGTACGGTCCTCTCCGCGCAGGCCGGAGCGGCGATCAGCGATGCCGCGGCGCACGCTGCGGACCACGAGCTTCGAGGATTGGAGTTCATATACGCCATGCCCGGCAGTGTGGGCGGCGCCGTCTGGATGAACGCCCGCTGCTACGGAGGAGAGATCTTTTCCGTTCTGAGCCAGGTGCATTTCGTGACACGCACCGGCGAATCCGGCACGTATACGCCCCGAGCACACGACTTCGGATACAAAATCTCGCCGTTTCAGGATGGATCACGTATTATAACCAGGGTGGAGTTCAGCCTGGCCGCCGTCCCCGGGGAACGGGAGGCTCTGTGGCAGGGCATGCGAGAGCATGAAGAAGATCGCCGGAACAAAGGACATTTCGCCTATCCCTGCGCCGGTTCCATTTTTAAAAACGACCGATCGTTTGGTCGGCCCAGCGGACAAATCATCGACGAGCAGGGCCTGCGAGGACTGGAGCGCGGAGGCGCTCGGGTAAGTGACAACCACGGAAACATAATCGTGAACACCGGGGGTGCCACCGCGGAGGATATCCGCGGGCTGGTAACGGAAGTTCAGACGCGGGTAGCCGAAACCACCGGATATCAGCTGGATCCGGAGGTACTATTCATCGGTGACTGGTCATGACCGACGGAGGAATCCATATATGCAGAGCACCCTGGAAAACCTACGCGAGTTCATTCACGACCTCAATGACGAACAACTCTTCCAGATGGTCATGGACATGCCCATGCATGAAATCGTGGATCTCTGGCAGGATCTGGACGATGGAGAAGCGATCAACCTCTTTGTGCTGCTGCCGATCGACAAGAAGGCGGAACTCATCACGGAGTTGGGGGCTGCCGACCAGGAGTGGCTCATCAAGAACCTTCCCCTGGACAACGCCCGGGAGATCTTTGAGAAGGTAGAGCCCGACGACCTGGTCGATATCATTCAGGAACTGAATCCCGAGGTCCGGGAGAACGTCTGGCAGAGTCTCAGTGATGAGGCGCGCAGCCAGATGCAGTTTCTCTTGCGCTTTGACGAGGACCACGCCGCCGGGATTATGACCACCCGCTACCTGGCGATCCGATCCAATGTGAGTGTGGGCCAGGCGCTGGCGTTCATCCGCGTGAACGCCCGCCGGGTGGAGACAATCTACTACATCTATGTGGTGGATACCTTGAAACGCCTGCAGGGAGTGGTAAGTCTTAAGGATCTGCTCTTCAACGATGATTCCCGCCGAATTGACGAGATAATGACCCACAAGGTGGTCAGCGTTCCCGAAAACGCTGACCAGGAGGAAGTGGCCAAGACGCTTGAAGCACACGACCTGGTAGCCCTGCCCGTCGTGGATAGCTACAACCGTCTCCTGGGAATCGTCACTTTCGATGATGCCCTTGACGTAATCCGCGATGAGCAGACGGAAGACGTCTACAAAATGGGAGCGATGGACGGCTCTGTTGACCGCTATACGGATTCTTCTGTATGGAAACTGATCAAGAAGCGCGTCCCCTGGCTGATTATCCTGCTGGTGGCGGGGACGTTTACCACGAACGTCTTAAGCGCTTTTGAGTCGCTGACGCTGGCGGCGGGTTTTCTGGTGTGGTTTGTTCCGGTGATCACCCAGACCGGCGGAAACTCCGGCACGCAAAGCTCCACGCTGATGATCCGCGGTATCGCCACCGGTGAAATCCGGTTTCGAGATCTCGGTAAGGTGATGCTCAAGGAGCTGGCGGTAGGAATCTCCATGGGGCTGATCCTGGCCGGAGTGATTATTCTGCGCAGCGTACTTCTCCCGCCGGGCGTGGCGTGGGCGGAGTCGGCGGCGATCGGGGCGGCTCTGATCTTTGTGGTGGTGTTCTCCACCATAATCGGGGCGTTGGCGCCGCTGGTAATCCACCGGTTGGGATTCGATCCCACAGTGATGGCGGGACCGCTCATGGCAACGGTAATCGACGTGGCGGGATTGACGATCTATTTCCAGGCGGCGCGCGTCATTCTTGGCTTGTAGCGCCGCTTCCACGGTTCGGCCCGCTGTTCCGGAGCCGCAGCAACCATTCCGCCTCCTGCCCGGTGGGCGGCGGATCAACCGGAAATTTCGCCGATAGCTCCAGCCTGAATGCGCTTCCCACCGGGATTGACGTGGTCAGAGAGACCCTCTGATGGCGGTGCTCGCTCTCCTCGGCAACGCTCCAACCGACGACCGCGGAAAACCGTCGCCGGCGCCGACCCAGGGCGGCACGCAATGAAAGGCGGACCGTCGCCGAGAAGTGGTCTTCCCTTGAGGGATGATTTAACACGTGGCGCGCGTAAGCCAGGAGACCGACGGGTCCCGCGGTGAATCGCGTCCGATAGTCCACTGAGTAGGTTTCGCGGGAGTCCATCGTACCCCGAATACGAAGCAAACGTGCGATGCCGCGCCTCCAGGCAAGACCAGCTGTCCCGGAGTACGAATCGACGATCGGACCAGTCAGGTCGTCCTCCCACCCAGCCCGACGGTCCCAGGAAGCCCGCCACACCCACGGTCGCACCGTACGTCCCTGCGAGAGGGTCACTCCTGAATACCGCGCGGACCGCGGACGCCCACCGGAAAGCGCCCGAAATCCCGAGTCGGTCCGCGATACCCGCGACGTGATCGCCAGAACCCCTCCAGAAACGTGACCGTAGGCCTGCACCGAATGGCGGCGAGGACGATAGGCAACCCGCTGCCGCCATCCCTCGATCATGAGTACCAGCGGAACGTCGGCGAAGGTCGGATGCATCGTCACCGTTGAACCCATCTGGGTAACCCCTTCGGCGCGGAACGGAGGCGCCTCGTACAGCCAGGAATCATCGTCGGGAACGGAAAACGATCCCCGTGCCACGGAGAGTTCCAGTGAAGCCACCCTCCAGCTAAGCGGGAGCGCCACCATCGAGATTTCCACATCCTCGTCTGTGCCCCACACCACCCCGGGGGCGATGTCGGCGCCAAAGAACGAGACCGGCAGAGTGCCTGACACGGCCACGCCCGTCCACCGGCCGGGATCGATAGCCCGGTCAAGCCGCAGCGTGTTCGCATCGGTAAGCGCGGACCAGTCGGTTCCGCCGGCGGTAGGGTCCAACAACCGATGGTAAACACCGCGAGACCGAATTGGTCCCAGCGTCAGCGGCCCCACCTCGCAGCCCGCCCCGTGGGTGAGATCATTCACCGGGGAGCCGATCGTGCGCCGCTCCTCGATGTAGCCTCCCGCAACTGCCGTTTCTTCGTACAGCAGGAGCGATCCCTCCACACGCCAGAGCCATCGCGTACCGGCGATGTCCGCCGTCACCCGCTGCAGGAGGGCTCCCTCATCGTCGGTTTGGATCAGGATTTCCCGCGACATGGGCGCGGGAAACGACAGATCGCCGAGAAGACTTTGGGCCAAGACCGGCCCAACAGAGGGGCCCCCTCCCACAAACAAGAGCGCCATAACACACATTCTCCGAAGGCACATATCTTGTACCACAGGGTTGTGAAACGCAGCGCTTGCCGACGATACTAAACCTCATGATGAAGAGCAGCCATGTATATAGATTCGTGTTGCTGGCCGTACTCCTGACAGGAACGGCCGCTCCGGCGATGAGCCAGTCGTTTGGTGGCGGGATCTCGGTCTTCGTGCCGTGGGATATGTTTGAAGGCGAGACGGGAAGCATATCCTTTGAATCATCCCTGGAAACCTCCCTGGGACTGGGAGAATATCTCAGCTTTCCGGTGGGCATCAGCTACAATCAAATCTACGGTCTCTCACCGGATGGGACTCTATCGAATGGATCCGAAGAGTCGGACGAGGCGCTTTCCACCGGCGGACCGTGGTTCTATGCGGACAGTCTCTTGCCCTATCTCCTGGCCAAGGTCCACATCCCCGCGGGGCCGGTCTACTTTGATCTGTACGGCGGCGGTGCGCTGAACTACAACTTCAGCCTGCGCCCCTTTGAGCGGCAAATCGCCCAGGACCTGAAGGACGCCGGAGCGTTCGGTGAGAATCCCGGCGCGGTGGCGATCACCGACATCGACGTGGAAAGCGGACTCGGCGCGGGGTGGATCGTGGGCGCCGGTACCGGAGTTCAGATCGATCAGATTCAGGTGGGCCTGGATGTGAGCTATCGGCACGTGTACCACGATCTAAAGGTCAGCGGTGAGTACCTCTCGTCGTCGGAGGGATCGGTGCAATCCTTCGACGCCAACGACACCGTATCTCAGATGCGTGTGCTCCTGCGGGGGCTCTCGATCGGAATCGGCGGCAGTTTCTCGATGTAGATCAGCGGCGGCTGGCCGTGGGGCGATGGACCCCGCGGCGACGCGCTCTACGAGAGCGGTAGTTGCTGTAGGTGTACATCGCCAGCCCGATCCACACCAGAACGAAACCCACCAGCCGCGCCGGCTCCAGAGGATCGCCAAAGACGGTGAGCGCGATGAGAAACATTAGCGTGGGCGCGATGTACTGCAAGAACCCCACATCGGAGAGGCGAATCCGTTGCGCCGCCATCCCAAAGAGCAGCAGCGGCGCCACCGTAACTACACCTGCCCCCAGGAGAAACATCGCCGCCCGCCACTCTCCGTTGGCCGGGACGCCGGAGCCACCGGCGATTCCCAGGCCGATCGCCACCGCCGCCACTACCGACAGTGCCGAAAGCTCAACGGCCAGACTATGAATCGGCGTCAACGAGGTCCGCTTCTTGATCAGACCGTAGGTGCCGAACGTTCCCGCCAGCGCCAGCGACACCCAGGGGAACACCCCCAGGCGAATCGTAAGAAACAGCACGCCCGCCGTGGCGCCGGCAACTGCCCCCCATTGCAGACGGGTGAGACGGTCCCCGAAAAACACCATTCCCAGCAGCACGCTCACCAGAGGATTAATATAGTAGCCGAGGCTTGCATCCAGCGTCCGTCCTGAGGACACGGCCCAGATATAGACAAACCAATTGGTCACCACCAGGACTCCGTTGAGAACGAGCCACGATAGAACCCGGCCGCGGGGGAAGAGCGGCGGGAGAACCGGTTCCCATGCGGGCTCGGGCGTCGGTACGGATCTGGGCACTGCCCCGAGCGTAGCGGCGGACGTAGACGTAGACGTAGACGCAGTCGCGGTCGCACCCGCCACCACCGCCGACCGCAGCCGGCGACGGCGCCGATACAGCACGATAATCCACGCCACCACCGCGCCCCAGAAGACGCGGTGCCACAGCACTTCCAGCGCCGGAACGGACCGTATCTGAATCCAGTACAGAGGCAACACGCCCCACATTGAAAACGCACCAATCGCCGACAGCGTTCCCACCCGTATCTCGCGAGCCTCTGAGTCTTCCTGGGTCATGGCGCCACTGTACACGAAAACTGCCGGGCTGCCATAGGTACAGCTTGCCGTACAGCTCCCCGCGCGGACTGTGCGACACTTGCTTGACGGCAGCTCGCGACTCGGCCTATGCTTTCCGTGCACACATCCTTAGTTGCGGCGGTCGTATAACGGCATTACCCCAGCTTCCCAAGCTGGAGACGCGGGTTCGACTCCCGTCCGCCGCTTTTCCCACAAGTCATTGCGAGACAAATGCTTAAGAATTCCGCTACCGGAGATACCGGCGCGACTCATCACCAACTGTAGCACCTGACTGTAGCATGTCGGGTTCTGAGAGGAGAGAGATGTGCGTCGGTTCAATCAGCTGCGGGCTGGCTGTAGCGGTCTGTGGCTCGATGTGGCGTTGAAAACACGGGAACATGCTACAGTTTTTGCTAAAGTACCTTGTATCCAGCGATCTCAGGTACGTCGCGTCAGATGCCCAGTTCGTCTCTCACGTCCGCCAGAGAGCGGGTCTTCTCATTCTGTTCGACCTGCTTTGCCTTCCGCAGATCCCGAAGATCTTCGTAATCGCTGAGCTCGTCTTCTATGCGTTCGAACTCTTCATAGGACAGTATCACGAACTCCTTTTTGCCGTCCTTTTCGAGAATTTTCGGATGTAGCTCCATGGCTTCTCCTTACCGACTCGCAGCCGGTACTCCGGCGTATGGTTTGTGAGCTTCTTCACATCTCCCTGCAAATCGTGTTGAAGTCCCTCCACAGAATCCACGATCCTGGTCGCCCGAGTTTCGTCAATTCTCCGAAAGTCCTTGACAGCTTTCGGCTTGAGGTCGACCGCGTATACCACATATCAAATCTAGCACATATTGCGATAGAACTTGAATCGGGGTGTGTTACGAACGGTGAAAATGATCAACTCCGGAAAGTTCTCGATTTTTCAGCGTGAGAACCGTCACGCTGGAGGGCACCGCCCTCTCAGAGGCTCGAGGGACAACCCGACCCCTATCGATTATTGGACATCCTGACGTGGATTGGAATGCCGTTCTTTCCTGGATCGGGACTCCGGACCCAATCACTCCTCCTCGAATCGAGACTGCTCAAACTTCAAATCGCGGGCGTTTTGCTCGATGATCTGTTGGACGCGTTTCGGGAAGCCTTCGCCGGAGGTTGCCTCGATATCAAGGGTGAGGGTGACGCGGGCGCCGGCTCCATTGAGATGGGCGATCACTTCTTCCAAGATGACACCCATCTGTGTTGAAGGACTGGCGGCGTTGAGAGAGACCGTCCCGAAATACCGGCGAGCCGGTGGCGCATCCGGCCGACTGGTGGGTGCGCCAGGTGTGCCGGCTGTGGCGGGCGCGCCCGGCGGAGACCCCGCCGGTCCATCGCTGCTGGAATCCGCTGCCAACGGCGACTCAGCTCCGGAGTGGGACAAAGACTGTTCCGCTGCTGCCTCATGTTCCCTATCCAGCTGTACCTGTGCAGCCTCAGGCTTAAGCAGCATGCCGGAACCAACGTCGTCCATGATCTGGGCTCCAACGACAAGGCCGACGTATTTCTTGCCCGCCTGTTCTTCTTCCACGGATCTTGCCCAGGCAAAGGTTTGGGGATTCCAGGTGAGACTGGACACGCCACTGCGAACTGCCTCGAGAATAGTCTGTCTTGATGAGATCCTCGGCAGGTAGGTGAAACGGGCGAAGTACTGTAGCAGCTTCTCAACGCTAAGGGATTCACCATCCCACAGGGGAATCTCATCCAACTCGAACCGCAATGCGGGACCATCCATTACGGGAAGCAGCGCGTGCTTTTTGGAGAGATACCGGCTCACGCGGATGCCGACAGCATCGCTCCCGCTCAGCTGATGTTCGTCGATGTGGGGACGTTCCGTCGGGGTGGCTTGTGTGGGCAGGAGGAGCCACCGGTACGTCTCCGGTATCATCGCTTGAACTCGTCGAGTCGCTGATTCTGTATCAGTTCGGGCGGATTCGGCCTGGCCTTGCGTTACGTTGACCATCTCCGGTGTACGGTTTTCGATTTGCTTCACGATGCTCCGCCAGGCGGTCATCCAGGCGACGGCGTCGATGAGTTCCTCCAGGCGAGCGGTATCCGCTGCAGCGAACACGACCATATTCTTATTGATCCGAGGTCCGGCACCCCGAGATTCAAAGATTGCATGGGCCGCTTCGTGCGCGGCCGAATCCTCGTCTCCGCGGGTGTGACTGTCCTGTGGTCGCAGTACCACGAGGCCAACCGATTCATCGTCGGAGACCTCAGCGGGCGAATGCAGAGCGATATGAATCCGCGCAAAGTCACCTTTTTCCGTGTGCGGCGCTTTCGCGATCAGTTTTTCGACTTCTCCCAGCACGGTCTCGCGGTCTGCCAGGAGCTGTTCCTTGCGATCTTCCGCCAGGCGCCGAAGCGTTGGTTGTTCCGAGAACCAGAAGCGTCCGGAATCCTGATAGAGATGCACGCTGGAAGACGCAAGCTTGTCCAAGGCATCCCCGAAGAGCGCCGGCTTCTCACCGGGCTGGGTGCATGCCACTTTGACCGCTCGGACATCAACTCCGCGCTGATCACTCGCCTGCAGCGGACTGGTCTCAAGAAACAAGGACCGCGCAACCCGCCGAGTCGCACCGAGGGCGCCCAACGCGCTGTTCTCGCGGTCAATGTGTGAGGCAAGACTCCCCTGCCCGTCAATCTCGGAGGCGATAATGTTGGCCCATCCGGTTCCCAGGAACTTGGTGAATTCGCTGGCGACGATCGAGTCATCGAGGGGCACCATAGAGGGCATGATGATGAGCCCGGCATCCTGATTCTCCCAGAGCGAGTGGATCACTGCTGCCATGAGGCGGAGGACGCCCCGCGTCTGTTGGAAATTCGGAATGGTTGACCAAGTTCGGTACAGTGCATCAAAGAGATCGGGATGAATCGGATAGGTGGCCTCGATGCGCTTTATGTATTCGGCCTCACGCACCGCTTGCGGAAAGTGATCGGGAGCGTTCCGGTACAACTCCTGAAAAGCCCGTACCGTCTCACCCCGAGCCTTGGTATCGAAGTCGGAGGAAAACAATCTACGCCGCACGATCTCGTACGCCTCGTCCCGAGTTGCCGGCTGCCAGGTGCTCTCGACGCGACCAACAACGGTACGGAGCCGATTGAGCGTCTCCTGGCCGGCATCCCCACCCACTTCATTCACCGATTCGGGAAGGCTTACCACGATTACCACGTTCTGCGCGATCTTTGCTGCCTCGGTAAGGGTCTGCGCAAAGGTAAACTGCGTATCGAAGGAGCCTCCTGCGGCCAGGTCCTGCCGTCCATAGAGCTGCCGGGCATAGGCGACCCACTCATCAATGAGGACAACCGCGGGAGAAAACTTCTTGAGAACATCGGTAAAGCGATCACCGGGATTCGTCGCCTGTTCGTCGGCGGTGCGGACCATGTCGTAGCCGACTTTGCCGCCCAGCTGCCAGGCGATCTCGCCCCAGATCGTCCGAACCTCCGTTCCGTCCGGTTTTCGATCCACACTGAGAGGGATCTTGTTACCCACCACCACCGCACGACGGACGTTCTTAGGTACGCTCAGACGCTCTTCCGCAAGGAACCCATCCAGACCAGGCAAGCTACTGGGTGGTGTCTCTCCCGTCATGTGATAAATGGCCAGCATGCTGTGCGTCTTACCACCACCAAAATTGGTTTGGAGTTGAACCACCGGCTCTCCCCCGGCGCCGGTCAGCCGTCGAGCGGCGGCCTTAATCAGATTACCGAGCCCATCGGTGATGTACGTCCGCCCGAAGAACGTTGCCGGATCGGCATACTCCTTGGTGACACGCGCGCCGGGAACGCCGAGCGTCGCTTTGTGCACCTCCCAGAGGTCGGCGGCGAACTCCGACGACGAGAACGTGCCCTTTTGTACCTCGGTATGCGGCGTAACCACCGTGCGCCAGGGTTTTAGACTCCCTTGCGGATTGGACTTAATCTTGACCACTCGTTTCCTGCTCGGCTGGGCAAACTTCTCCCGTTGGATCTGTTCCTTGAGTTCGGCGATCTGTTCAGCTACCGGACTGTTGATCGCCTCCATCGCCAATTGCGCATCGTCGTGAGCCCGATACGTCCTGTCGAAGTCGAAGGAACCCTGGTGCGCCCAGTCGTTCCGGGCGTCCTTGAGACGAAAGAAGTAGTTGCGTTCTCCCGGACCAAGCACATCACTGAACAACTGCCCCCCACGTCCCGATATAGAAGTTGAGCCACGCCTGGATATCCCAATCTCGGGGATCGTCGCCGGAGTGCCCATGGTGGCGATCGCCTAAATGATCCAGTGCCGCCTGACGCCAGTCCTCACCATATCGGGCCTGCAACCGCTGAACGCCGTAGTCAGCAAGGGGCTGCCGGATCAGTTTCAGAAGGTTCTCGATTCGCTCACGGAAAGACTTCGCCATATTGGGAGTGTAATGGAGATTACAACATTTCGGAAGTTGTGAGAGCGGTTGCCTGGCTATCCGGCGCTACAGCGGCGACGAGTCAGTGAGTCTATGTGTGATTTGATTTTGCCGAACAAATGTGTTTGAATACATTATACACGGAGGGAAACGTATTGGACGATCCAGTCTGCGAAGCGATTCTGTTCGCTGACAAGGTGATTCAAGAAAAGAGCGGCAAATACGGGCTGATAGGAATTTTTGATCGGTTCACACTACCGTCATTCCCTTCACCTCTGATTCCCCAATGGTGGGTTTTCATAGCGATACGGACTATAGAGGTCGGAAAGCACGAGTTTGCGCTCACGCTTATTCGTGAGGAGGCGCAACAGGTAATTGTGCCCATCAACGGAGAAATCGAAATCGCCGATAAATCAAAAGGGATCACGTTGTCTCTGCCGATTCAGCCGGTATCGTTTCCGAAACCCGGTAAGTACCTGGTGATGTTCTATTTGGACGGGACGTTCGTAACTCACAAAGACCTCACCGTAGAATCCGTCAGTCAGTAATAGGGAGAAGCTGCAATGTCAACGATACTGGAGAACCGCTTTTATGTTAACTCAGTCGGATCAGAGGTTACGACATCCTCAACGGTACAGGCTTCTGTTGTTAGCAAAGATGCTCTTCAGAGCAATTATTCCTGGTTGACGAAAGTCAACCCCATAATTGTAACGAAGTCACCCAACCCCATCACCATTTCCGCACTTGCGGAGGCCGATGATCACGAACACTTGGCAGAAGCAAGTTCTGTGGATGAACTATTTAGTGATCTGGACGAATAGGCAGGCCGCTTCGAGTGGCGTTGAGGATTCGATATACCAGTCAGTTCAAGCGAGACCTTAGGCGGGCACGGAGTCAGAAGCAACCGCTTGATGAACTGCAACAGGTTATCGGAACGCTGATCCTTATCCGCTATGGATCACACTCAGAACTGTTCGGATAGATTGAGCGATCGTTGCTCCATGATCGGCACCGACGGAAACATTTTCTGGAACACCACCTACGAGAGCGGTATACTGTAGGCATGAAAACGACGATCGATATTCCTGAAGAGCTTTTGTCCGCCGTACAATCTGCTTCAAAGACCCGTACAAAGAAAGAAGCCATTACGGTCGCTCTTGAGGAATATCTACGGTTACAGCGATCGAAGGAGCTCACGGCGCTTCTGGGCACGTTTGACGCGTTTATAGACAGGCAGGAACTGGATGCACTCCGAGGGGACTCATGACCCTGATCGACACATCAGCCTGGGTGGAAGCGCTCCGCCGGGACGGCGACGAAGGTGTTCGTTCCGAGGTGGCACGTCTGCTGAATGCCGGTCACGCTGTTCTGTGCGACATGGTTATCCTTGAACTATGGAACGGCGCCCGCGGCAAATATGAACGGTCCAAACTTCGGCAAATCACTGAAACACTGAACTGCGTCCCGACTACCGATGCCGTTTGGACGATGGCCCATAACCTGGCAACCGCATGCCGGACGCAGGGGATAACCGTACCGTCAACAGATCTGCTCATCGCCGCAACGTCGAGAGTGCACGGGTTGGAACTGTTTGAAGCGGACAGTCACTTCCAGATGATTCCAAGCAAAGGGGAGGCATAACTGCCTGCTTTTTCTGAGGGAACGCTCCAACGATCTCCCTCACGTCACTCGTTCAAGATCCCGTTCCAGCTCTTCGTCAACGTCCGTATCCCCCGTGATGAAAAAGCGCAGCCCCCTGCTCAGGCATACCATCTGAAAGTGCCGATTTGTCGGCCAGAAAGTGCTTAAGGGTGTTTACCAGCCATTCGTCATAGAACTTCTTTGCCCCTTCTACCATTTCAGGATCATCGCCGACAAGCTCTCTGATGTCATCCATGTGCTTCTTGATCTGAAAAAAGTGATGTTTCACCAACGCCGCTGCGTTCATTTTCTGAAAACTGATATTCAGATCCGTGCCGAGAGCGGTGGAGTAATCGATCAAGTCTTGAACCGAGATCGATGAAAACGATGCATGTTCGAGTTTCGACACGCGGCTCTGAGTGCATCCCATCCGTTCAGCCAATTCGGCTTGGGTCAGACCTTCCCGATTACGCAACACAAACAGCGTGGTGGCCATTCGCTGTTCATCTATCTCTTGGTCCAAAGCATCGGCAAACGCCGTATCGTCCGAAATATCATGAACAAGGTCAGAAACTGAATCGTATCGCTTGTCTGTGCTCATTTCCCTCTCCGTTGCCGTTCGATGGCGATGACACCCTTCTTTTCAGGATGAATATACCCGGCAGAAACGTGCTGCGGGAATTCGCCATCATCAAGCGCCTTCTTGCAGCGATCTTCCACTCATGGAGAGGATATTCCGATTCAGAATAATCGACAACGTTTTTCCGACTCGATTAATCAAACAACCCCAGCTCCCCGGGGGCCGCCCTGCCCCCGGCGCCACCTTGCGCCTTCACCACGAGCGACGGGAGTGCGGCGATCAGCCGGTTGTAGCCGATCGCCTCCTCCGCCCAGCCCTTGCGCTCGCAGGTGTTGTAGAGGCGATAGCAGAGGTCCCGCACTCCTTTCCGGGCGTCGGCGCCGAGCTCCGCGTACAACCCGGCAGCTCCCGTCTCGCCGGAGTCCGCCAGTACGCGCACCAGGTGCTGCACCGCCTCCCAGAGTGTAAAGCTGCGGTCCGTGCCCGGGCGCCAGTCGGCGGGAATCTCGTGGCGGCGCAGCAAACGGACCTTGCCGCC
>JBBDTM010000078.1:0-24143 GCA_040904425.1 Alkalispirochaeta sp.
CGTACAGACGAAACATCGGAGTGGGTCGTGTTCACGTAAACCGCCCCTTCCTTTCCCACAAGCTCCGCCAACCGTTCGGCAACTTCCTTACCGCCGATCCAGTTGTCCGTGCCGACGAAGCTGAGCGCGTAGGAATCATTCCCCTCGGTGTAGTCTCCGTCCCCCACATAGGTGTCCACGGTGATCACCGCAACGCCGCGGCGATGAATCTGTTGCAGGTCTTCATTCAGAGCCGCCGTGGAAACGGGGCCGATGAGCAGTACATCTACCGTATCGAAATCAAATTCTTGCAGAACAGCGCGTTGAGCGTCGACGCTCCAGACCTCGGGATACTCCGCTTCCGCATACTGAACTCCCGCCGTCTCCGAGGCGCTCCGCGCACCCGCCCCGATCGCCCGATAGAACGGATCCTCCACCGCCGGCACGAACACGATCTGACGTGACTCAAGAGACGCCGAACTCGAACGCTCCGAGGGAGTGCACCCGAAAAATGCGAGAACCAGTAATACTGCTATGGAGAGTGTCCGCGCAGGCACAGCTGATTGTACCACGCCTTCTCGGCGGAGCGAGTCCAAAATCCTCCGGTCCGCCACACCGGCCCTCAACACCAGCGCGGGAGGCCTACTTCAGGAAGCGCCGCAGGCCCTGGCGCACCATCCGGCCGGCACGCCGCTTATGGGTTCGTTCTTCCCTGCGCGCTACGAATTCCAGTTGACCGACCGACGTCTTCGGACGGTCATGAACAAGGTTACCCCGGAAATCACGAGCCAAAATGCCAGGCCTCCGATAAATCCGGGAGCGAGCCCGAATGAGCCGATCCGCGGCAAGGCAAACGCAATCGCCGCCGTGCCCAAGGCGGTCAGCCCCAGCCCCACCACGACCAGACGCCAGATCGGAGCTTCGCCGTGGGCCCCAAAGAAAATCGAGGTAGCGATCAGCACCGTCAGCGGTACCGTCGTCCCGAGCACCATGAGAACCGAGAAGACCGTTCCCCGCCGGGCGGCGGCAGACTGGAGCTTCGGGTGACCTTCCATGGCATCCGGCGCCTGAGGATCGATACCCGCGGCCTGCAGTTCTTCATAGTACGCGAGCCCGGTGCCTATCCGGTGCATCCCCTGGGCCAGGAAAACCGTAATGAACGTCCCCGCTACGATGGTAATCGCGATCATGATTACGGGTCTCAGGGACCGTTTTTGTTCCGTGCTCATGCTCCATACAGTACCACTTTTGCGGAAAAAATGCCGCCGGACCGAAGTCCAACGGCATTGTGAGCTTTACCTGTTTTGCGACGCGCGGCGACGACAGGACGCGCCCCGGATCGCTACGCAGACTTCGCGTAAACCAGCTTGTCTGCGGCAAAGTATAGGACGCAGGCCACAACCATGGCGTTGATGGCGGCGATACCAAAAGAGACGAAGTTGCCCACCAGCGCTCCGGCCACAACTCCCAGGATCGCGCCCCAGTTCACCTTGCGGTCCGCCACCTCGTCACTGTTGTACTCGGAGCGGTGCATGAAGAAGTCCAGCGCGATGATCGCGCCCACCGGCGGCAATGTGGCGTTGAGGAAGCTCAACCACCCGATAAAGTTGAAGTAGAGCCACATAGCGGTGGCGGTACCAATCACACCGGCGATGATAACCATGGGTCGCTTACGAATCTTGGTAATATTGGAAAGACCCAAGCCGGAGGTGTAGAGCGCGTTGTCGTTGGTGGTCCAGATATTCGCGCCCAGCACGAGAATGGCAGGAATCGCCAACCCCTGGGCGATCATCACGTAGAAGATATCCTGCTCACCGGTAAACGCGCCACCCACGGCACCAAAGGCGAACATCAAAGTGTTTCCGATGAAAAACGCCACTACCGTGGTGATCACCGCGATCTTGTGGCTCTTGGCAAATCGAACGAAGTTGGGGGTGGCCGTGCCGCCGCTGACGAAGGAGCCGATAACCATACCAACTCCGGCAAAGACGGTAATCTCTCCCGCGGAAAGACCAAAGATCTGTGAAAGACCCCCTCCCTCCACCGTGGCGGCGATCATCGAGTAGATTCCCAAGACGGTGATCAGCGGAACCGATATGAAGCTCACCACCTCAAGACCTTTGATCCCGAAGTACGCGGACCCGGTCATGAGCACACCACCAACGATCAGTAGTACCAGCGGCTGAATCCCCAGGAGCTCGGCCACCGGTATGGCAAACATCGCCACACCAACCCCGAACCATCCGATCTGGGTGAAGCTGATCAGCGCCGAAGGAAGGAACGATCCCAGCGAACCGAAAGAACGGTGCGCCAGCAAGTCCAGACTCAATCCGGTGGTGCTGCCGATATACGCCAGCGTTCCGGTGTATGCACCGAGTATCGCGCCTCCGATAATCACCGCCCAGAGAAATCCGGACAAGTTCAATCCATTACCTAAGTTTGCACCAACGCTCATGCTGGCGGAGAAAAAGGTGAACCCGAGCATAATCACGAACATCGGCCAGAAGCCTCTGCGTGCCGTCTGTGGAACCGCCTCCAGCGAGTAGTCGCTGTCTACGTTCGTGGCGTTATCTTTGTCCATAATCGGACCTCCAGGATGAAAAAATGATGCATGGATCATGCACCTGGTTGTGCATCTATAAATGCAAAATTATGCATTGTCAACTCATATTATCAATCTTCCATCCCGATCGGAAGTCTCACTTCCGCCACTGCTCCACCGTCGTTCCAGACTCGAAGCGCGCCATCGTCCTGTTCAACAAGTGCCTCAATGATCGTAAAACCGTAGCCGAACCCCTCCCCGCGACGGATATGATCAGGAAATCCCGGGCCGTGGTCCCGCACCGTTATGCGGATGGCATACCCCTCATGATTGCTCACCGCAACGCGTATTTCCGCGTCTTCGCTCTCGTGAACCGCGTATTTCGCGGCGTTGGTGACGAGCTCGTTAACTATGAGACCGAGTGATACTGCCGCTCGCCTGGGCAGAGTGAACTTCTCGCACTCAACGGTGAGGCGAACGGAAGGGGGAATCGAGCCGGTCCCCAGGCCGTTAATCAGATCGTTCACCAGCCCTTGTCCATCCACGGCTTCAACCTCGTGATGCTGATGGAGCCGCGAGTACACCGTGCCCACCGCAAGGACGCGGTCCGCTGCTTCCAATAGGGCGGATTTCGCCATGGAATTGCCGGCGCTATTGGCTTGCAGCGACAGAAGCGAATGAACGAAGCTCATATCGTTCTTTACTCGATGCTGCACTTCTCGTAAGAGCGCATCCTGGTGTTGCAGGCGCTGCTGCAACTTCCTCACTTCGGACTCCTGCCCGACGCCGGCCGCGCTCAGTGAATCCGATTCGGTTAGCATAAGCGCCGCACCGACGAACTCGCCGTCCGCGTCATAGAACAGCGATACCGCAGCCGTGCACGCCCGCGACTCGGATCCCTCCAGGAGTCTGCAAGGATCCAGTGCGACCACGTCCTCGCCGGCCCGAACGCCGTTCCTGATAGTGGATTCCACGGAGGGCGCGTCATCAGGATGGATCAGATCACGGAGGCTGCCGTCTACCGGGCGCGCCTGATCGCTTCCGGCGCGGTAGAGAAGGTTCAATTGAGAATCAGTTTTCACGAGCAGCGGCACATTCAGCCTCCCAGGTTTCCACCTCGACGGTTTTCTTGGACACCACAAGGTTTAAGATGTGCGCCACCACGCCATCCTTGACCCGCACCGTGAGCGTCGCGTGGGATTGAGACATGCGACTCCCGACCCGCAGCAGGACTGGTACGATCGCCGGAGTGGACTCCGATACCCGGACCAGATCAACAATGACAACCTCAACTCCAGTTGACAGCACCGTATCGAGCTCGTGGCGCAGACGGAGTAGATCGCGCTCCGCGACCCGCCCACCAATTTCAACCGTGGCGATAGTTGTTCCGTTTCGCGTGGTGGAGCACGTCAACAGACACCTTCCCGCGGAGGAGGTGCTACCCAATACCCCAGATGGAGATTGAGGATTTCTCCTCTAATGCATTGAAATCTTGAGGTCTGTCGCATACAAGATATATTTCCCATATTTATTCAACGTTATACCCTGAATGCAACTTTCGCAAGCGGCCCACGAGGTGCAAGGTACGGGCAACAGACCCCGCAGACAGGCCGCGGCGCACTTCGCACGGCGGTAGAATCCGGCTGTAGCCGGTAGTACACTCCTGGTGAACATTGACTAAATGGAAATGTGTGTTCTAATCGTTTGGCGGCGATTGAGGTGAGTAGTGGCGCGTTCGAGCCCGGCCCCATGGTGGTCACACCCGGGGTGCATGCTCTACGCTGCTCTGAGTATCAGACAGGTGTGAAATTGACTGAACTGAATGTATTCTTACGGAACGTAACCGCGATCCTCTCCGAGAAGCGCATAACCCGCGCCCACCTTGCCCGACGAGCGGGCATTCCGGTGAGCACCATCAACAACTGGTACGTGGCCAACCGCCATCCTCGTGTAGATCAAGCGGTACGCATAGCCAATTCGTTGGATACCACGCTCGACGCGCTCATGGAACGCCCGATCAGCGCCGGCGAAGCCCGTGTGTATGACTTGGTCACACAGTTAGCCGAAGAGGACCTACGCATCGTAGCCGATATCACGGCGGTCCTAATTGAGCACCAAGCGACTAAGAATCACGGTTCGTGAGGAGCTGATCGCATCGTGCCGCCATGATGAAGTCGTTCTCATGCAGGCCCCCAATAACGTGAGTCCACCAGTCCACGGCGACCGCCCCCCACTGCGTGACGATACGGGGATGGTGGTTTTGCTCTTCGGCAAGACGACCTACTTCATCTGTAAACGCCAGAGCCTCGCGAAAATTGCGAAAGCGAAAACGCTTCCGAATCCGCGCAACACCCTTCACCTCGATACGTTCCCAATCGGGGAGTTCCCGGAGATAGGCGGAGATCTCTTCCGGTGAAAGTGGCGAATCGCCACCACGACATGGCACGCACAATTTCTTGGACAACTCGCTCATAGGCTCAACGTATTGCCGGTTGTTCGGGGAAGTCCACCCCTCCGGAATAGATCGACGGCGCAGACGGATCCAACGCAGCCCCATCCTCCGGTCAGTCAGAAGTGCATGCAGTAACACGTGCCGCACTCGGGGCACGAATCAAGTGAACAGGATTCCAGCGTTCCTCCGATCTGTTTAGCTAATGTGCCTACTAGCGTCAGCCCCAAGGCTCTCCGAGCCGGGAGCCCGGCCATCAGTCTCCGTGCGGGTCATGCGAGCAGTGAAAGACATCCCCCTGCTACGATACGATCCGTTTTGCCAACGCCTGCGAGCTGTCTGCATGAATACTCATGATCTCCAGGAGTGGAAAAGATTCCGGACCGGACCGATATCTACGCAGGAGCTGACGGAGCTCGTTTTGCCTGATCATCCTTCTTTTTCTTTGAGTCGTGATCCCGCTTTACGTCTTTCTGTTTCTGGGTCTTGGCTCTGCTCTTCTTTCCACCTTTATCTCCCATGGAAATCTTCCTTATCAGACAGTATCCCTATATGATACGCCTTTTTTCTCCGAAAGAACGCACCCGCAGGACGATTTTCTTACCCCCGGCAGGGTGCCCCACGTTACAATGAGCGATGGACCGTGGCGACTACCACCCAACGCACCCCGTGCACGGACTCTCACAGAATCCCGCCGATCTCCTCGCCGCGGTCTTTTCGTCAATCGTTGAGGCGCTGATTGTGGTAGACCCGGCGAGTCGCTCGATCACGCACTGCAACGCCGCCGTAGAGAATGATCGTACACGAGCTTGTCACGAACTGTGTTCAGCACGCCTATCCCGACTCCTTGGACGGGGACGTGCACGTCTCCCTGACGCTTGACGGGGCCGGTGCCGTTCTGCGGGTATCCGATGACGGCATTGGTACGAGCCCAGTAATTCGAACGCAGGAGCCTGGCCCCGGACTGGCGATAGTGTCGTCCCTCGTTCACCAGATCCGCGGCACGATGGAATTCACCGATCCCCCCGGCACGACAACGATCGTACGCTTCGACCCGACGCTCATAGAGGGAACATCCTCTCCACCGCGGAACGACTGATCAGCAAAGACAACGTACACCGGAGTTTTGCCACTCGCCGGTGCCGCCGCTCGTGAATTGCTCGTCTTCTCCTACGATCGGTACCGCCGATCCTGCCGGCGCTCGCTCCCTGCGCTGCCGGCGAGGTACGCTCATGCGGTGATGAAATTTCCGGACTGGGATCAACACTCCGGCACGTTAGATTGTCAGACAAACCTCGCGTCAAATTCCCGATCCAGCACCCACCGCGCCAGATCGAAGACAGCGCCGTCCACCTGATCGATCACGACGGAGTCGGAGGTCGCCACCACTGTGGGTTCAATGGCAGCCAGAGCGGCGTCGGCGGAGCGATCCAGACGGACGGACCACTTCGGCGGCAGCTGCTCGCGCATCCGGTGAGCGTGCTGCCGGCTATGCGACAGGGGCTCATCGAAACACACCATCCCTCGGGCGCCGGGGAATTCCCGGATCGCGGCGGCCACCAGGTCGATCGCCCGCTCCATCAGGTGCGGGTCGTGCAGGCGTCCATGGACCCCTCCCACATCACGAATAACCCCGTCGTCGGTGATGAATACGGGTATACCACGCAGGTAATTGGCTACCGTGAGCACCACGTTGTGTCCATCAACTCCCACCGTATCTTCTATCCCGATGGCGGTGGGAGAAATCACCCGCGCCGCACGTCTCCGGCCGATCTCCTCTGCAGAGACGGCACGATACAACCGAAATCGCTCTTCCCGGGACAGCCGGTACCGGTCACCTACGAGGGCCAGACTCCCGTGCTCGGGATAACCACGATCAAGAAGCCATCGATAATCGTGAGTCGCGTCGTCGAACATGCGGCCCAATTGTAAACGGAAAACGCCCGGAAGGCATCGCCAACCGGGCGTTTACTTGAGTTGCGGTACCTGTTTCAGCGTCCCGCCCAGGTGGCCGGGACGTCACTGCCGCCGAACCATTCGGCACCGCGCGATCTATCCGACAATGCTAATCGATATAGCGGATCGCGACTCCCTCGGCGTGGAATCGGCCGATGTAATCGATAGCTCCGAACCAGATGTAGTTCGTAGTTGTCCGTAGCTGAGTCGGCGTCACCACCACTCGGATTACGTCATCCACATCGTCATACTGGGTGCGGGCAACCTCGATCAGATTCCGGCGAAACCCGTCGAATCCAAACTCCGCCGACGCTTCCTCCAACGCACTGGTGCTGATCTGCTCACGCTGGACCAGTTCCGTCGTCACGTAGCCGAGGATCTCGTAGTCGCGATTGACATCGCCATCGACCCCGGCCGGCGTATCCAGGACATACTCCTGGGTAATACACCCGGTGGCAAGCAACGCGACGACCGCTACCACCGCGATTTTCATCGCACGCTTCCACACGCGTTTTGATCTCATAGAAACCTCACCGCCTACTCGGATATGGACGACATCACCAAGGCGGTTTCCTCCGATATCTACGGATTGATTGTCAAACCGTGGGACGTGGATCGTCTCACCGCGGAGCTGGACCGGATGGTGACTCGGGTCCGCGGCGAACGCCGTCGCGATCGGCGGGAGTACGAGCTGGAGTCCCAGCTCAAGATCGCCGGCGAGTTTCAGTATCGCCTATTTGAACGGGCGGTTCCGGTGACGGCATCCTTCGATATCGAGGTCTCCAATCGCCCGGCTCCCGGGATTTACGTCACGGGGGAATACTATGAGGTGATTCCCTTAAGCGATACTCACGTGTTGTTCCTGCTGGGAGACGCCGCCGGTCACGGCGTGAAATCGGCCTTTGTCGCCACCACGGTGAAAGCGATAATCGATGATTCCATGGACCGCATTCTCGCTGAAGACTTCGAGATCGGGCGATTCCTGAGTGAACTCAATGCGCGAGTTATGGAGCGTCTGTCGGGAGCGTCGGAGGTGCTCGTATCCTTTTCCGCGGCGCTCCTTCGCGCTTCCCGTGAGTAATCTCCGCTCGTCCCGGCAGCCGCCGGAGGGTGCCGTTTCTACCGGCATCATGGTGTTGCCCGCCGCTTCAGGAGGCGTGTAAGGCGGTAGCAACCCCGCCCGTTTCGAAGTCGGAGCCTACCAGAAACGTCAGTTCAGTTTCACGAATCCCGATTCGCAGCTGAGCGCACTGGGCATACTCCGATTCGGAGTCGGCGTACACCCGGCCGATGAACGGCCGCGGCACGATCGTCCGGGAATAGCCGTAGTGGCCGCGACCGAAGCGCGCCACCGGTGGTTCTCCACGATACACGATGAGCTCATGTCCGGAGACGAGGACCAGCATCGCCCGCAGGGTAGGACGCTTTACGATGTCTAAGAGGCGGTCCACGACGGTAGGTTCGCGTTTTTCGATCTTCTGGGGCGATTGGTAGGCCACCGGTTCTACCGCCTCGTACGCTTGTTCTCGATGAACCAATCCGCGATACAGGTACACCATCTCCTCCGGGTCCACCGTCGCCAGGGGGACGGCGAGACTCTCACCGCGAATATGCCCGCGAATCACCTCCACGGCTCGGTGAATAACATCTTCCGAAACGGTATTGAAGGGGATGCCAATCGTTTCCTGGTCGGTAATCAGGGTAAGCTCGCCGTGCAGCAGATCATAGAGCGTCTTCACGGCGACGATGCGGCCGTACGGCACCGTTTCCGGCTGCACCCCGTTGGAGGTACGGCGGTACACCGCGACGCCCTGCGCGTCCAGCGTCACCAGAAAGTCGTAGAGATCGTCTCCGGGGCGGGCGTTTCTCCGTTCTATGCGACGGGGCACCTTGAATGCAAGCTCCGTCTCCTCGGTGACTGGCGCGTCGGACACAAACGTCTCCGGCACGTCATCGGGACTTTCGATTTCCAGCACCCAGGGACCAAAGAGATCATACTCACGTTTCTGTTTCTCGGAGGTAGTCATAGGCTCTCCTCTCTAGATGATGCGCCCTCTCCTCCCTATCCGTCAAACGATTACTCTTCACGTGCCTTCCGCAGCCGGAGCGCTTCGGCGTATTCCGCGGAATAGTCGAAACCGGGATCGACGTCGGCCCCCAGGAGCTGGAACGCGGTATAGAGCCACGCCAGCAGCGCGCGCGTGGAGAACACCGCTCCCGGCACCGTGCGAAGCCGATACTCCCGCTCGCCGTCGGCGGGATTGAGGCCCTTCATGCCGAACTCGGCGATTTCCTGTGCGACCTTCGTGATCGATCGCCGGTCTAAGCCGTCGAAGTAGTCCAGGGCTGCCAGAATCGCCGGAATCACATAATCGTAGCGCACCGCGTCGAAGTCGGTGCCGGGCGCATCCGATTCGATATTGTAGCCGTCCGGCCCGCCCACCGTGTCGGCACCGATCGTGACCGCCGCCGTATCGGACGGGATGCCGGGACCCTCCGCCGGCGCCGGGTCGTGCCGTAGCAGTACGTAGTCGATGACGCCCAGCTCCGCGCCCCACTCCTGTACCAGGTGCCACTCCGCGCCGGGACGACTCTCCCGGGCGAGCTCCAGAAACCGCCCGTAGAAGCGCTGCGCCATCTCCCGCTCTCCGGAATCCACCTTGAACCGGGCTGCAACGTCGTGACCGTAGAGGTCGCGGTAGAGATACGCCACTACCAGGTTAAGTACCACCGACACCGTTCTGATCGCCGGCGGTACGTCCGAGGATTCGGCGGGCTGTGCTATGGAGTGCTCCGCCGCTTCCACCAGATTCCGCAATCCCAAGAACTGTACCGCCCGGAACTCGGGTAGCTCATCGTGGAGGATCGCCTCAACAAACAGATCCATCGGAGTGGAGATGATCTGACCGTTGACCGCGGCGAAGAGCTGTGACAGATAGGCGTCGCCGTCGGGAGTGTCATCGATGGACTCGCCGAAATCATCCTTGAACGTGACAACCTGCGCCTCGGTGGTACCGGCGATCATCGAGTCACCGGTAGCGCGGGCTTCAATGGTACGTCGCAGAACGGTGAGCTGGTTAATGATCAGGTGGTAGGCGTGGAGCGATCGCTCCCGGTAGTAGATGTGGTGCGCGTCCAGGTTGTGGGGCTCCGCAATATGGAGCATCGCCGGCGCGGGGAGCTCCTCATTCTGTTCGATGACGATGGGCCGTCCCGCTTTGGCAGCGATCTTCTCCGCCCAGGTGCGAACCAGGTCCTCCAGCGAGGCGAGCCGTTGCTGCGCGATCTTCTGCGCGGTGGCCAGCGCAAGGTCCATGCCCTGGGCGTACTCCTCACTGTCCGGTTCAGCCGCTTTCAGCACCTCAATCCCGAAACGGAACGCTCCGTCCCAGTCGTCCTGGTAATCGGCGATCACCGCCTGGCCCAACAGGACCTGAGGCTCGCGGGGCGCCACCATGCGCGCCCGTTCAAGAAACACCTGAGCGCGGCCCACGTCTTCCAGGTCCATCAGCAATACCTGGGCGGCGGAAACCAGCAGCGGCAGGTCCTCGGGATTCCAGCACAGTCCGGTGCGATAGGCGTCCATGGCGGCGGCGCAGTTGCCGGCGGCACCGGTATCGGAGGCGCTGGTATCGGAGGCGCTGGTATCGGCGGCGCTGTTGCCGGCGGCACCGGTATCGGAGGCGCTGTTGCCGGAGGCGCTGCTATCGGTGGCGCAAAAACTTGCCGCCCGGATGCGATGGAGAAGCGCCGACGAGGGATCAATCTTCAGAAGCTCCTCAGCGGCTCGCCGCGCTCCTTCACGATCCCCCGCTTCCAGCAGGCGCAGGGCGTCCTGGATCCGCGGATCATCACCTTCCAGCTCCGGCAACGCGGGAACGTGAACGGTGACCGTCTCCCGATCCACCGAGACCGTGGGCGCGGTGGACCCATAGGAGTAGAACGACAGAAGCACCCGTAGCGCATCATCGTGGGCGCCGCCGCGGACCGCCCGAAGCGCGGGAACGTCGATAGTGTGCGGGAAAAGCTCCGCCAGGAACGGATCAATAGGAAGAACGATGTCCATGATCTGAAGATGGTAGCAACGAAGGGCGTTGTTGTCGAGGTTGCCTTTAGGAGCAGCGAATTCGGTGTGTTTCAGGCGGCGGTTGATCTGCATCTCACCGCGGGAGAATATCTTGATCTTGTAGACGCATCGGGCGCAAGATAGCGGCATGAAGAAGCGAAAACGGAATCCCACCGTGGGGTTGGCGCTCAGTGGCGGCGCCGCCCGCGGGTATGCGCATCTCGGCGTGATTCAGGTGCTAGCGGAACACGAGATTCCGATAGACGTTGTCACCGGGACAAGTGTGGGCTCCGTGGTGGGAGCGCTCCTGGCCGGAGGCTATTCCCCTCAGCAGATTATCGAGATCTCCGGCACTCTCAAGTGGCAGAAGCTGGTATCCCCGACACTCTCAGGAATGGGACTGGTGAGCGCGGAAAAACTCGAGTCCTTTGTGGGTGAGCTTCTGGGCGATACCGACTTCAACGAACTACAGTTGCCGTTTCGGGCGGTTGCTACGGATATTGCCAGAGCCGAGGAGGTGGTGTTCTCGGAAGGCTCGGTGGCACGAGCGGTCAGGGCAAGTTGTTCCGTGCCGGGAATCTTTGAGCCGCTGGTAGAGGGATCCACCGCCTACGTGGACGGCGGCGTGACCAACAACCTTCCCAGTGCTCTTGCGCGGGAGATGGGCGCCGACGTGGTGATCGCGGTCGACTTGAACTCGCAACGTCCCGATCCGCAGCTCCCGGTGAATCTGCTGGACGTCACCTTTCGTAGTTTCGCCATGCTTCTCGACCGGACCAGCGTGGAAGGTCGGGATGATGCGGATCTCGTCATCGAGCCCGACTTAAACGAGTTCAGCTATCACGACCTATCCCACGCGGAAGAGATGATCCGGAGGGGATACGCCGCGACTCAGTCACTCCTTCCGGAGATCAAGAAGCTGGTCTTCACCACCGAAGAAAAGGTGATTTCTCGGTGAGTGCCTCCGATTCCCCCGACAATTCCGATGCAACGAGCGAGATCTTTGACCGCGCTGACCTGTTGTCGTCAATCCACGGGGACACCGAACTCCTGGAACAGTTCATTCAGTTGTTCCTGCAGGAATTCCCGCACAAGATCCAGATTCTTCGCGACGCCGCACCGGCGGAGGGCGGAACGCCCCCGGAAGACGCCTCCGCCCTCCGGGACGCCGCTCACAGAATCCTTGGATCCTCCCGAACGATGCGCCTCCATCGCCTGGCTCGCGCCGCGTACGATCTTCAACGCGTGATCGACTCGGGAACGTATCAGGCGGCGGACCTTACCGACGGAACCGCCCGGATCATAGACGAATACCAGGACGCAGCGGCCCTCCTGAAGCGGTAGTTCGACGCCCCCTATCTCGTGTTAGTATGTTGCCTGAGACATGAGCGATAACAATAATCAACAGCCCCCGGACCCGCAGCGGCGCTGGAGGATGGCGATGTTTGCCATCATTCCGCTGCTGTTTCTCATACCTTCTATCTCCACGCTATTCATGACCGCCCGCCAGGACAGTGTTCCCTATTCGTTCTTTACCGAGCAACTGCGAGAAGGAAACGTACAGTCGATCACCGTGCAGGAGGAAACGGTTACCGGTATTCTAAACCGGGAGGTTACCTACCAGAACCAGCCGATCCGGGAATTTGAGACGTATATTCCCCAATCGGTAAGTGGTGAATACCTGGACCGCATCAATCAGGAGGGGGTCGAGGTAAACACGTTGCCCACTCCCGATACTTCGGGCCTGGCGATTCTTCTCAACCTGCTTCCCTTTGCGATCATGATCTGGATCTTTGTCCGCATGTCCCGAGCGATGCGTCAGCAAGGCGGCGGCATGCAGGGCATGTTCAGTGTCGGGAAAAGCAAGGCCAAGAAGTTTCAGAAATCGGACAGCGACACGACGTTCGGCGATGTGGCCGGGGCCGACTCGGCAAAGGTTGAACTTCAGGAAGTGGTGGATTTTCTCCGCAATCCGGAGCGCTACCAGCAGATGGGAGCCGAGATTCCCCACGGCGTGCTCATGGTGGGGCCACCGGGATCGGGAAAGACGCTCATCGCCCGGGCGGTGGCGGGGGAAGCAGACGTTCCGTTTTATTCGATTTCCGGCTCGGACTTTGTGGAGATGTTCGTCGGGGTCGGAGCCAGTCGTGTACGAGATCTCTTTAAGGACGCCAGGGGGAGCAGTCCGGCGATCGTCTTTATTGATGAGATCGATTCCATCGGGCGCCAGCGAGGCGCCGGTCTCGGTGGCGGCCACGATGAGCGCGAGCAGACTTTGAATCAGCTCCTTTCGGAGATGGACGGCTTTGACAAGACGGAAACGGTGATCGTTCTGGCGGCGACGAACCGGCCGGACGTCCTCGACCCGGCGCTCCTGCGACCGGGACGCTTCGACCGGCGCATCACCGTTCCCGCGCCGGCCGTTCGGGACCGTGAGGCGATTCTTAAGATTCACGCCGCCCGGAGACCGATGGAAGAGGACGTGGACATTGACGCGATCGCCCGCAGCACCGCCGGATTCAGTGGGGCCGATCTGGCAAATCTCCTGAATGAGGCATCTCTTATGGCCGCCCGAGCCCGTCATACCAAGGTGTCCTATGAAGACATTCTCGCCGCCCGGGATAAGATCGTGCTCGGACTGGAGCGCAGTGGTGTGGTAATGAGCGATGAGGAGCGTCGGACGGTGGCGTACCACGAGGCGGGTCACGCGCTGGTAGCGGTCCACGTTCCTCAGGCGGAACCCGTGCACAAGGTGACGATCATTCCCCGGGAGCGGGCGATGGGGCTCACGGAGCAACTCCCCGAGGGCGACAAGTATCTGTACCGCCGCGACTACATCACCGACCGTCTGGCCGTCATGATGGGGGGCCGCGCCGCGGAGGCGGAGGTAATCGGCGAAATCACCAGTGGCGCCGCCAGCGATCTAAAGCAATCCTATAGCATCGCCCGACAGATGGTGCTGGAATGGGGAATGAGCGAACGTTTCGGCAACGTGGCGTTCGGTTCCGGTGAGCGCGAGGTGTTCCTCGGCAGCGAGCTGGGACACCAGCGGCAGTACAGCGATTCCACCGCTCGGGAGATTGATGACGAAGTTCGGGAGATTTTGAACGAAGCGTACTCCCGCGCTGTTGAAATAGTGCAAACCAAGCGCGAAGGCCTGGACAAACTGGCCTCCGCGCTTCTAGAGAAGGAGCAGGTCACTCGGGAGCAGGTAGAAGAGCTGCTCGGTGTCCATTGAGGAGAGAGCCATGATAGTCCGAATAATTACGATTCACGTAAAGCCGGGGAGCGAGGAGGAGTTCGAACGTCTCACCACGGAGAACCATGAGGCGTCGCTCACGGAACCCGGGGTGTTGCGCTTTGACGTACTTCGGGACAACGATGAACCGACCACGTACTACCTCTACGAGGCGTACCGTGACGAAGCATCGACCTTTGCGCATAAGGAAACGGACCACTACAGTCACTGGAAGGAGCACGTTGCCCCGCTGCTGGCCGGTGAGCGAACATCGGTCACCACGACTCCGGTAGTTCCCATGACCGCGAACTCGTGGCGAGGCAACTACTAAGTCTCCGGGAGTAGTTCTCCCAGCGCGTCATACACCGGCATGCCGGTTGTTTCGAGCCGGGCCCTGGAATGGTGGCCCGCCGCCACCAGCAAGCAGTCTA
The DNA here is from genome assembly GCA_040904425.1 of Alkalispirochaeta sp. GTDB lineage: Bacteria > Spirochaetota > Spirochaetia > DSM-27196 > Alkalispirochaetaceae > Alkalispirochaeta. The sequence goes on from JBBDTM010000078.1 coordinate 14,662, forward strand.
CGCCCATCTCTCGGGCGACTTCCGCGTCGTGAACCGTATCCCCCACCATTACCGCCCTCTTCGGCTCGACTCCGTGGCGAGCGATCAGATCGATGCCTACCTGAGTCTTCGACACTGCCAGATCGTCGTGGAGTCCGTGGAGCGCATCGAAGTAGTGGTGCAGTCCGTAGTGCGCAACCGCATCACGAAGTGTGGTCTCGCGGCTCGCAGACAGAACCACCTGGGAGATGCCCCTTCGCTGGAGCGTGTGGACCACCTCCTCGGCACGAGTCTGAAGTGGGCACTCCCGTATCCGTGCATTAAACGCTCCGATGAACTCCTTCGCCAGTGCCGAAAAGGGCTCAGCGGAGAAATCGAATCCTGCCCGCCGGTAGTACGTTTCCACGGGGAAATCGAAAATCTCTCGATAGCGGCCGGCATCCATTTCCGGAAGGCCCCGCCGCCGGAGCATCCCATTGGCAACATCCAGAGCGAGCCACATGTCATCAAGGATCGTGCCGTTCCAGTCCCAGATGACGTAGTCGTATTCAAGCATCGCCGGCATGATGCACCGAAATCCGGGGGTCATGCTACCATACGGTCATGGATACCACAGTCATGTCGCTCGCTGAAACTCGAGATGATACTCGACACCGCTATCTCTCAGACCCGGAGGCAGTCTTCTGGGAGACGGCCAACACCACCGAGTTCGCATCGGCCACGGAACGCTCCGCGTTTCATTGGCGCTATTTCGGCTACTACGCGGCGCACGTGCCGTGGTTGTTCTTTGTGGCACGTACGGATCAACCGGAGCCGGAAGTCCTGGGCTACATCTGCGGAGTGGCGGACACGAGGTCCCACAGTGAGCTGTATCGGGTGGCGGCGCACGTTGCCGTGTTTGACGATCTCTACGATGCGTACCCGGCTCACTTGCACATCAATCTCACCGCTGCGAGTCGTGGGTTGGGACTTGGAGGACGGTTGGTGGCGGCTTTCTCCGCCGCAGTAGCCACTGAGGGCGCCGCCGGACTTCACCTCGTTACGAGTCCGGGAGCACGGAATGTGTCCTTCTACCACCGCCAGGGGTTTGTGCACGCGGTGGAGCGTGTCCTGCCCACCGCCGGTGAACAGGACGTGCCGCTCCTCTTTTTGGGCAAGCGTTTGTAGCCCGCCGATAGTGCTGTTGCTGGTACGGCAGCGCGCCCCGGCGTTGGCCCGCTCCGGCGTTGGCCCGCTGCCGTGTTGGCCCGCTGCCGTGTTGGCCCGCTCCGGCGTTGGCCCGCCGCCGTGTTGGCCTGCCCCGGCGTTGGCCCGCTGCGTTACAGCGCTTCCGCTCCGCTGATCACTTCCCGCATGAAGTAGTAGCTGTCCTTGGGAACCCGGCGCTGGTTGATGTAGTCGGCGTAGATAATTCCGAATCGCTTGGTATAGCCGAAGGCCCATTCGAAGTTATCAATAAGGCTCCAAACGTAGTATCCGCGAAGGTCCACCCCATCTTCAATCGCATCCAGGGCAGCGGAAAAATGCTCCCGCAGATACGCTACGCGCCGCGGATCGTGGCAGCGCAGGCCGTCGGCGGACAGCTCGTCAGGTACAGCGCATCCGTTTTCCGTGATGAACAACGGAAACCGGCCCTCGGTGTGCGCCCAGACCCACTTCAGGTGCCGGTAGAGACCGCGGGGCGTCACCGGCCAGTCCATCTCGGTACGCTCGTGGTACGTGGGAACTTCCCGAAAACCTTCCGGATGGCACGCGACGCCATCTTGCGACGAGCCCTCCGGACCCACCGGTGTCGCCGTTAAAGCGGGCTCGTAGTAGAAATTGAGTCCCAGGAAATCTATCGGAGCGGCGATCACCTCCATGTCCCCGGCCTGTACCGGCGGGGGCGTACTTTCGGGATAGGCGGAAAAGTGGCGTTCCGGGTACCCCCGACCCAAGAGGGGGTCCAGGAAGAAGCGGGTGCGCATATCCGTGGCGCGATCCACCGCTTCCCAGTCTTCACTGCGGGTCGTCGCCGGCCGGGCACTCTCCAGGTTGTGAGTGATTCCGATGGGAGCGACGTCCTCGCCGGACCCGCGCTCCGCCCGATACGCCTCCATCGCCAGACCGTGCCCCAGCAACAGGTGGTGACCCGCGGCCCAGGAGGCACTCCGATCGTGCCGGCCGGGAGCGTGCACTCCATTGTGGTAGCCCAGAACTGAGCTGCACCACGGTTCATTCAAGGTGATCCACAGATCCACGTGATCGCCGAGTACACGAAACGCTTCCCGGCTGTATTCAGCGAAGCGAAGGGCGGTATCGCGTACCGGCCATCCCCCGGCGTTCTCCAGCGCCTGCGGCAGATCCCAGTGGTATAGCGTGGCCGCCGCGGTAAGCCCGTTGTGGTGGAGCTCGTCGGCGAGCCGCTTGTAATAGTCGAATCCCTTTTCATTAAACGCCCCGTGTCCATCCGGCTGCACCCGCGGCCAGGCGATGGAAAATCGGTAGGAGTGCGCCCCCATCTCTCGCATGAGTGCCACATCCTCCAGGTACCGGTGATACTGATCTGCCGAGACGTCACCGGTGTGCCCGTGGAGCACGTTGCCGGGGGTATGGGAAAACGTGTCCCATATACTCGGGCCCCGACCGTCGGCCTCAACCGCCCCCTCCACCTGGTAGCTGGCGGCGGCCACTCCCCATATAAATGACTCGGGAAATTTTCGTGTGTTCATCGTAACTCCTTTGCTCTGCGAATATCTTATTGGTAGGTGTCTCGTATCGTGCGGATCGCGGTGACGGCGAGTCCGGGCCGCCCGTTCTCAATCGGAATCGCGCGCTCCTCACCCGGGAGCAGCAGCACCCCATTATCTCCGAGCCGCGCGGCGGCTTGGTCAAGCTCAATCGCAGTCCAGAACGCCGGTGCGCCACTGCAGTGCACCGTCACCCTCGTCCCGGAGGCATCGACGTGAGCCGTTATCTCCGGTCTTCGGAGCACTGCCTGCTTGTACTCGCAAAGCAAAGCAAAATCCCGCGCCGCTTCCGCCGTCTCGCGATGGGCTACGTCTTCCCCGGCCGCGTCCCGCTCCACCGTTGCTACCACAAAGCCGGCGGTGCGGTCAAAGGGAAGCTCCGCGATCGCGACACGCAGTACCTCGGTGACGGCGTCCGGCTCCACCACCACTGGACGCGAATCCTGCCACAGGGAGGCACCGCTCCAGTTCAATCCCCGGATCGTTACGGTCTCGGAGATCCGGTCCGCGGTGTCGTTCAACAGATGGACCTCAAGCATGCCGTCCTTGGTAAATACCGCCACCCGAAGCGGCGCGAAGAACCGCTTCGCCTCATGGTGGAGCAGCTTCCAGCGGCCGTCATACTCGATGCTGGACCAGGACACTACCGGCCACAGATCGTTCAGCTGCCAGTAAAGCGCCCCCATACTCACCGGGCGGCGACTTCGCCAGTAGGTAACCGCCATACTGATCGCCATCGCCTGTTGCACCTGACTGAGATAGACAAAGTCCTCGAAGGAAAAGGGAATGCGAAAGTACCGTGACATCGTCTCCAGGATTACGGTGTTTCCTCGGCCGTGGCGCTGGTGGTGCTCGACATCGGGAGCCGTGGGGTTCATGTGCTCCTCCCCGGCGAAAGAACGCACCGTAGGCACACTGGGAAACGACTGGAACCCGAACTCTGAGCAGAACCGCGGCGTTACCTCGTAGTAGGCGCTGAACGGTTTTCCTTCATGCCATACGTTCCAGTAGTGCATGTCACCGGAGGAGTCGTCATGCCAGTTATCGGAGAAATCCCCCTCCCCCGCCGCCGGTGAGCTGGGCCAGAAGACGCGGGTATCGTCGAGGGCTCGCACTTCCCGTCCCACCACGCCGTTGTTGAGTCGATCAAAGTCGATCAGGTAGCGGCCGGGGTTGGTCAGTGACTCCTCGAACCAGCCCAGGGCGCCGATATTCTCGTTGTTCCCGCACCATAGGGCGATCGAGGGATGCGAGGTCAGACGCTTCACCTGGCTGCGCACCTCCTGGGCTACCTCTTCCATAAACCAGGGTTCCGACGGGTACAGGGAGCACGAAAACATGAAATCCTGCCATACCAGGAGTCCCAGCTCGTCACAGATGTCATAAAAGACGTCCGGTTCGTACTGGCCACCTCCCCAGACGCGGATCATGTTCATGTAAGCTCGCTGGGCGTCCTCCAGGAGAGCGCGGTAGCGGTCATCGGTCTGGCGAGCGGGAAACGCATCCACTGGAATCCAGTTGGCACCTTTCGCCCATACGTCACGCCCATTAACTCGGAAGAACATGCTCGCACCCGTCTCATCCCGCGCGTTGACCACCTCCACCGTGCGAAACGCGGTGCGCAGAGAGCGACTTCCGCCGCCCCAGGAGACCTCAACCGTATATATCGGCTGCGCACCATATCCGGCCGGCCACCACAGGTGCGGACGTTCCACCGAGAGGGTCACGGTAACCTCACCGGACCGCTCCACACGGACCGCAGCGTTGTGCTGCGTATCTTGGATGACTGTCGCGGACGATTCCGAGCCGGAGGCCACATCCTGGGACGTCACGTGGTGCTGGAGGAGCTCGTTTCCCACCGGATCGAGAAGCCGCACCGTCATCTCCGGGAATCCATCGGGGTAGGCGCAGTCTCCCGGTTCGAGACCGGGACGATCCCATTCGATGTGCACCGGGACCTGCCACACATCATCGGCCTCGGTCCGTTCCGCGGGCGAACGCGTACTCCGCCGCGGTACCGTCCAGACGTGACGAATGTCGTCCTCCGTGGTGGGTCGCAGGCGAGCGCCATCGTAGATCCCGCTCACCATCATCGCGATGCCCCAATCCCAACTCCCGTGGCACTGGGTCTTGCGTAGAAGGTTCCGGTGCATCGACTGGTGCGGGTACACCTGGTGCGGCACCGGATACGGCAGAAGCGCGGCGCGTTCTCCGGCGGCGATTTCCGGAGAGTCGAAGCGCACCTCCAAGTGGTTGTCCCCGGGCAACAGAAAATCCTTCACATCTACTCGGAGCGGGACAAACATGGATATGTTCCGGGCTACCAGGTGCCCGTTGAGAAAGATCTCCGCCACCGTGTCCACCACATCGAATTCCAGAATCCAGCGTTCTGCCTCCTGGATCACGTCCCCGTCGAGCATGACCCACCGCCGCATCGTCCATCCACGTCGGCCCACCCACTGTATCTCGAGCTCATTCCGTCCCTGAAAGGGATCGGGAATGATTCCCGCCTCAAGGAGTGCGGAATGCACGTCGCCGGGGATCTGTACCGCCACATCGTAGGTGTTGGTCTCATCAATAAGCTGCCACTCGCCGGTGAGATCGATCATGTAAAACTCCCGTATTTTATTGTTGACGACACCACAATATCGTGTAAAACTAAAGTTGGTTTTAAAACCAACCAACAGGAGTGTAGCACGAGTGGCATCGGCGAGCAAGCGAAATCGAGTGATGAATCGTTCCCGAATCCTCCGCGTCATTTGGCACCACCCCGGTACCAGCCGGGTCGATATCGCCGAGCGCTTGGGACTGGACAAATCCACCGTGTCCTTGGTGGTGGCGGACCTTCTGGAGACCGGCATTCTACGGGAAATCGCTCATGGAGAAGCTTCGCCGCAAGGGGGACGCCGCCCGGTAAAACTTGAGCTTCAGGCGGACTACGGGTTCGTCCTGGGAGTGGAGTTGCAGCCAGACTATTTTCGGGCGGTGCTCTACGATCTTGCCGGCGGCCTCGTCCGGGAGTGGGAGGACGACCGCCCACGCAACGGGCAAGCGTTCGAGGAGTACCTGCTCACCTTGCTGCAGGAACTGCTGGAGGCGATTTCCGATTTCCGCGATCGCCTGGTGGGCATCGGGGTGGCCATGGGTGGACTGGTAAATTCCATTCAAAACGTAATCTATCGCTCTATTCCCATGGAACTCACCGAACAGTACGATTTCCAGACGGGAATCGCCGAGAAGCTGGGGATCCCGGTCATCGCCGAAAACGACGCGAACGCCTGCGCCTGGGGTGAACTCACCGCCCACCGGGGAAAGACGGTCCACGACTTTCTCTACCTCCTGGTGCAGTTGCGGGAGTCTCCCTCAGGACGTCACCTCTACGGTGGAATCGGTGTAGGTATCGGAATCGCGATCAACGGCACACTCTATCCCGGATCACGCTTCACCGCCGGTGAATTTCGCAGCGCCTTCTGGGATGGACAGGGGTCCGGCCAGTTCACACTTACCGACGCCGAGGCGGAGCTGGTTACCACCGATCCCGCCATCCGCCTTCGGCTGTTCCGCGAGCTCGCCCGGAACGTGGCGCTCATCATAAACGTGCTCAATCTGGATCATCTCTTTATCGGCGGTGACATACGAAAATACCGCGACCAACTGACCCCGATAATCGATGAGGAACTGCACCGAAACTGGCCCTATGAGACCGGTGTGGAATGCGAGATCTGCTACTCCAGCTACGGTCATCAGGCCGTTGTGGCCGGAGCGGCATCGATGATGCTGGACAGACTGTTTTCGGACCAGATCTTTCCTCTGGGCGACATACGCAACCGCCATGAACGGAACAGCGTGCTCACCCAGATTACTGAACGAGGTTTCAACCTGGATCCTGTGGGGGGATCCTGAAAAACTGTTTACGCCGAGGGCGTGACATACAAAAGGGAGGTAGCACCATGCTACACAAGCGAATTCTGATGGCCCTGGCCATCGTTGCGTTAATCGGCGGCTTCGTCTTTGCCGGAGGGCAACAGGAAGCGGCCGAAGAGGATGATGTCATCACGCTGCAGGTCATGCACTATCTTGACCTGGCGGACAACACATCATCGGGAAATTTCGAGGAACTGGTGGATGCGTTCCACGCCGCCAATCCCGATATTCGGCTCGAGTTTGACTACCTGTTCAATGAGCCGTACCACAACAAGCTGCAGTCCTCGGCGATCGCCGGGCAGCTTCCGGGTGCCGTATTCCTGTGGCCCGGCAAGCGTACCGGTGAAGTAACCGGAAGCGGCGCGATTAAAGACCTGCGCCCCTGGGTTGAGGATGTCCGCGACGAGTTCGCGCCGGCAGCTCTGTCCCCGCAAGGTCCCAACGGTGAGATTTGGGAACTCCCCGAACAGGTCACCGCCACCCACGTGATGTTTGCCAATGAACGTCTCCTGGATGAGTTGGGCCTGGAATTCCCGGAAACGCTGGAAGAGCTTCTCCAACAGGGCGAAATGATTCGCGAAGCGGGATACATTCCGATCGCTATGGACAACGCCGACGGATGGCAGATGCAGAGTACGCTCCTGAGCGCGCTGGTGGAGCGCACCGCCGGTCGGGAGTGGTTTGACCGCGCCCTGGTAGGCGATGCCGGCTTCAGTGATCCGGAGTTTGTCCGTGCGGTGGAAGTGATCAAGACACTCCACGACAACGAAATGTTCAGCCCCGGCATCAACCAGGCCTCCTACGGGGAAGCGCTCACCGACTTCGTCACCGAAGAAGCGGTGTATTTCATCGACGGCGGCTGGCGCACCAGTAACCTCACCGGTGAAATGACGGAAGACCAGTACGAGTATGTCTCCTACAACGTATTCCCGGAGCTGCCCAACGAGCAGGGTCAGTCCGCATCGACGGCGATCGTCGCAGGCACCGGCTTCGGAATGAACGCCGACCTGGAAGGCGAAATGGCCGACGCTGCCTGGGAGTGGATCTATTTCTTTGCAGGTCCCGAGGGTTCCCGGATTAAGGCTGAACAGGGCTGACTCCCGGCGGTGAATATCGAACTGCCCGAGGACTCTCCCGCACTCACCCTGAAGCTGGCGGATTTTCTAAACACTACTCCCGGCGGATACGTGATCGACGCGGTCATGGACGCCGAGGGCATGGGTGTCCTGCACCCGCTCCTGCAGGAGATGATGTTCGGTAACGCGACTCCCCAGGAAGTTGGCGACCAGTACGAGGAGTGGGTCGAGAATAACGACTCCGGTCGCAACTAATAAAAACAAACAGGTCCTAACATGGAGGGCCCCCGTCGTCCGGCACTAACGCCCGGCGTTCGGAGGGCCCTTCACACCCTCAAACAGTCGAGGATACCGATGACGATTTCCCGAGAGAAGAAGGTTGCGTATGGAGTGCTGGTGGGGCCCGCCGTTTTCGTCTACGCATCAATCATTATTTTCCCGATACTCTTTAGTCTGGTCGCGGGCTTCACCCAATGGAACGGCCTGAGCGCGCCGCAATTTGTGGGTTTAGATAACTACACCCGCATGTTTACCGATTCCGTTTTCAGGCTGGGCCTGCGGAACAACCTGCTCATCGTTGCAGTGTCGGTGCTTGGTCAGATTCCCTTCGGATTTGCCCTGGCGTACATCATCTACCGGCGTATGGTCCGGGGATATGGGTTCTTCGAAACGATGATCTTCCTGCCGATTACGATCTCGGCGATCGTCGTGGCGAAACTGTGGAACCAGATTTTCTCCCCCCGGGGCCTGTTTACCGAACTAATGCGCATCATTACCGAGAACGACCGCTTCGTGCTGACAATATTTGAGAGTCGCGCCTTCGCAATAGTGCCGATCCTCTTCGTAATTCTCTGGATGTACACCGGAATATATATGGTTATCTTTCTGGCAAATCTCCAGCGCATCGATCCGGGTGTGATAGAAGCTGCCGTAATCGACGGAGCGCGGGAACACCAGATTCTGCTGCAGGTGGTGCTTCCGCAGATGGTGAATATCGTCTTCACCACCGCGGTCTTTGCAATTGCCGGTAGCCTCAAGAGCTTCGACCTGATCTTTGCCATGACCGGCGGTGGTCCCGCTCACTACACCGAAGTCATCGCGATCTACATGTATCTGAATACGTTCAAGTACTACAACTACGGCTTTGGAAGTGCCGTCTCCATGATGATCGTCTTCCTCAGTCTCGGACTCATCACCGCTGTACAGTCGGTGTTTCGCAAATTGGAGGCGCGGTATGTCTGACCTAACCATTGGTGTCGCCCGCAATCGTGACGTAATCGCCTGGAGGGCATTTGCCACAGTATTTATGGTGTTCTTCACCGTTCTCACCCTGGCGCCGCTGATCTGGCTCTTCTACAGCTCCCTCAAGCCTCATCCCGAGATCGTGCGCAACGTCTTCGCCCTTCCCAAGGAGTTCCACATTCGGAACTTCACCCGGGCCTGGGAGATCGGGAGTCTCGGTCTGTATACCGTTAACAGCGTCATCTACACCGCCTCCGCCACGGTGATCACCGTATTTCTCGCTCTCGGGGCGGGGTATGGCTTCGCCAAATTCGGATTTCGTATTTCCGGATATTTGTACACGTTTTTCATTATGGGCTTGCTGGTGACCGCCCACTCGGTTCTGGTGCCGCTCTTTATTCTGGAAACGCGATTGGGAATTGATGACACCCGTCTGGGAGTGATTCTCCCGTATGTCGCGTTCGGACTGCCGTTCATGATCTATCTATCAACCTCGTACATTCGGGGTATTCCCGATTCCCTGGAGGAAGTC
>JBBDTM010000079.1:0-23101 GCA_040904425.1 Alkalispirochaeta sp.
TGTCCGCGCCCACCAGGACTCGAACCTGGGACCCCCGGCTTAGAAGGCGGGCTTTTTACCTATATCGGGCATTTGATGTCCGTATGTCGTGCAAAGTTGGGCCGAGGAGGGCGATTCTTCATATACGCCATATCTCTTGCGAGAAATTGATGTAAGTTTGATGTAAGTCGATGAAGGCTTCCGGTCATGCGGGGCGAACCAGGCGTTAGTCGGTTGTACTGGCCTGTCCAAGACTATAGTATTTTATGTAGGGAGGGTGAGTCATGAACCATTTGCAGATCGACTACCCGGAGGCGTTGCCCGATTTATTGCAACTTACGACGCGTGAGTTTGAGGCGGAAGCGAAGATGGCTATGGCGGCCAAACTGTATGATATGGGCAAGATCTCATCCGCTGTTGCGGCGGATATATTGGGGATGTCCAGGGTGTCGTTTCTTCTGCAGCTATCCCGTTACCAAGTTAGCACAATGAACTTTGACCCCGACGAGTTGATGAACGATGTGGACCTCCCGCATTAGTTTGGTCATCAACACTGGACCGATTATCGCGTTGGCAGCAGGTATGTCCCGGCCTGACACAGTTCTTCGCCACTTTGGCCGAGTGCTTGTACCCAAGGAAGTCATTCGGGAAATACGCGCAGGAGCATCCGGGACCGTCGGAGAGAATATCCTCGATTTGGGTAGCCCTATTGAGATGAGTCATAGCGATGTGAATGTCCGCAAAGACCTCGAATTGGCCCTTGATCGTGGGGAGGCTTCGGTGATTCAGACGGCTCTTGACAGACAAATCGGCCTGGTGTGTATTGACGAAGCGATAGGTAGGCGAGTCGCAAGACTCAACGGCCTATCCGTCACCGGATCACTGGGATTAATTATTCACGCGATCCGCAACGGAGAGGTGATCGACATTTCATCAACTATCGACACGATGCGCGCGAACGGAATCTGGCTCAGTCAACGGTTGGAACAGCAGGCGATAAAGCTCGCAAAAGGGTAGAACCCGGGAGATGAGCGGCCATAGAGCAGAAGAATATGCCGATTCCCGCTTCTTACCGGGACAATTATCATGGTCTATCCAACCCGGGTGTTCACTATGAGACCGCAAAACCCAGCGCCCTCGAGAACGCCACATATTTTGGAGTAGATCTGGTGTAAGTCACCTGACGGAATTCGTAAAGTACCGATCAAGAAAACCAAAGCTATTACAATACCGCGGTTTAAAAGCTCGCCCACCAGGACTCGGTCTCCAGCCTCGGGCATCGTGCCCTCGACTTCCGACCCGCCTCCGCAGCTAAACCGGCGTCCTGCCGGTTTGCGCTCGCAGCGCTCGCGCCGCTGCTCCGTTTCGAGTCCTGGCGGGGCCCTACAGACACAAAAAGCCGCCCCTGAAGGACGGCTTTTTGTGTCCGCGCCCACCAGGACTCGAACCTGGGACCCCCGGCTTAGAAGGCGGGCTTTCTACCTATATTGGTTATTTGGTGTCCGTATGAGGGTGAAAAGGGGGCCGAAGAGGGTCATTCTCCATATCCGTCATATTGCGTGTGTCAAATTGATGTAAATTTGATGTAAATTTGATGTAAGTCGGGTCGGCGTTTCGGTGACTGTGGTCAACTGGGACCGTTCGCCCGGTTGAACTGCTATTCCGAAAATTTGGATGCTACGTGTGGCGTAGCTTTCATGCCGACCAGTGTTGTGCGTCCGGCGAATTTACCGAATAGGTGCGTCTTTCCAAATTTACGATATAAGGTGTAAGATTTTGTTGTATTTCTGTTGTAACCTATGGGCGTAGACATCGACCGGTCGTAAATAATGAGGAGCAATGAATGACCTCCAAGAAGCTGATAGATGAAATCGTGGCGTTACCAGTCGAGGACAGAATTGCCGTTGCGGAGTCAATTCTACAGAGCTTGAATGTACCTAATGCTGACTATGATTTGGTCTGGGCGAAAACCGCTCAGAGGCGTCGGCGTGATCTTCACGAAGGACGAGTTGATTCCGTCTCACTCGATGCAGTGAAGGAAACAGTGGCCAGACGTTTTTCCTCGTGAATACTCGGTTCCATCCTGAGGCTCTTTCCGAGCTCAACGAGGCGATCGAGTATTATGAGGAACGTGAATCAGGGCTTGGGGTGGATTTCGCTTCGGATGCGTTTGAGGCGATCGACCGAGCGGTGGCATTCCCGGACGGTTGGACCGAAATCGCGCCTGGTATTCGACGCTGCCAAACGCAGCGGTTTCCGTACGCCATTCTTTACAGCGTTGAATCCTCCGAGCTGTTGTACATCTTGGCGGTCATGCATCTTCACCGAGAGCCCGGTTACTGGAAGAGGCGTCGGGATACCACATAAGTATGGAATGAGCGATTTCCAGCGACTTCAAGATGAAAATATTCGCCTCAAGCTGGAGGTCGAGAGACTACGGCGTGAGAATGCGGTTCTTCGGGGCGATCCATCCCCTACCGATCCATCCCACATCGACCAATCGGACGAATCTCTGACCCCTCGTGAAAAAATCGAACTCTTTCTAAAGGTCTTTCGTGGGCGTCGTGACATCTTTGCGTTGCGATGGGAAAGCCGTACGGGAAAAGCTGGGTACAGCCCGGCACATTTCCATGAAAATGACCGATCGATCTGTCGCCGTCCCAAGGACGTGTGTCGCGATCTCGGGCGGAAACTATTTATACCGTTAGATACTGAGATCGCCCACCAACATCTTACCGGACGAATCGTGGCGGGAATCTATCCGTTGCTACCCGACGATACGTGCTGGTTTCTTGCGGTAGACTTTGACAAGTCGTCCTGGTTCCAGGACGCACACCGTTTTCGCGCGCGATGTGAAGCGGAGGATCTCCCGTGTTATGTCGAGCGTTCGCGCTCCGGAAACGGCGCGCATGTTTGGATACTCTTCTCCGAACCGGTCCCGGCCCGGGACGCGCGCGCATTAGGGACATTGGTTCTGTCCCATTCGGCGATGGAGGAGTATCCCATCGCTTTTGATTCGTTTGATCGCCTCTTTCCGAACCAAGACACGCTTCCCAAGGGAGGCTTCGGGAATCTGATAGCTCTTCCGCTGCAGCGAACCGCACGAGATACCGGTAACTCCGTTTTCATCGATGATGCGGGGCATCCGTATTCGGACCAATGGGCGCTTCTGGCTTCCATCCGGACCGTCTCGCCGCAAACGCTGTCACAGGCAATTGCGAGTATGCCTCGGCCGCTCGATCGGGCCCTCGCCCCGTCGACTATCACTATTGGCGACGAACGGAAAACGTCACCCGGATCAGAAGCGATTCAGGGCATGTCCACATACTACGGTTCGCAGATTCTTCCGTGGGATCAATCGCCCTCCGGTGGTGTCACGGGAGAACCCGAGCCGCTTCTGATTGCGGATAAACCGGTGAAGACCGTACGTGCGAATCTGTTCTACATCGAAAAGAAGGGATTACCGTCGCGATTGCAAAGTCAACTATCCGCGATCGCCGCATTCGGTAACCCCGAGTTCTATAAGGCCCAGAAGCAGAGACTACCTGTCGGGAAAAAACCACGCGTTATCTCCTGCAGCGAGGATTTCCCGGAGCATATCGGGTTGCCCCGTGGCTGCGAAGATGACGCAACCCAGCTTCTTCGCGATGTCGGCGTCGAGGTGGACCCGGAAGACCGCCGGAACCCGGGGAATGAGATTTCCGCGCCATTCATCGGGGAGCTCTCGCACGAGCAATCCAAAGCTGTTGCCTCCTTGCTTGTGTATGAATGCGGCGTATTAAGTGCACCCACTGGATTCGGAAAAACCGTCGTTGCTGCGGCGGTCATCGCCGCCCGGAGGCGGAACACCCTGATTCTTGTGCATCGGAAGCGTCTCGCGGAACAGTGGAGAGACCGGCTTCGAGAGTTTCTTGATCTGCCCGACAATGAGGTCAAAGTAATCGGAACAGACAAGACGAAAGCAACCGGATTAATCGATGTAGCTTTGTTTCAGAGCCTCTTTCGCAACGGTGTGGTACATGATCTGGTGGCAAACTACGGCCACGTCATCGTCGACGAATGCCACCACGTCTCGGCGTTCAGTTTTGAACGCGTGCTGAAGCAAGTACGCGCCACTTTCGTCCTGGGTTTGACCGCAACCCCGATTCGGCAGGACGGACGCCATCCCATCATTCATATGCAATGTGGTCCTATCCGACACCGGGTGGATGAACGGGCGGAATCGCGTCGCCACGGGTTCGAACATACCCTCATCGTTCGGGAAACATCGCTTGTCATCGAAAACGCTCAGAACAAAGCGATTTACGAGGTTTATGCCGTTCTGGTTGATGACGATGAGCGGAACGACCTTATCGCACGTGATGTCCTAGAAACGGTTCAGGAGGGGCGAGTACCGCTGGTTCTTTCGGAGCGGAAGCGCCATCTTGAGCTACTGAAAGATCGGCTGGAACCGCACGTCGACAACTGCGCGCTTCTGGTTGGAGGGATGGGGAAAAAGCGTACCATCAGGGCGTTGGAGTCCTTCGATGGGTCCCGGCGGTCCGTCCTCCTTGCTACCGGTAAACTCATCGGAGAAGGGTTCGATCATCCCAGACTCGACACACTTTTTCTGACATTTCCCGTGAGCTGGAAAGGAATCGTACAACAATACGTTGGACGATTGCACCGCCGTCATTCCGGCAAAGAAGAGGTGCGTGTCTACGACTACGCCGACGTGCAGGTGCCGGTCCTTTCCGCCTCATTTCGGCGACGCAAGAAGAGCTACGAGCGTATGGGATATACAGTGGCTAACCTGTAGATTTATTGAGCGAAACGGCCGCCGGTTGTACCAGCCCGTGCGCGAGAATGGAATCTGTGAACAGCTGGAGCGGCAGGCGATAAAGCTCGCAAAAGGGTAGGACCCTGAAGACGAGGGGCCTGGGAGAAGAATGTGCCGATTGCCGGTTTTCACCGGGACAACTATCCCAGTTCAGCCGACCCCGGCACGCATATCCTCCGGTATCCGTTGAGATAATTAGGAGAATTCGCTACCCTATTTAGCGTTATGATAACGCAAACCGACATCGACGGCATGTCCCGTGAAGAAAAGCTTCAAGCAATGGAAACCCTCTGGCAGGAGATCTCGAAAGAGGAACCTGCGCCCGAATCTCCCGATTGGCATGCAGACGTTCTTGAAACGACCCGATTGCGCGTTTCGGCCGGTACCGAGGAGAGCGTAGATTGGGAAGAAGCTAAGCGTCGACTGCGACACCGGAATAAATGAAGCTTAAGATCCTTGAATCCGCCATCGAGGATCTTCATCGCGGCCGAGAATTTTAGGCACACCACGGGGAAAACGTTGGCGAATACTATCTGGATTCCCTCTTGTCTGATATCGATTCGCCTCTCCTCTACGCTGGGATTCACCAGAAAGTCTTCGGATACTATCGGCTTCTGGCGAAACGCTTTCCCTACGCTATCTACTATCTGGTCGAAGAGGAAATTGTCATAGTGTACAGGGTTCTCGATCTGCGTCGGAATCCGAAATTCCTGCGAGATAGCCTGTTTTTCTCCGACCAGAGAGAGCAAGGGTAATCGCATAAACCGGGCATTCGGCACTTTAGCGAACAGCCTTCTATCGCGTCCAGTGTCGGTGTGTTCCTCGGGGTCTACGACCACTGCGGTACGCACCTTTCGAGGACTCGGTCTCCAGCCTCGGGCATCGTTCCCTCGGCCTCCAAACCGCCTCCGAGGCGAAAACGGGGCCGAAGAGGGTGATTCTCCATGTGCGTCGTATGGCGTGCGATGAATTGATGTAAGGTTGATGTAGGTCGGTGCTGCCGGGCTTAGTATCGGCTATACTTCTCCTGGGAGTATCGTTGTATACTTCTGGCAGATGCCTACGGTACTCAGGGTGGAGCAGTGGAATGAGTTCTTTAATGATTGAAATTCAGGTCGCCGACGCCGTCGAGGTACACGTTACCGATGACAGGCTTGTAGTGGAATTGGAAGACGGTAGGTCTATATCGTTACCTCTGAGCTGGTATCCTCGACTGCTTCACGGTACATCCGATGAGCGAAACAACTATCAGTTCATTGGTGCGGGCAGTGGGATACACTGGCCCGACTTGGATGAAGACTTGAGGGTCGAGGACCTCTTGGCTGGATACCGATCCCAAGAGAGCCAGAGGTCGCTTCAAAAATGGTTGGAAGGGCACAACCGAAAGAAGTAGATCTGTATGCGTGATGCAGCTATGAGCGAAACAAATAAAGAGAAACCTTACAGGCCAAGATTCGACGTCAAACTCCGTAGACTGGTGACGACGTGCGCCGGATCGTAAACGTCTTTAGACGGCACCACCCGTAAACATTCGGCTAACCGGGACATTTGTCTCAGACGGAGTTCTCGCCCAGTGACGCCGCGTTCCTCGCGGTCTATGACCACTGCGGTACGCACCTCTCGAGGACTCGGTCTCCAGCCTCGGGCATCGTGCCCTCGGCCTCCGACCCGCCTCGCTCGCTTCCGCGGCCATCCATGGCCGCTCATCCTCCCGTTGGTCGGCGCTCGCTTGTTTCGAGTCCTGGCAGGTCCCGGACACTAAAAGGGAGCGGCCCAGAGGACCGCTCCCTTTTAGCGCGCCCACCAGGACTCGAACCTGGGACCCCCGGCTTAGAAGGCCGATGCTCTATCCAGCTGAGCTATGAGCGCTTAGTCGGGATGGCCGGACTCGAACCGGCGGTCTCCTGCTCCCAAAGCAGGCGCCTTAGCCACTAGGCTACATCCCGGGAATGCGAAGGGTGTCATCCGACAACGGTCACGCATGACACGTCAGCGCAGTATAGGGAACGCCCTGCGCGCGGTCAAGACGGGGAGCGGTCCTGCTCATCGTTGAGAAACGACTGCAGGTTGGTTGCTACGGATGAGATGTTCTTAACCCGCTTCTGTTTCTTGGCGGCGTACATATTCATGTCGGCGACGCCCAGTGGATCCGAATCCTCGGCGCGGGCTTCGTGGATCCCGAAGCTGGCGGCGACGGGGTAGGGAAACGTATCGGTGGCTCGGGAGATATCTTGTTCAACCCGCTGTTGCAGCGCGACGGCATCGGCGCGGCGCGTTTCCGGCATGAGGACGGCAAACTCGTCGCCACCATAGCGGCACGCAACATCCATGGTGCGCGTGCTGCGATTCAGCGTATCCGCAACCAGCTTCAGGATACGATCTCCCTCACCATGCCCGTGGGTGTCATTGATGGACTTAAAGTTATCCATGTCGATAAGCATCACCGAGAACGGCTTGTCGTTTCGGGCCAGGCGTTCGCGTTCTTTCAAGTATGCGCGATCAAATCCTCGTCGGTTTAGAAGCCCAGTAAGAAAGTCCGTTTCGGAAGACCGGCGCAGCGCACTAAAATAGTAGGCCCGTTCGATAGCTATCGCGCCGAACTCACCGATAGCGGTGAGAAATTTGAGCTCCAACGGCGTGAAGCTGCGGTTTTCAAGAGTGTTTACCAATTCGATTACCCCGAAGACTTCGGTGCTGGTCTTGAGGGGCACTCCAATGATCGATCGCGTCTCAAAATCCGCGAGTTGATCAAACGAGCCGTCGAACCGTTCGTCCCGAGTGACATCTTCGTTGATGACCGGGAGGCCATGCTCGGCGATCCATCCTGCGATTCCCTGACCCTTGGGGATGACCTGGTCTTTCAAAGCTGCGGAGGATCCTCCCTCGACGACCACGAAACGTAACTCACCGGTGGTATGATTCTTCAGCAACAACGACCAGTGCGTCGGAGCGAAGATGGTGCCGATGTGCTGCATAATTCGACGGAGCGTATCATTGAGGCTACGCGCCTCCGCCAGATCTCGCGCCATCTCGGAGAAATGACTTAGCCGCACCAGATCATCGAAAGTACCGTCGGACGTCGTGCTATCCACGACGTCATAGTATGCACAGAGGCTCATGTTGGCAACCGATCTTTCCTCTCCCCGCGGTTGGTGGTAGAGTCACGGCGATGTCCGGCTTGACCGAGCGTTTCGTAGAAATCGTGACTCGTCTGGAGACGGAATATGGAGATGCGCCGAGTCTTTTGAGCTATCGTTCAGCCTTTGAACTTCTGATCGCCGTGATTCTCTCAGCGCAAACCACCGATGATTCGGTAAACGCGACGCTACCGTCGCTCTTTTCTCGGTTTCCGGATGCTCATCGGCTTGCCGAGGCTGAAGCTGTTGATGTGGAGGAGATCATTCACCCTCTGGGTTTCTACCGCCAGAAGACGCGAAGCATCATCGGCACTGCCCGCGCTCTGGTGGCGGAGCATGGGGGGGCCGTTCCCGATACGATGGAAGCGCTCGTAGGATTGCCTGGCGTGGGGCGCAAGTCAGCGGGGGTAGTTCTCCTGCACATCTACGGTACGCCGGCAATCATCGTGGATACCCATTTTGGCCGGGTCGTACGACGACTGAGTTTCAGTGCTGAGAAGGATCCGGTGAAGCTTGAGCGAGATGTTGCGGCTATCTTGCCCCGGGAACACTGGAACGATGCCAGCATGCGATTGAACTATCACGGACGGAAATACTGCTTTGCCCGCAAACCGGATTGTCAGCGCTGTCCGGTGGCTTATCTCTGTCCTTCGGCGGGTCGCGAGATATGATCGCCCGTCGAGCGTGGTTCCCTGAGATCGATGAGGAACTGCGGGAGCTCATCCAAGGGGAGGGGCTATCCCTGATCGGCGTCTGTGACGCGGATGGTGAACCAACGAGCATTCCGGCACGGGAATCGGAGTACCAGTCATGGATATCTTTCGGGCATCATGGATCGATGGGGTTTATGGAGCGGCACGCACCGTTGAAGTTTCACCCTGATGCATTAGTTCCCGGATGCCGGTCGATCGTCTTTGTCGGGCTCAACTACTATCAACGGCCGCCGGAACCTCCAGCGGCACCGGCGGGGCGCGTGGCGCGCTACGCCTGGGGGCGGGACTACCACAAAGAGCTCGGTAACCGGATCAAGCGCGTGGCGCGGGTTCTGGGGGAGCGGTATCCGCAGGAGAGATTCAGGGCGTGGACCGATGCTACGCCCCTGGCGGAACGGTTCTACGGCGAGCGCGCGGGAATCGGCTTCACCGGCCGCAATACGCTTCTGATCAACAGTGAGATGGGAAGCTGGTTTGTGGTGGGAGAGATCCTTTCCACCCGCAGATACACTGCGTCGGAGGATGCCGCCGGTCGCCACGGTGCGTGTCCCACCAACTGCCGCCGGTGCATCGACGTCTGTCCCACAGGAGCGTTGTACGATGCCCACCGCATTGATGCATCTCGCTGTATCTCCTATCTCACGATCGAGCATGACGGAATCATACCGGAGGAATTGCGCCCACTTATGGGAGACTGGATCTTCGGCTGCGATCTGTGCCAGGAGGTGTGTCCCTTGAACGTGCGGGCTCAGGTCACCGATGTAGAGAATTTTCAAAAGCCGATCGCCGGTTCCCATATAGATCTGGGAGAAATCATGACGATTCGCACTGATGAAGAGTTCACCGCTCGATTTGCAGGCTCTCCGGTAATGCGCGCAAAACGGCGAGGTCTCATTCGAAACGCCTGTATAGCAGCGGCAAACACCGACGCCGTGGAGCTTATCCCCCGCCTGCAGTCGTTGGCGCAGGACGCCGACGAAATCATCGCGATTCATGCGCAATGGGCACTGGACCAATTGCTCCCGGCGCAGTGATGGCGTAGGCTACAGGCACGTATGGACGGACTACCTGTACAGGTTCAAGAACGGCTGCAACAGCTGTCGGCCCAGTTTCGCGCGGGACTTCCCGAAAAGCTGCAAGAGATTCGCGGATTGTGGAGTCGGAGTTTCGACGGAGACATTGAAGCGCTTCGGTCGTTGCGGTACCGGGTCC
This sequence comes from Alkalispirochaeta sp., assembly GCA_040904425.1. Taxonomy (GTDB): domain Bacteria; phylum Spirochaetota; class Spirochaetia; order DSM-27196; family Alkalispirochaetaceae; genus Alkalispirochaeta. The sequence goes on from JBBDTM010000079.1 coordinate 9,861, forward strand.
ATCGGTTGGCAGGGAGCGCCGCGACCTTCGGATTCGAGGAACTCACGGATTTGGCGCGAGCCGCCGAACAACAGATCGAGCGGGACCTGGCTTCGGAGCTATGTGCGATCAGTCCAGCGTCCAGGGAGGGACTGGAGCAGCTCATCGCGTGTGTTCCTGAGGAGAGTGGGTCGGACCGGCACATCGCTTCCGATGATACTCCGGATTCCAGTACCGATGCCGATGGAGGCTGGGCCGACGATGAACCCCTGAAACTTGTAATACTCGCAGGTTCAGTCTCCGGACTGGGGGTGGATTTCGCGGAGCAACTGGCCGTGTTCGGTCTGACGTTGCTCAAGGTTGAGGAACCTTCGGAGATCGATTCGTTGCTGGCGTCTGCTATGGAGCCCGGTCAGTCGGGTTTTGCCTATGTTATTTTTCTGTCCACCGTCAGTTTCTTCTCGGAGCACTTGCAGCGCCTTTCCGACCTGACCGCGCTGCGTGGCACGTACTCGGGGCGGTTTTTCACCGTTCTGGTGGGGGACGAGGACGACTTTGCCGGTCGACTGCGGTCAGTCCGGTACGGGGCGGATGCGTTTCTGGCAATTCCATTCGATGTTACGCAGTTTGTGGAACGTGTGGAGACGTTGACGGCTGATCGGAATGCCGAACCGTACCATGTACTCATCATTGATGACGATCCGGAGCAAGTCTCCACCACAGCCCTAATTCTTCAGAACGCCGGGATGATCACCTCAGTTGTCACCGACCCGCGTAACATCTTTCGGGTGATGGTGGAGTACAAACCGGAACTGATCCTGATGGATATGTATATGCCGGATTGTACCGGCGCAGAACTGGCTGGAATTCTCCGGCAGAATGACAACTTCGTAGGTATCCCCATCGTGTTTCTGTCGGTGGAAACGGATGCCGATAAACAGCTTGCTGCGATTCAGAGTGGTGCCGACGGGTTTCTGGTGAAGCCGATTGATCCGGAACATCTGGTGACATCGGTGAGAAACCGCGCCGCCCGCATGCGGGCGATGAGATTCTACATGGAGCGCGACTCACTTACAGGACTCCTGAATCACACCAGTCTCAAGGCGCGACTGGAAAACGACCTTGCCCGGGCCCGCCGCGTCGGCACACAGATGGTGTTCGCAATGATCGACATCGATCTGTTCAAAAGCGTGAACGATACCTACGGGCACCTTACAGGAGACCGGGTGCTTAAAGGACTGGCTCGACTCTTGCAGGATCGGCTGCGGCGGACTGACGTGGTGGGTCGCTACGGGGGCGAAGAGTTCGGCGTCATTCTGTTTAATACTAACCTGAGGAACGCGCACCGTCTCTTAAATGAATTGCGAGATAGCTTCTCCAGACTGTGGCAATCCAACGGTGAGTCGCATTTTCGGGTCACTTTCAGCTGCGGGATTGCCGGGTTCCCCAATTTCGAGAGCGCTTCCGAGCTGAATGAGGCCGCTGACGGCGCATTGTACCGAGCCAAGGAAGCGGGGCGGAACCAGGTGGTCAGTGCGACTGAGCCCTGAGCCGGCGGCAGTATATCTGACTCCACGTGAGGTATTCCCACCAGGGATCGTTGCCCGGCACCAATTCGAAGACCGATAACCAGAACGCTGACGTTTCCGGCAATTCGATGGGAGATGGGTGGCCCGGCTCCGGCTTCCAGGAGATAACGATTTCCGGCGGGAACTCAGGGGTAAACTCGCGCGTGGCCGAATCACCCTCCGGGAGCTCCGCCAATGCGCGTTGCAGCGTCACAATCTGCTGCTGAGTTTCGGCGAAATCGGCCGGGTCCGCGAGACTGATGCGAGCCGGCGGAATCTCCACCGGCTCGGCCACCGACTCGGTAATTTTCACCGTATGCGCCCGACGGATTTCATCCAACCAGGCGGGATCTGGTTTCGTCCTGTGGCGGAGTAGTGGGATGAGCGGCGGCAGAGCCCGGGAACCGGTGTCTCCCGTCAGAGAAAAACGCTGCCCCTGCAACGTCTGAAGAGCGTGTTCCACGTTGACCGCGCACCGCAAAGCGGAAAGATAGGTGACCATGATTGCGGTGCATGGTAGAGTACCCGCGTCATGGATGCAATCGTCGAACTCAGCAGTGAGCGAATTACCGAGGTTCTTCAGCAGTGGGATACCGTAGATACGGTGACTGTGTTGAGATTCGGTTCCGACCGTTACGATCCCAGTTTTTTTGTCAGCTTTGATGTGTATTACCACGGGATGGTACCCGATCCTGAGCAACGGCAGGCGGACTTCAGCTTCGCCGCTGCCTTTGAGGCCACCGTGGACGGGCGGAAAGATCGTTTTTTGATGGACGATATTCCGGTGCGCATCGAATACAAGGCGATCCGTGAAGTTGATGCACAGGTTGCCGCAGCCGGGAATGCCGATGAGGGTGAATTTAGTGGAACCACCTACGGGTTTTTCCGCCTCACTCAGTCGGAGATCGTCATGAATCGTAGCAATTGGCTTCCGGTGGTGCGCCGCATCCTGGACCAGCTACCGGAGGAGTTCTGGGTCCGAAGAATCGAGATGTTCAGGGCTCATATGGAGCACGCTCTGTCGGATTTGACGAGCGCCGTCTACGCCGAGGAGGATCTGTTCTACGAGCTATCCCTGGGGCGTTTTCTGGAGACCAGTTGCGGTCTGATGTTTGCGCTTAACCGCCGTTTCGATCCGCCCGGTCGAATTCTCCGGAGACAGATCGATGAGCTTCCGCGCCTCCCTGAGGAGTTTGATAGCCGTTTTGAGCATCTCCTGCGACATGACAGTGCCGTACCGGGAAGCCGGAAGCGGCAGATCGCCGAATTGCTCGCCCGCAGTCTGCTCCGGCTGAGCTGATGCAATTCGGACCGATACGACGAGCTGTCGGACGGGGTGTGGCGGTTCTGGCCGCGGTCGCGGTGTTCACCGGTTGCCACGTCGATGTAACGGCGTTTCGCGCGTCGGTCACTGATACCGAACAACAGTACGAACTCTCCCTCCGGGATGAGACCCGCCGGCCCCATGAAGAAGAGGCTCTGGTCTCGGGAACGGCGGAGGAGCTCCCACGGTTTCGCATCGATGAGATCCCGGAAGAAATCCGAAATGTCACGGTACAGATGCTTGAACTGGAGCTTACCGGTGATTATCGCGGTGGCAGGGTAGAGCTTACCGCTCCCGCCGTCTATTCCGGTTCGTTTTCGACGGCCGTAGAGTTCGGAAGCGAATCACCGGCCGCCGGGTTTCACCTTAATGACCGCTTCGAAGGTTCCGGCTCGTTCCTGCGATTCGACCTGACCAAAGGATCATCTCCGGTAACGGTTGAAAAGCTCCATGAGGCGGAGATCGTCTTCAGTGCTGCGGGGGAACGCTCGTTCAGAATCGAGGGAATTCGTTTTCTTGCGGAATTTCCGGCGCCGGAAGTTAGTTTCCCCGATTCATCCCAGGGAACCGTATTCGATGATCGCCTTCCGGTTATCGTTGATTCCGGCGCGTGGCGATTCACCGATTTGTCTTGGGTACTGTCACAGCCTACTGACGGCGTGGAGTTGCGGTATCGGCTTCCCGAGGATCGGTTCAGCGACCGCAACCAGCGCCCGCAGATTGCACTGGAGCTAATCGGGGCGGATGAAGAACGGCGTGCCCTTCAGCTTGATCTCCGGCCGGGGACGCGGGAGGTGGTGATCCGACCTGAGCTATGGCAGATCGACGCTGAGATGCTGAGCGTGGCCGGTGGGCCGGAGGGGTTTCAACTCCTGGGGGTGTCCGGCAGAAGTGTGTCCGATGAACCCGCCATACCGATTCCGATCGAGATGTCCGAGCTGATCCGCTATCCCGCCAACGAGTGGCGCAGAGAAGAGTTCGAGCTGTTTACCTGGACGCTGTATCCCGACATGCTCTGGTTCGATACGCGAGATTATCAAGTGCAGGCGCGTTTTTTCCGGCGGCTGGCGTTCTTCGTGGAGAAGCGCGGATTTATCGGTAGGCTCCTCACGGATGAGGAGTTGCAGGGGCGCCACGGGTGGAACGCCCACAACTACCGCCCGGAGGGACTGGCAGACTTCTTCAACGCGGTTCGCAGTACAGATTTCCCGATCAATGAATACGAAGCCCAGCTCCTGGAGATTATCCTGGATCGGGGGGTAATCGTCCGGAACGAGGAGGGACGCTATCTGCCCGGTCGCGGAGGAGTCCTGTCGGTGAGCCAGGAGAGTTCTGCGGAGTTGCGGCGATTGCTTATCGCGCATGAGGCGATGCACGGCGTGTTCTACGAGGAACCGGCTTTTCGGCGAGTGGCGTTCGACTATTGGGACAACGTATTGGACACGCGGGAGCGGGGATTCTGGCGTGATTTCTTCTCCTGGGCGAGCTATTCCCCGGACGACCGCTATCTCATGGTCAACGAGTTCCAGGCGTATCTGCTCCAGCAGTCGGAACGCGGGGTGCGTTGGCATTTTCGCTCGCGTACGGCGGACCGTCTGAAGGCTGCTTACCCGCAACGGGTAGAGCCGATTGATATATTCCTGCGTGATTATCCGTCAACCTTTGTCGACGCCGGAAGCGCGATGAATCGGGCGCTCTTTGAGGCCGCCGGAATGGTAGGTGGCGATCCGTACTGTCTGCAGCTCCGTGCGAAGCCGTGACGAGATGAGCGCCCTTGCGGTGCACAAGCCCCAACTCAGTGAGCATCGTCAGGGCATCCGCCACGTGGTGCGGCTTCCACCCGCGTAGGATGCCTGCGGCGGGGTGACGCGAGAGGCCCTTTAATCGGTCGCCGTGGTTCAGGCGACCGGTCAGCAATCGCACCCACGCTGGCTCGCTGCGGCGTACCCGATCACCGGTGAGCGCCGTGACGAGCAGTGTCGCCGCATGAGAGAGGGGTGGCGGTCCACGGTGACCGCGCTCACAGCGATCGCAGCCCGTACACGTCTCATCGTCCACTCCAAACTGGTGGAGGAGGGCGGTTCTTCGGCAGGATGTACCAAACGCCATAGCCTGGACCGGCGAGCGAGCCACAGGCGAGGACAGCTGCAAATAGCGTATCTGCTCCGTTGGTGTCAGCAGTACGATCGACTGCGCCGGTTCCCGGTCGCGGCCGCCGCGGCCACTCTCCTGCAGAAACGCTTCGGCGGTGTCGGGAAGGTAGGTATGTACCACCGTGCGGATATCGCCCTTGTCGACACCCATCCCGTAGGCACAGGTCGCCGCCAGTACCGCATCGGTGCGTTCAAAGAACTCCTGTTCGGCCGCCTCTTTCCGCTCCCGAGTGAGACCGGCGTGGTAGTACATCGCCGCGCCGGCCGGAAGGAATTCACTTAACAGGCGGGCGATCGCTTCCGTCTCACCGCGCGTGCGGCAGAACACCAGTGCCGGGCGGTGAAGATAATCACCGGGATGCCAGACCGGCAGGCTGTGAGTGTCATCCGGTGGGTTCTCCCGCTCGGCGGTGCCCTGGGCAGTGGTGACCATCGTCTGCAACGCGTGGTCGATCGAGAGAGTTGGGACCACACTGTAGGAGATATTGGGACGGTCTGGATTGCCACGAACCACGGAAGCCCCCGTCTGAGAGAACAGTACCTCCCGGATTCGCGCGATGACTCGGTCCGATGCGGTAGCGGTAAAGGCTGTGCGCCGGGAAACTCCGATCGCGTCCAGCGAATCTCCCAGAGTGGTATAGGCGGGACGAAACGTGTCGCCCCACTCGCTGATGCAGTGTGCCTCGTCAATCACGGCGTGCACCGGTGGATGAGCGGAGAGAACGGTTCGAACCGACGCCGTCGCGAGAGTCTCTGGATTGGTAACAAGAAAACTGAGTGACCCCGTGGCGATTTCCGCAAAGATTTCCCGGCGCGTGTTCGCGTCTTGCCCCCCACGCAATTGGCGCACGGAGAACCCGCCTTCCTTCATTCGCCGCTCCTGGTCGTTCATAAGGCCCAACAACGGATATACCACCAGCGTTACCCCACCGCAGAGCGCAGCGGGAAGCTGGAAGCAGAGACTCTTTCCCGCCCCCGTGGGCAGAATCACGATCTGATTGCCAAGGATTCCCGCGTCTTCCCGGCCGGTGGCCGCATGTTCGGCACGGAGCGACTCTACCAGACCGGCGACAACCAGGCGCTGGTAGGGAAAGAGATAGCTCACGCCAAAGCGGTTCCGGGCGCACTGCACATATTCGTCTGCCATACCGTCTCCTGCGTTTACGTACTGTGGCTCCAGTCATTGCGCTTGTTGGAATTGTCTTTCCGCAACGGGATTTGACGATCGTGTCGGGAACTCGCATAGTGAAGGAGTGAATATTACTATTTTCAGCACCAAACGATGGGTGCGAGAGTTTTTCGATATCGTCAATCGTGAGTTTGAGTTCGAGCTTCACTATCTCGAGCCGCGGCTCAACGAAGATACCGCCCGCCTGGCGGAGGGGGCGGACGTGGTGTGCATCTTCGTGAATGACAAAGCCGATGCCGCCGTCCTCAAGGTGCTTGCCGGGGTCGGCGTGAAAATGGTCGCGCTGCGGTGCGCGGGATTCAACAATGTGGACCTAAAGGCGGCGGAGCGGTTGGGGATTACCGTCGCCCGGGTACCGGCATACTCTCCGTACGCCGTAGCGGAGCACGCGGTGGCGTTGATTCTGGGGCTGAATCGGCGCCTCTACCGTTCATATAATCGAGTGCGAGAGGGCAATTTCGCTCTGGACGGGCTGCTGGGCTTTGACTTGCACGGCCGCACGGTGGGGATCATCGGCACCGGCAAGATCGGAGGGATCTTTGCCGGGATTATGGTGGGCTTCGGCATGCGGGTGCTGGCCTACGATCGCTATCCCCGGGATGATCTGAAGGAGCAGGGCGTTACCTACGTCGGCCTGGAAGAACTGTACGGAGAGAGTGATATCGTTTCTCTTCACTGCCCCCTCACGCATGAGACGTACCACATCATTAATGAGTACGCGATCAACTCTATGAAGCCCGGGGCGATGGTGATCAATACCAGTCGCGGGGCGCTGATCGATACCACTGCGGTCATCGAGGGACTGAAGGTGGGCCGGATCGGCTCTATGGCACTTGATGTGTACGAGGAAGAGGCGGATCTGTTTTTCGAAGATCTCTCTGACCAGGTTATCCAGGACGACACCTTCGTACGGCTTCTGACCTTTCCCAACGTCCTCATAACGGCGCATCAGGCGTTTTTCACGCGGGACGCCGTGGAGAACATCAGCCGCACCACCTTCGAGAACGTCGCTGAATGGCAGGAGACGCAGGGCTGTGAGAACTGTATCACTGCGGAAGTGGGATACCGCTCGTCCTAGGGCACGCCGTAGTGCCGGAGGGCACCAACTCGGGGCATATGCCGGGATGGAGACCGTCCTAGGGCACGCGTAGTGCCGGAGGGTGTCGTTCTATCCGTCGTGGCGGTTAGAGCGCCCGAAGGGTTTCCTGGAGCCGCTGAACAAATTGCTCAGCAGTTCCCGAGTCGAATTCCTTGATGATGCCCCGCCAGAGAGGTGGTTTTCCTCCGCCCTTGGCGCGTAACGGTTCCAGGAGTCCGCTGCGGAGCTGCTCCTGAGGAAAGGGAGTGATGCCGGTTGCCAGTGCCCAGTGCAGCCCACTCTCCGTCTGGTTCAGTATGCACGCACCGATTGGCCGCGGCCGCCCACCGTCGCGGTCCTTCTCTCCGGGCCGAACGCGTTCCGCCGCCACTTCCGCGAGTGAGGTGAAAACCTCCTGATCTTCGCCGTTCAGCCGGACTGTGCGGAGTGTTTCCTCGCCGCGGGCAGCGGTTTCGGCCGCGGCGTACATACATTCGGCGATCCGTCGGGCCTGGAGCCGCCGAGTTCTGTGCAGCTCCTGGACCTCAGAAACCATGGAGTAGATCCGCTCGGGGAGATCGGCGGGATGTGCCGAGAAGTGTTCCGCCGCTGCGCTCAGGAGACGGTCCTTGGTACGATAATCACGGAGCGCGCGATCTCCGATCTTGAATCCCAAGCGCAGGCGACCCCGAATGCGCTCCACCGACGCCAGGTGAATCAGGTTAAGGAGCCCCGTCCGTGGAAGGTGCACCCCGCCACACGCCACCAGGTCGACCCCTTCAATTTTAACCAGGCGAATTCTGCCGGTTCGAGAGGTCGGCCGCCGAAGGGTGTAGTTCGCAAGCTCACTGTGGTCGATCCAGAAGCCCCGTACCGGAAGATCGCTGCGAACGATCGCATTGGCTCGATCTTCCACCGCCTCCAGAAGGGAGTCGTCCAGCGTTTCCGTGTCCACTTCAATCGTCGTCACATCGCTGCCTTGATGTACGCTCACCGTAGGAGCTTCAGCTACCTGCTCCAGGGCCGCCGAAAGAACGTGCTGTCCCGTGTGCTGCTGCATATAGTCCCAGCGATGGTTCATATCCACATGGCCGGTGACAGTGGTTCCCCGTTCAAGGGGGGTGTCCGGGGATGATTCCAGGTAGTGGCGAATTACTCCGGTCTCATCCTTCTGAACGTCAATCACGGCGTTTCCTGCGATGACACCGGTATCCGCGGGCTGTCCACCACCCTCCGGATAGAAGAATGTTTCCGAAAGGACAACCGCTCTTCCATCGCCTTCCACCATGGCCACCGTGGTTTCGAATGTATCGGCCAGGGGATTATCGTAGTAACCGGGGTGCGTCATACCCAGGAGTGTAACATCCTCGGCGGCACGGTAGAAAGATGCACCGATCTCCGTCATAGTGTGCGCTATGATAAGGAGTTAGCGGTGATTGAGCGACAACATAGACTGGTGGAGTTCCGCCGGAGCGTGGGCGAGCGGATTCTCTTTCTCGACGGTGCCATGGGTACCAACATTCAGCAATACCCTCTGGACGAAAGCGACTTCCGTGGTGAACGGTTTGCCGACCATCCGCGTCCTCTGAAGGGCGACAACGATTTGCTCACGATCACCCGACCGGACATTATCGCGGAGATCCATCGGGGGTTCCTTGAAGTTGGCGCCGATATTGTTGAGACAAACACGTTTAACGGAACATCAACCTCACAGCAGGATTACGGTCTGGAGGCGCCGGAGTTTGTCCGGGAGCTTAATCGCGAAGCGGCGGCGTTGGCGCGATCCGCCGCTGACGAGTATACGGAGAAGACGCCCAACAAACCGCGCTACGTGGCGGGTATTCTCGGTCCCACCAACAAGACGCTCTCCCTGTCTCCGGATGTGAACGATCCCGGCTTCCGGGCGATCACCTTTGACGCACTGGCGGAGGATTACGCCAACGCGGCGCGAGGGTTAATCGAGGGGGGCGTAGACTTCCTCATGATCGAGACGATCTTCGATACGCTCAATGCCAAGGCGGCGATCTATGCTGTACGGCGCCTGAATCGTGAAGCGGGGTCTCCCGTGCCTATCATGATCTCGGGAACGATCACCGATCAGAGTGGGCGTACGCTTTCCGGTCAGGTCACCGAAGCGTTCTACTACTCGGTGCGCCACGCGGAGCCCGCATCGGTAGGCCTCAACTGCGCCCTCGGTGCGGACCAGCTCCGGCAGTACGTCAAAGAGCTCGGACGGGTAGCGGAGTATCCCGTCAGCGTCCATCCCAACGCAGGTCTGCCCAATGAGTTTGGGGAGTACGACGATACCCCGCAACACATGGCGGACGTCCTGGGTGGCATGGCCCACGATGGACTTCTGAACATTGTTGGTGGCTGTTGCGGGACTACCAAGGAGCACCTGGAAGCGATCATCAACGCCTGCCGGGGAGCAACGCCGAGACCGTTGCGCGAGGACCCCCACACGATGCGCCTCTCCGGCCTGGAGCCGTTGGAAGTTGCGGAGCATACCGGCTTTGTAAACGTGGGTGAACGGACTAACGTTACCGGAAGTCGCAAATTCGCGCGCCTCATTCGGGATGCCAAGCACGAAGAGGCGCTGCAGGTTGCCCTGGAACAGGTAGAAAGCGGTGCTCAGGTAATCGACATCAACATGGACGAGGCGATGCTCGACAGCGCGGCAGAGATGACGCGGTTTCTTAATCTTCTCGCCACGGAACCGGATATCAGCCGTGTGCCGATTATGGTGGATTCCAGCAAGTTCTCGGTAATCGAAGCGGGCTTGCGCTGCGTCCAGGGCAAGGCGATCGTGAACTCGATCTCCCTTAAAGAGGGGGAAGAGGAGTTCCTGGAACATGCGCGGACGGTGCAGGATTTCGGTGCCGCGGCGATTATCATGGCCTTCGACGAGGACGGCCAGGCCGATACCGAGGAGCGAAAGACTCGCATTTGCCGGCGGAGTTACGACCTCCTCCGGGAGAAGCTCAACTTCCCTCCGGAAGATATCATCTTCGACCCCAATATCTTTGCCATCGGCACCGGTATTGAAGAACATCGCAACTATTCGGTGGATTTCATCAACGCCACTCGCTGGATTCGGGAGAACCTTCCTTATGCAAAAGTCTCCGGCGGGGTAAGCAACGTGAGCTTCTCCTTTCGCGGCATGGAGCAGGTTCGCGAGGCGATCCACTCGGTCTTTCTGTACCACGCGGTGCAGGCGGGAATGAGCATGGGCATCGTCAACGCCGGACAGCTCACCGTCTACGACGAAATCCCGGAGGAGTTGAAGGTTGCCGTGGAAGATCTGGTGCTGAACCGCACCGCCGACGCCACGGAAAATTTGCTGGAAATTGCCGAGCGTTACGCCGGCCGTGGAAGCTCTCGGGAGGAGGACCTGACCTGGCGGGAACAGCCGGTGGAGGGGCGACTCTCCCATGCCCTGATCAAAGGAATCACCGGATGGATCGAGGAAGACGTGGAAGAGGCGCGGCAAAAGTTGCCGGCGGCACTGCACGTCATCGAAGGGCCGCTGATGGACGGCATGAACGTGGTGGGAGAACTGTTTGGCTCGGGCAAGATGTTCCTGCCGCAGGTGGTGAAGAGTGCTCGCGTCATGAAACAGGCGGTAGCGTACCTGACGCCGTTCATTGAGGAAGAGAAAGCCGCCAGCGGTGACACATCGGCCAAAGGCAAGATTTTGCTCGCCACGGTGAAGGGCGACGTTCACGATATCGGCAAGAATATCGTCGGGGTGGTACTTGCCAGCAACAATTTCGATATCGTCGATATGGGAGTGATGGTTCCCACCGAAGATATCCTTGCCAGGGCAAAGGATGAGAAAGCCGACATTGTGGGACTCTCCGGGCTGATCACGCCTTCACTGGACGAGATGGTCAACGTCGCCGCGGAAATGGAACGGAAGGGCTTCGATCTGCCGCTCATGATCGGCGGAGCTACTACCAGTAAGATCCACACGGCCGTGAAGATCGCGCCCGCCTATCACGCCCCGGTGGTTCACGTGAAGGATGCGTCGCTGGCGGTGGGCTATGTAAACAGGCTGCTCAATCCGGTGAGCAGGAAAACCTTCGCCCAAGAGCTCACCGCCGAGCACGAGAAGACGCGCCGCAAGCGACTGCAGGAGGTCCAGGACAGAGAATACCTGACGATCGCCGATGCCCGGGCCAAGCGCTTTCGTCCTGATTTCAGTGACGCTCCACCAAAGCCGAAGATCCTCGGCATAAAACACTTCACCAACTATCCGATCGGTGTTCTTGCACAGTACATCGACTGGACGTTCTTTTTTGTCGCATGGCAGATGCACGGTAAGTATCCGGCGATCTTCGACGATCCCGAGGTGGGAGAAGAGGCACGCAAGCTCTACGATGACGCCCAGACGATGCTGCGGGATATAATTGAGACGCAGGCACTGGAGGCAAGAGCGGCGATCTTTCTGTATCCCGCGGCGCGCACTCCCGACGACACGATCGAGATCTACGCCGATGAGTCTCGTGACCGTTTGGTGGGAGCGTGGCACACGCTGCGCCAACAGAAGAAGAAAGAGAAGGTGGATTACTATCTCTCCCTTTCGGATTTCGTTGCGGAGAAGGATTCGGGAATCGATGACTACATCGGTGGGTTCGTGACCAACGCCGGCTTCGGGCTGGAACGATACGTGCAACAGTTCAAGGACGCCGGGGACGATTACAGCGAAATCCTGGCCAAGATTCTGGCGGATCGGTTGGCTGAGGCGTTTGCTGAGCGGCTCCACGAGGAAGTCCGGACTACGTGGTGGGGGTACGCGGAGGATGAGGCGCGGGAGGCGTTGAGCAAGCCCGATCTTTTCGCCGTACGTTACCAGGGAATTCGGCCCGCTCCCGGCTATCCTCCCTGTCCCGACCACAACGACAAGGTTGAACTATTCGAGATGCTGGAAGCAGATAAGCTGGATATGCGTCTCACCGAGAGCTTCATGATGCTTCCCGCTGCCGCCACCAGCGGGTTCTACTTCTCTCATCCGGAGAGTCAATACTTCGGGGTGGGAAAGCTCCAGAAGGATCAGATAGCCGACTGGGCGGCGCGGAAGGGCGTATCTTTGAAGCAAGCGGAAAGCTGGCTGCAACCGGTTCTGGCGTATGAGCCGGGGCTTTCGCAGAAGTGACGCAGGGAGCCCCCGACGCGCGTGGTGTCGATCATCGCTTCCCGGGAGCAGATGGCGGCGAAGGGACGGTGCTCATTATCGGGTGGGACGCCGCGGTGGACCCCGGCAATACCGCGCTGTCCCTGGTGAAGTGCGCCGGTATCGGCAGTGGATCGCCGCCAACGCTGTGGGTTGAGGCGCATGTGGTGCCGCGCGACGATGAAGAGCTTGTAGCCACGGTAAGTGACTGGTCTTACGGAGATACGCCAACGCTTCTCTGCGTTGATTCTCCGCTCGGTTGGCCGGAGCGGCTGGCTGCGGTGCTGGCTGAACATGTTGCCGGGGCCGGCGTACCGTCAACCGCCAATGGCCTGTTTCGCCGGATGACCGACATCGATGTGCGCCGGCGGGTGGGGAAGACGCCGCTGGATGTGGGGGCGGACCGCATCGCGCGAACCGCACTGGCAACGCTCAACGCCATCGAAGCGGTCCGTGGGCGGGGAGCGCGCTCGATCACGATGGCCGGCGATATCCGCGATCCCCGCCGTCACCGGCACCAGATTCTGCTCCTGGAGACTTATCCCGCGGGCTGGTTTGCCTCGGAGGAAATCACCGTTCGTGGCTACCGACCGTCCGCCGCGAGGGAACAGCGCCGAGCGCTGTTGGAAGAGATAGAGCGGCGGTTGAAGACTTCGGGAGTATCGATGAGTTACGGGGTGGACCGGGATTCCTTGGTCCGCCGCGCGGACGACCTGGACGCACTAGTGTAGTGTCCGACAAATGAGTTGAATAAATATCGTGTCGCGTGTAAAATAA
>JBBDTM010000080.1:0-22501 GCA_040904425.1 Alkalispirochaeta sp.
ATAACATGGCGGTAGTCGCCCGACTCGCGCCGTCGTCGGCTATTCGACTGATCGCATTAGGCGGAGAGTATTCTCGATCGGCCAACGGTTTTGTAGGGATGGAAACGATAGAAATGCTACGCAACTATAAAGCAAACAGGGCGTTTTTTAGCGTAACGGGCATCCTCCCGGCCGAAGGAGGGATTACCAATGCTCCATCCATTGAAGCCCAAATCAAACGCGCCATGCTTGAATCATCTCAGGAGAACTACCTCATGATCGACAGCTCAAAGTTCGGAGTGGTATCGTTGGTGAATGTAGTGCCGTTCTCACACATAGATCATGTGATTACCGATCGCGCTCCTCAGAAAGATTACTTGGATCTCTTTGACCGCTATGAAATAGATTTAATTATTGCTGAACAGAACATTACTGCTGATAGAAATGCTCCTTCAGACCAATGAAGTCGATTGGGGTTCGCTGCTGCAGTGCTTCGCCGGCAAGCGTTCGAAACCGCTGTGAAGTAATTGTCGCGCCACCGATTACATCGACGCCGGATGGTGCGCCTTCCGCCACGAGCTGTTCCGCCAGCGCCCCGTACACCTCTTGCGGGTCATGACCGCCGGCTGCCCGCCATTCTTGAGCATATGCAGAGGAGCTGCTCTTCCGCGCTATGATAGCACCACCTTGCTTCCGCACCTCGTCATAGTCGATCGCGGTGATTGACCGACCATCTATCGCCACAGTGATTACTGCGATCCATCCATCCGAATCGGGATCATCCTCCGCGGAGTATTTGGCACTCATCGGAAGAACGACCGGTCGTTCATCTTCGCTTGTCACACGGGGAATCAGCGCCTGCACGAGGGCATTTCCCCACCCGAGCGCCTCCTGGTCAAGCGTGTCATCGTTTACCGGAAACGCTTGTGCCGTTTTCAGTTTTGCGGCGATCTCGTCGGATTCTTTATTGGACTCAACCGTCACGGAACTCCGCATGCGCAGATCGGTATCAACGTAGTCAAAGACCAGCCGTTCGACATCGCCGTTCTCACCGATTCTAAGGAATACGAATGGAGCCCAGCCCGTTCCATCCGGATACTCGCTCACTGCCACATAGCTTCCCGGCTGCTCCCCCTCGAAAACGGTTTCCGACTCCATATTCCCACAGGAGATAATCCCGACTACCACCATGACATAACCCAACAATCGCAAACATCGTGAAAGCATACGTTCATCCCTTCTTGACCATTGATCCAAAGCTACTCAACAAGGCCCTCGCCACCCCGTTAATACTACCATGTATGGCGCAAGAATCACATGAAATAATCAGCAGTTGTCCGTTTCATGAAAATAGTTGCTCAAATCAAACGTTGACACCTACTCATACTCGACGTAGGATAACTAAGCAATGAGGAGGCTACCGATGAACAAATTGTTTCGATCGCCCGTGACCCTTCTACTCATCGTACTGCTATCGGCACTGGTGCTGATTGGCTGTGGAAACGATGAAGCTGAAGGCACAGAGGAAGAGGAAATCACCCTGCAGTTCTGGTTTGGACGCGAGAACTTCGTGCCCCATGATCAGTTCGAACAGTTTCATGCGGATAATCCCAATATTACCGTAGAGTGGGATGTCATCCCTCTGGAGCAAGCGCACACTGATTTTCTCCGAAATCACGCTGCCGGCAATGCTCCGGATGTAGTGCAGATTTTCCACGAGTTCACCGCAACGATGGTTGCGCAAGGAGCCCTGCTGGACATTTCAGATTACATCGACGAATGGGAGCAAGAGGATCCGGAGGACTACGCCGACATCTTTCCCATCGCATTTGATCTGACAAGCTATGAAGGCGGCACATACGGAATAAACGTTCATTCCGCGCCGTATTTCTTGGGTTATCGATCGGACTGGCTCGAAGAGGCCGGCCTCGACGCCCCGGAGAGTTGGCAGGACATTATAGATATAAGCCGGGTGCTCCAAAGCGATATTCTGTCCGGCGACCAGTATAGCTTTGCTCATCCCGGTGGTTCGCACCACCCTCCGTTCTGGTTCAGCTCGATTTTCATGTCCATGGGAGGCCAGTTTACCGATACAGGCCTACCAATCGTAGACTCTCCCGCAGGTATTGAATTGATTTCGTTCTTCCAAACGCTGGCTCGCGAGGGACTACAGGCACCAGAAGCACCTTCCTGGGCGTCCGGTGATATGCGTGGAGCGTTCATGGGTGGACGAGCCGCATTCTTTCCCGAAGCGATCAACGTATTCGCTGTGGCCCAGGAAGAGCTTGAGTATGGAACCGAATGGGAGGTCATGCTTCAACCACCGCGCGAAGGCGCCGAATCCGACTACGAAGTTAACACCTTCGGCTGGCCATACATGGTTAATTCCGACACCGAGCATCCTGAGGCAGTCATGAAGGCGTTGCGATACGTCTTTGATCCGGAGATCGCCATTGATGTCGCACTGGCGTATCAGCCGGTCAACCGATCCAGCGTACTCAACAGTGAAGAATACCTTGAAGCCCATCCGTACTTTCCCATTCTGGAAGAAGGATTCGCGGAACAAGCTCCGTATCCCACACACCTGCGCAGCACCGAACGCAGCGATATCATCAACCAGATGAAGCAAGCGGCACAGACCGAGCTTGACAGAGATCCGGCGGATATTGCTGAAGAGTATCAGGGGTTACTGGACGAGCTTGACGCCTGATCCAAAGGGATTGCCGTCAAGAAACAGACTATGCGTCACAGCATGAGCAGGTGGCTCCCGCAAGGGGGCCACTTGTTTGTCAGCCGATCGGAGAAAACTGTGGTTACGAATAAAATAATGCAGAACGCGCTCAAACACGGAATCGTGATTCCCGCCTTCAACATACCGTACATACCGATGATGGAACCGGTAATCCAAGCAGCGCAAGATCAAGATGCCTTCTGTCTCGTGGCCGTCGCGCGCCTGGAATGGATTAAGTTCGAGAGCCGGAGTATGAAAGCCATATCCGACGAATATCAACGCTTAGATGCTAAGGACAATGTACGATTGCATCTGGATCACATTCCCGTCATCGACGAAGATCGCGAAACGGTTGACTATCTCGATCACATCAAGCGAGCGATCGATTTGGGTTACCAATCGGTGATGATCGACGGGTCGCGACTGCCGTTGCAAGAGAACATCGCCGCCACGCGTGCGGTCGTCGAAATCGCACACCCGGCGAACGTTCCTGTGGAAGCGGAACTCGGAGCAGTCCTAGGACACGAAGCGAAACCCGAGATGAGTTATGAGGAGGTTCTCCGGACGCGGACAGGCTTTACGGATCCAAAGGAGGCCAAACAATTCGCCGCTCAGACCGGATGTGATTGGTTATCGGTAGCGTTTGGCAACATCCACGGCGCGGTCTCTGAAGCTCTCCGCCATAACAAGAAGGTAGCCGCACAACTGGACATCGAGCACTTGACTGTTCTTCGGGATGCCGCAGGCGTACCGTTAGTTCTCCACGGAGGCAGTGGAATCCCTCAGGACCATATCGAACGAGCAGTTCAGCATGGGATCGCCAAAATGAACATTGGTACGGAAATCCGACAGACCTATGAGCAATCGCTTTCTTCGGGTCAATCGGTGACGGACGCGCAGAAAGCTGTCTATGACAACACCACGCGAATTCTTCGTGACTTCTTACATGTTGCCGGCCAGAAAAATACCCTTCTTCTTGGAACGAATTGATGAGCCTTCTCGGTATCGACATAGGAACCACCGGCTGTAAAGCTGCCGTTTTCTCCCTCGATGGAAAGCTTCAATCCCTGCGCTATACCGAGTACGATATCGAACGTCCTCGTCCTCACCAAGCAGAACTGGACAGTGCTGCGGTCTGGGAGAAAATTTTATCGGTAGTCCGTCACGCCGTAGAAGAAAGCCGCTCCTCCGGACTCGTTCAAGCTGTTTCCGTCACGTCTATGGGGGAAAACGTCGTACCTGTGAGTAAAGACCGCCAAGTTCTTGGTGCTTCCATTCTCAATGTCGACCAGCGGGGTGCGGAGTACGTCGATCGGTTACGGAACGCTCTACCAGATTCGGAGCTCTACGCGATCAATGGGAACGTGTGGGGTAATCAGTATTCATTGCCGAAACTGATGTGGCTGCGGGAGTACGAACCTCGTCTTTATGAGAAAACGTACAAGTTTCTTCACTGGGGAAGCTTTGTGCTCTTCATGCTGGGTGGCCAGCCGGTGATCGACTACTCTCTTGCTAATCGGAGTCTTCTGTTCGACATTCGGTCAGGAGACTGGTCAGATCAACTTCTAAAGCTGGGTGACATAGAACGCGAAAAACTGCCGACCGCGGTGCGATCGGGAGATCCCGCAGGTACCGTATCTCGCGCAGCGGCAGAACAGACCGGATTAGCCCCGGGCACACCGTTGTTTGCCGGAGCGCATGACCAGTGCGCCAACGCCCTCGGGTGCGGCGTCGTTGAGGATGGCATGGCGATGTACGGTATGGGAACTTTCCCAACGATCGCGCCGGTGTTTTCTGGAGTTACCAACAAGGAAGTGATGATCGCCAACGCCCTCAACACCGAACACCACGCCGTTCCGGGGAAGTACTTATCATTTCTCTTCCACATGGGCGGCTCGACCGTGAAATGGTTTCGCCAGACCCTGGCGCAGGACCTCGATTATGATTCACTTTTTCGCGAACTTCCGGAAACTGTGGCGCCCCTTCTCGTGCTGCCACGATTTGCGCCCATGGGCCCGCCGGACTATGAAGCAGACCCGTGTGCTGTGGTTGAAGGGCTCTCCCTGGAATCGACGCGCGGGGACTTGTTGAAAGGCATCTTAGAAGCAAACACGATGGCGCTCAACGTGCTTGTAGAGAAACTCCCCGAGGCCGGAATCTATGTAGACCGTTTCTTCGCCGTTGGAGGTGGAAGCCGATCCGATTCTACCGTACAAATCGCAAGCGACATCCTGGGCAAGCCGCTGGTCCAATCGGACGTGTCCGAAGCTGGTGCATTAGGGGCCGCTCTCCTGGCGGGAATCGGAGTAGGCGCATATCGGGATTTTTCGGATGCCGCACAAGCCACCGCACGGCAGGGGAAGATCTTCAATCCAGACACAGATCGCCATCGTCAGTATACCGAGGTGTTTGCGCTGTACAAGGAGCTGCGATCCACACTGCAGCCGCTGACGGAAAAGTGGATCGCCATGCGCAAGGATATTGAGCAGTCGGAGGGATAGGCGAAAACTTTCCTCCGCGTAGTGAAACGGTGATCGTGTCCTCACCGATGATCTCACTGAAACGATCGTCTCTCAATCGTGTATGATGACTCGTATATGTCTTCACTCGCGCATGATGAACGTTTCAACTTGGCTCCCGTTCTTTCTCTGACCGGTATACTGATCGCGCTGTTCTTGGGGCGGATGCTTCTCTCGCCGCTCCTGCCGGCGATCCAGAGTTTCTACGAGCTCAGTCACAGCCAGGGCGGCGCGCTCTTTTTGGCAATTTCTATCGGCTACAGCGTGAGCACGGTGGCCTCCGGGTTCGTGGCTCGCGTGCTTCATCATCGTGGGACCGTCGTGCTCTCTATCGGTGTGGCGGGTGTTGCACTGCTCGTGCTGGGCCTCGCGCCACCACTCGCCCTGTTTCGCGCATCACTCGTGCTGCTGGGCGTGGGTGCCGGACTATACATGCCCTCCGGCGTTTCTATGCTCACCGATTCCGCCGGCAGCCGCCATTGGGGTAAGGGTCTCGCGATCCATGAGATAGGTCCGATTCTGGGATTCTTTCTCGCGCCGTTAGTGGCGATTGCAGCGCTGCAGTACGCTACGTGGCGCCTGCCGTTTCTTGTCCTGGGCGCGATGTGTCTCGTATATGGAGCGCTCTTCGGGCGATTTGCTACCGGCGGCCGCTTCGCCGGTGCGCCCCCTACCCCACGGCATATCCTGGAGATCTGGCGCGTGGGAGCGTTCTGGGTGATAACACTCTATTTCGTGCTGGTGGTAGGGCTCGAAATAGGAGTCTACTCGATGCTTCCCACCTACCTGATTCAGGAACGAGAACTCCCGGCGAGAGCGGCCAACACCCTGGTCAGCATCTCCCGCCTCTCGTCGCTCCTGTTAGTGTTCTCCTCCGGCTGGCTGGCCGACCGGTTCGGCGCGCGGCGGCTGATCGGCGCGGTCGGTCTTGCCGCCGGCGCATGCACCGTGAGTATCGGCCTGCTTCGCGGTATGCCGCTTGCGGCGGCGGTCCTGCTGCAACCGATGCTGGTTTCCGCATTTTTTCCGGCGGGGTTCGCGGAACTTGCCCGTGTGACTCCGGAATCAAGCCGAAACGTTGCTGTATCGTTGGTGATTCCCGCGGCCAGTCTGTTTGGAAGCGGAGTCGTCCCCGCCGTGATGGGACGCTTGGCCGAGAATGACCTCTTCTGGCTGGGGTTCGTGATCCTGGGCGGCATGATGCTGGCAAGCATGGCGTTGCTACCGTTGCTGCCTGCCGCCACCAATCCTGTGGCACATTCCGGATAGGCGCGCTATTGTATACTCACGGTGGAAGAACACAACACGTTGGTTGTAATCAACCCGGTCGCTGGAAGTGTGATTGACGCGCAGAGGTACCGGACCGCTATTGCAGAGCGGCTCGCGGCGATCGGGTGGAGCTGTACCTTTTATGGAACCGCCCCGGGAGAAGACCTCACGGCAGTAGTGCAAGAGTTCTGTGAGGAAGGTGGGCGACGGGTGATCGCAGTCGGCGGCGACGGCACGATCGGCGAGGTAGTGAACGGTCTGGTAGGCACAGATGTGCCGCTGGGGATAATTCCGCTGGGTACGGGGAATCTCCTCGCTCTTGGGATCGGTATTCCTCGGCGGTTTGAAGACGCACTGGCCCTTCTGGTAAACAACCCGGGGACGATCGGTCTCGACACGATGTACATGGCGGGTCGCCACTTCGTTCTCAATGTTAGCGCTGGAATCAGCTCCGCCTCAATTCGCGATACCACCACGGCGGACAAGCGACGTTTCGGCATGCTTGCATACATATGGCGCATCGTGGGCCACCTGTTCCGCTTCCGTTCGTACCACTTCAACCTGGAGCTGGATGGAGATGCGCGAGCGGTACGTGCCACGGAGGTTCTTGTCTCCAACGGGGCGCTCATGGAAAACCTTCTTTCCGTGCTGGGTCCTCGAGAGACGTTCTGTGATGGGCAGCTGGAAGTGTATGTTGTCAACGGACGCTCCCTGCTGGACTACATGGAGCTCTTCCTCCGGCGATTGGTTCGGCGCCCGGACCGGCACGTACAGCTGCGGCACTTCTCCGTCACACGTACCGTCAAGATCTCGGCGCCTGCCAAGAGCCGACTCATCCAGGCTGACGGCTAAGTGACAGGTCGAACTCCGATCGAAATCTCCGTGGTCCCCGGAGCGGTCCGGCTGATCGCGCCGGGAGCAGACCGTAGATAATGCGCGTAGGCTACTGCCGGGACGTGGAAGACGTTGTCGAAGAACTCGAGCAGAATCCGCTATACAACGACGGCATGGTGGCCCGGGCTATTCTCACCGACAGCAGACGGATCCTCAGCGTCAATACACTGTTCGAAGAAATCTTCGGCTACGGCCGAAGTGAGCTGATCGACCGTTCATCTCAACTGTTCTATCCCTCCGCGGGAGCGTACGAACAGCTCGGTAAGACCGCGTATCCCCAGGTTAGGAACGGGGAGATCTATCGGGGCGAACAGATCCTCATCCGAAAGGACGGAACCCCCGTATGCGTCCGCCTCACCGGGCGATGGCTCGAGGCGTGTAGTGAAGAGCTCTATCTCTGGATGCTTGACGACATTTCGAAGGAAAAGGAACTTACCGAGGCGCTACGACACACGTCCCGTTTCCACGCGGCCAACCCGAACGTAGTGTTCAGTGTTGATGCTCGCGGGCGCCCGGAGGACCTCAATCCGGGAGCGGTCGATTGGTTGAAGAAGAACGACTTTCAGACGGAGACGGCACTACTTCACATCTGTCCCGAAGATCTTCTGGATGTGGTGGAGCTCGCAATCCGCGACCAACAGCACTACAGCCGTCAGATCACCTTTCGCGAACGGCACTACCGTTTTCAACTCAGCCCCTTCTTCGGAGACGAGCGCTGTTACGTAAACGTGATCGATGAGACGGAGCAGCAGCGACTCCTCCGGGAGAATCTTATGTTCAGGGCTTCCTTCAGAAGTGCAACGCAGGCGATGATTATGACGTCCGTCGACGGCGCGATTCTGCATGTGAACGACGAATTCCTGAACCTGTACGGTTACACCGAAGGCGAAGTCATTGGAGCCAACCCGAGAATTCTTAACGCGGGCTACGAGGAGTACGCGAATGAGGGCTTCTCTCGCGAGCAGGTGGACCTCCTCTTTCGTGGCATGTGGCAGACTATTCTTGATCCGAAACGGGGTCACTGGCAGGGCGAGTTAATCAATCGGAGCAAGGACGGAACCCTGCGGTGGGTGGAGCTCTATGTCTCTCGAATCTCGGGAGCGTCCGGCGAGCTCATCGCATTCCTGGGATTGCCATTGGATGTTACGCAGCGACTCACCGACGAGCGCTCGGTACGCCTCGAGTACTGCAACGCCATCACCGAGCTGGCCGAAACCCGGGACAACGAAACCGGATCACATATCAAGCGAATCGCGATATTTAGCGGAATGCTGGCCCGAGGGCTCAAGTTGCCGGAGAAGCTCGTCAGAGAGATCGAGACGTTCGCTCCTCACCACGATATCGGGAAGGTCGGAGTCCCTGATGCGATTCTACTGGCGCCCCGGAAGCTGACTCCCGAGGAATTCCAGGTGATGAAGGGGCACACCCTCCACGGATACCGAATTCTCAACGGCAAGAAAACGCTGGAAGTCGCCGCGGAAATCGCCTACTGCCATCACGAACGGTGGGACGGCGGAGGATACCCACGGGGGATGAAAGGTACGGAAATACCCCTCTCCGCCCGCATTGTAGCGGTGGCCGATGTCTACGACGCGCTCCGTTCGCCGCGACCGTACAAGGAGGCGTGGAGCCACACCTCGGCCCTCGGCGAGATCAGAAGGGAGTGCGGGCACCATTTCGACCCGGCGGTGGTGGATGCTATGGTCTCCATCGGGCAGGACTACGCTGCCGTTTACGCCGCCAACTCACCGGCCCGGAAACGATAGCCGGCGGTCCGAGTAGCCGAGCCTCGAAGTTACCCGCCTATTTACGACGCGGCGGAATCACGATCAGTGACACCAGCACCACCGCGCCGAAGACCGCATAGGCCACCGTAAAGACGTGTGGCGGTGCCTCGAAGAAGATCATCCGTTGCAGGATGCGGGGAATAAAAGCAAGGTCAGATGCGCTCTGACCAGCGGCTATTCGCAGGTTGCGCTCCCACACGGTGAGCGGACACGGGAGGCGCAGGAGCGAAAGCGCCACCACGATTCCAATCGCGGTGAGATGCGCATAACGAAACCACGGATTTCTCACCCAGCCCCGCCGCCGCAGACCACCCCAGACGATCGCGATCCATCCGCCCAGGACAAAGGCGATGTACGCTCCGTGGATAATTAGGACTATGTCGGCAAGGAGTGCGCGCATTGGTTCACATCAGTTCGTGCGCCGTCGCGGCCGATAGTCGTGCGCCGGCGACTCCCCGACGGGGACCCGCGCCAAAAAAGGCGGCGAACCGATCAGACCGGCTCGCCGTTTCATGGAAGGTCATGTGCCTCAAACGGAAAACGGATTCCGTCTTAGAATACGATTCCCACGTTGACACCGGCCATGACGGTGTTGCCGTCCTGGTCAAAGTAGAGCATGAGCGGCACATCGAGCTTAATCGGTCCCAGGTTTACTCCCACGCCGCCGGTAATCCGCGGGCGGAAGAACTGCGGAGCCTCGGTGTTAGTCACGCCGAACCCGACGGAGCCGGGAGAGGTATCCTCGACATAGTCGGGATTCACCTCGGTAACGTCCAGTGCGGCATCCGCGCCGAAGACCAGCTCCGATTCGCCAAAGACCAGATCCACTCCAGCACCGAAGTTGACATCCAGAAGCCACAGCAGACGCAGTCCGGTGGTGGCCTCCAGCGGAATGGTATATGTCTTGGATTCCATCGCTACCGTGACGCTGGGGGAGACGGTGAGCGTTGCTATCGGATTACCGGATCCATCCGTATTGAAATTGGGATCACCACTCAAATCAGGGTCGGCATACAATACCTGATTGAACGAATCCTCGGCGATGTCAACGGTAAGATTTGTTTCATTGCGCTGGTACATGAAACCACTGGCCAGGGTGAGTCCCCGCCATCGAACAAATCCCAGAGGCAACTGACGTGACCGCAGCAGCTGGTAGTTGGCATTAACACCAACGCTAAGCGCGTTAAAAGAGAGTCCTTCTTCAATCGTGCCGTCCGGAATATTGGCGTAGCCCAGTTTCACGTCCGCCCGGGTGCGGGGGATTAAGCGACTCAGGTTGATGCCCAGGGATGCGGTCACCGGTTGAATTGCGGCACCCACGTAGATGTCGCCGCTACTTTCCACATCCTCCTGCAATCTCTCCAGATAACTGGGATCCACATCGGGAATTGCCAGGCTGCTCCCGGTACCAATCACAAGCGCAAAGGCGCGATAATCGGAAAACGCACGCTGCGTGCCCAAATGGGCCGCGGCGGAGCCGGCGTTGGCGGCTGCCTTGGCCAGAAGCGGAAGATCTGCGTACTGACCGAGATCCTCCGCATTGATCGTATCCTCTAACTGGTCCAGTGGCCCGCCTGCCTCGCTAAGGAAGTCGTCCAGCCGATCCTGATCATCTTGGTCAAAAAAATCAGACAGATCGATCCCCGGAGCTACAAACTCCAGGTCCAGCGTCTGCGCCCCCGCAGAAAAGCCGACGCCAACGACAAGTAATAGGATCAGTACAGATCGTGTTGGTTTCATGTATATCCCCCTCGTGTGCTGTCGGCGGTTGTGCACCGACCTCCTTAACATAGCCCATTTATGAGCAAAATTCAAACGTTTGTAATACGGACTTCCGCGACCATGGAGGCGATCTCCGCGGCGGTGCCGGCAGGCCAGCCACCGGCAGGCCGCGGACGGTCGGCGGCGATCGTCACCGGGGGACCGGACAAGACAACGATGCGATCGGCGATCGCCAGGACGAACTCCAGATCGTGGGAGGCCACAACCGTGAGCGCCTGGTGGCGGCGGATCACCGTCTTGAGCTCTTCCACCAGGTCGGCGCGGTGCTGCGGGTCCACGCCGGAGAGCGGCTCATCCACGAGGAGGATCTCCGGGGATCGGCTCATCGCCCGCGCTACAGCCACGCGTTGCTGCATACCGCCGCTCAGCTCGTGGGGATACGCGTCTCCGATCCCGGCCAGCCCCACCCGATCCAGGGTGGCGTCGGCCTCCGCCGCCGGGTTGGCGGCCGCCCCCGCGAGGGCCACATTCTCCCGAGCGGAGCGCCATGGCAAAAGGCGCGGCTCCTGAAAGACCATTCCCACCCGGGGCGGCGTCTCTCCGGTGGGTTGGGCCACGACGCGCCCACCGCCGGGAGTGATCGCTCCGGCACACAGCGTCAGCAAGGTAGTCTTGCCGATGCCGGAGGGCCCCACTACCGCCGTCACCCGATCCCGGGAAAACTCCACCGAGAGGTTGCTCATGAGCGGGGTCTCGTCCCAGGCGAAGCTCACCTGCTCCAGCCGCAGCGTTGCCACGCGGCCCTCACTGGGGGCAGCCACGCCACCCTCGCCACTGGCGTCCTCGCCTCCGACGGGAGCCCCCACCGCGGCTGCTCGCCCGCTCCCCGCCCCCCGCGCGGCGCCGATTGTACTCGGTGTCGCCTGGGTGACGCTTGAGGAGCTCCCCACCCCGCGCGCGGCGCCGATTGCAGCGGTATCCCCCGCCCGAGAACTCCCCTGCGATCTGCGGGTAGGCTCACTACGCTCCTGCGCCCGCCGCAGGAGCCCGTCGGAGACGCCGGCTACGAAGATGAGGACGATCGTCCACGCCAGGATGCGCTCCGTTTCCAGAAAGAGGCGAGCCTCTCCCATTTGGGCGCCGATGCCCACGGCGGGGCTGGAGAGTACCTCCGCCGCCACGGTCACTTTCCAGGCGATGCCCGCGGCGGAACGCACGCCGCCGAGCGTGCCGTAGAGCGCGCCCGGCCACCACAGGTGACGCAGACGCATGCCCCCGCCCCATCGATGCACGTGAGTCATTTCCACGAGCCGCGGGTCCACCGCGGAAACGGCAGTTCGAGCTGCGTCCACCACGATCGGCAGCGCCATAAGAACCGCCGTGAAGACGGGGACGGTTCCGCTGGAAAACCAGATTACGGCGACGAGAATCACCGATATGAACGGGATCGCCCGGACGGCGAGAATAAAGGGACGCGTCAGGGCGTAGACCACGGCGTTCCGCCCGGCGGCCAGGCCCAGGGGAATGCCCAACACGGTGGCGACGGCGATGGCGCCGAGACCGCGCAGGACGGTGGCGCCCACCTGCAGCAGAAAATCGGGGCGCAGGAGTTCGTGAAACGTGACCACGATTACGTCCTGCGGCGGCGGAAGCGCCACGCTGACACCGGTGAGGGCGGCAGCGATCCACCAGACCACCAGTGGCAGGAGTACGCCAAGGGCGCCCGCCACCGAGAGAACGGCTCGTCGTGGCGGTGCGCCGGGGGGAATCATTTCACGAGAAACCGGAAATAGCGCTTCTTGCCGGCGCGGAGTATCAGGTTACTGGGAGCGGTGCCTGTCGCGGCGCCGTCCGGGGCGGCCGTGTCCTGGGCGGCCGTGTCCTGGGCGCTTGTATCCTGGGCGGAGGCGGTACCCCCCGCGGCGGTCCCGGACCCCTCTCCACCGGACCCTTCCGGCCCCGTCACCCAGCTTGTATCGATGACTGCGTCGATGTCGTCTATCTTGGTGTCGTTGATGCGGGCCCCACCCTGCTGCACCAGGCGACGCGCTTCACTCTTACTACCGGACAACCCGGCGCGCTGAAAGAGGTCCAGCACGGGAACGCCGGCGGCGAGATCCTCACCGGATAGATCACCGGTGGGCATAGCGTCGGGGTTTGCTCCGGCGGCGGTCCCGCTACCGCCGGCGCCGCCGGAAAAGAGCGCCCGGGCGGCGTCGCGAGCTTTGTCCGCCTCTTCCCGACTATGGACGAGGGCGGTGATCTCCGTGGCGAGGCGCTCCTTGGCGGCGTTGATCGCGCCGGCTCCGGCGGCGGAGCTGGTGCCCGAGCTGGTTCCACTGCCGGTGCCGCCCTCCGCCGGGGCCATAATCTCGTCGATCTCCTCGGCGGTGAGAAACGTATAGAGCCGGAAGAACTTCCGCACGTCGGCGTCGGGAACGTTGCGCCAGTACTGGAAGTGGTCGTAGGGGGTGACGCGCTCGGGGTCGAGAAACACCGCCCCCGCCTCGCTCTTGCCCATCTTCTTGCCGTCGGCGCGAGTCACCAGCGGAAAGGTAAGACCGAAGCTCTCCACCTCATGCCCTTCGATGCGGCGGATGAGGTCCGCCCCGGCCACGATATTACCCCACTGGTCGTCACCACCGATCTGCAACGTGCACCCGCGCGTCTGGTAAAGCTTGAGAAAATCGTAGCTCTGCAGGAGCTGGTAGTTAAACTCTATGAACGAGAGTCCTTGTTCCAGGCGCTGCTTGTAGGACTCGAAGGTGAGCATGCGGTTTACCGAGAAGTGGCGTCCGATATCGCGCAGAAACTCGATGTAGTTCAGCCCCGCCAGCCACTCCGCGTTGTCCACCATGGTAAAGGAGACGCCCCGCGTGTCGAGAAAGCGCTGGATCTGGCCGCCGATCGCCTGGGCGTTGGCGTTTATCTGCTCCACGGTTAGCATCTTGCGCATTTCCGTCTTGCCGGAGGGATCACCGATGCGCGCGGTGCCGCCCCCGACGATCACGATTCCCCGATGGCCGAACTCCGCCAGGTGCGCCAGGGCGTAAATGGGAATCAGGTGCCCCACGTGGAGCGATTCCCCGGTAGGGTCGACACCCACGTAGAACGTAACCGGCCCGCTGTCGAGGCGTTCCCGGAGACGCTCCTCATCGGTGCACTGCGCGTAGAACCCGCGCGCCTGGAGCCGCTCCAGCGCGCCGGGTGTGTGCGGTACGGTGGCCGCGGCGCTCTGATCTGCGCCCACGCCGCCGGTCGTCCCGGTTGCCGCCGCCCCCGACCCACCGGCCGGGCTCCCCGCAGCCTTCGGTTCGTCCACCATCAGCTACCCACCCGCGTGTAGTCCTTCATCGCCTGTCTAATCGTCGCAGTGAGTTCCGCCACGGGGATGCGCACTTGCTCCATGGAGTCGCGGTAGCGCAGCGTCACGGTGTCGTCACTCATCGTGTCGTAGTCGATCGTGAGGCAGTAGGGCGTACCGATCTCGTCCTGACGGCGGTAGCGGCGGCCGATCGCTCCGGACTGATCGTAAAAGGTAGCAAAATCCTCACGAAGCTCCGTTTCGATCTCCCGCGCCTTTTCCGCCAGGCCGTCTTTCTTTACCAGCGGAAACACCGCCACCTGAATCGGAGCGATCTTTGGGTGGAAATGCAGCACGGTACGCACATCGTTTTCGCCGACCTCTTCCTCGTCGTAGGCGTCGGAAAGCACCATGAGCACGCTCCGGGTGAGGCCCGCTGACGTCTCCACGATGTAGGGGATGTAGCGCTCCTTGGTCTCCTCCTCCAGATAGTTAATCTCCTTGCCGGAGAACTCGCTGTGGCGGGAAAGATCGTAGTCGGTGCGGTTGTGTATACCTTCGAGCTCCTGCCAGCCAAAGGGAAACTCGTACTGAATGTCGAAGGCGGTCTTGGCGTAGTGCGCCAGTTCGTCCGGGCCGTGCGCCTCGAAGCGGAGGCGGTCCATGCGGATGCCGAGCTTGTCGTAGTACTTCATCCGTTCCGCTTTCCAGTACTCGAACCACGTGTCGTCCTCGCCGGGCTTCACAAAGTACTGCATCTCCATCTGCTCAAATTCAACGGTACGGAAGATGAAGTTCTTGGTGACGATCTCGTTTCGAAACGCCTTACCCACCTGGGCGATGCCGAAGGGAATTTTCACCCGGGAGGTCTGCACCACGTTCTTGAAGTTGACGTAAATGCCTTGGGCGGTTTCCGGCCTGAGATAGACCTTGGTGCCGGACGCGGTGGATGGGCCTAGATGCGTTTCAAACATGAGGTTGAACTGCCGCGGCTCCGAGAGCGGATTTCCGTTGGGGCTGGTCTTGGTCTCCCGCTGCTCCTCGGTGAGGTGATCCCAACGGTAGCGCTCATTGGTAACGGTGTCCTCCACCATCATGTCGGCAAAGTTCTCCACGTGACCCGACGCTTTCCACACGGTGGGATGCATCAGAATCGCCGCGTCCAGTCCCACGATGTTGTCGTGGAGCTGCGTCATTTCCTTCCACCAGAAGCGTTGCAGGTTGGATTTGAGTTCAACCCCAAGCGGCCCGTAGTCCCAGGCGGAGGCGAGTCCGCCATAGATTTCCGAAGAGGGGAAGATAAATCCCCGTCGCTTCGAGAGGCTTACGATCTTGTCCATTGTCTTGGGATCAACCGGCTTGGGGTTAACGCTCATGTAGTGCTCCTTGTGTTTTCGTCTGCGTTTCCGGTTGTGGCAGCCTCGAGTACCGCCCGGGCGCCCGCGATTCGTCGCAACGCCTCGTCCATTCCCAGCTCGCGGATGCTCCCCACCAGCGGTGGGGAAACCCGGCTTCCGGTAACGGCCACGCGGAGCGGCATCATCAGATTTCCGAGTTTCGTACCCTGCTCTTCCGCGGCCTGTCGCAGCGCCTCGGTGTGCGCTTCCTCGGCGGCTTCGTCTCCGGCGGGTGGCAGCGGTTGGTTCTTTAGCACCTCCGCGGCAGCGTCCAGCCACTGCAACGCGTCTGTGGCGCCGGCTTTTTTGGGAATAAGGTCATCCAGCGACCACTGAGTGACATCCTCGTAAACGAATCGCAGTAGATCGGTGACGTCGGCGAGTGTCTTCAGGCGCTCTTTAATGAGCGGCAGCAGCGCCGCGAGGCGGGCGCGGTCCGCGGGAGAGGAGGAATCAGACGGGGCGGTGGCGCCCTCGCGGGTACCGATGGCGTTGGGGCCGGCAGCCACCCCCGCAGATCCGGCGTCGGGGCTGGAGGCGCCTTGGCGGGTACCGATGGCAGGGCCGGTCGAGGAGCTCTCGCTCGGCGCCGCCGCGGCCCACCCGGCTTCCTGGATGTACGGCATCAACAGCTCTACCAGGCGCTCGTCATCACACTCACGGATGTAGTGCCCGTTGTACCAGTCCAGCTTCTTGTAGTCAAAGACCGCGGGAGCTTTGTTGATCTTCTCTATGGAGAAGAGCTCTTCTAGCTCACGTCGGGTAAAAAACTCCCGGGAGTCATCGTACGCCCAGCCGAGCATGCTGATATAGTTGGTGATCGCCTCCGGCAGGTATCCCTGCCGACGGAACTCGATGAGGCTCGTTGCGCCGTGACGCTTTGAGAGTTTGCTTCCATCTTTGCCCATTACCATCGGCAGGTGGGCAAAGCGCGGCGGTTCCCAGCCAAACGCCTCATAGATCAGCAGATGCAGCGGCGTCGAGGGCACCCATTCCTGCGCGCGAAGAACGTGGGTTATTCCCATCAGGTGGTCGTCGATCACGTTGGCCAGATGGTAGGTGGGGAACCCGTCGGATTTGAGCAGAATCGGATCCGGCGGGAGGTCTTTGTGCTTGCGCTTAATCCGCCCCAGCACCAGGTCTTCAAACTCCGACGTGCCCTCGGCGGGAACCAGAAGGCGCAAGACCGGCTGTACCCCCGCCGCCTGGTACTCCGCGATTGTCTCCGCCGGGAGTTGGCGACCCTCGTAGGTGTAGCCGGCGGAAGCGCTCGGGGCGTCGGCCCGCTCACCGTGACCGCCGGCGGGACCTGCTGCGGAGGCGTCGCCGTCACTGCCGGCCTCGGAGGCGTCACCGGAGGCCTCGCCGTCACCGGAGGCCTCGGTGTCACCGCCGTCGGTGGAAGCTTCGGTATCGTGGTCACGCTTGGCACTGGTGTAATCCCAGTAGGCGCGGCCCGCCTCAACCAGGCGGTCGGCGAGGTTCCTATACAGCTCGATCCGCGCAGACTGCACGTAGGGCCCGTGCTCACCTCCGACGGCGGGGCTTTCATCGGCGGCGATGCCGAGCCATTCGAACGTGTCGTAGATGTCCCGCAACGCCCGCGGATCAAAGCGCGTCTGGTCGGTATCTTCCACGCGAAGCACAAAGGTGCCTCCCTGGGATCGCGCGAAGAAGTAATTGAACAGCGCCGTCCGCACGCCGCCTATGTGCTGCATACCCGTCGGTGACGGGGCGTATCGTACTCTGACTGGTGTATCCATTGTTGGCTCGGAATTATACAGACCTCTCCGGGGCCGCTGCAAGCACGCTACCGCTGGCGGTAGTAGCTCAGAAAATCGCCGATTTCATGCATCGCCCGGCGCAGCTCCTCCCGGTCCGGCAGAAAGACGATCCGGAAGTGATCCGGCTCCTTCCAGTTAAAGCCGGTGCCCTGCACCAGAAGGATCTTCTTTTCAACCAGAAGGTCGTAGATGAACTGCTGATCGTCGGTGATATTGAAGCGCTTGGTATCGATCTTGGGGAATAGATAGAGCGCACCCTTCGGCTTTACCGCGGTCAACCCGGGAATGTCGTTAATGAGCTCCCAGGCGATGTCCCGCTGTTCCCGGAGTCGACCGCCGGGAAGTACCAGGTCGTTTATACTCTGATATCCGCCCAGTGCCGCCTGGATCGCGAACTGTGCCGGCGCGTTGGCGCAGAGGCGCATGTTCGAAAGCATGTCCAGCCCTTCCCGGTAGTCGATGATTTGGGAGAGCCGTCCGCTCAGGAGCATCCATCCCGCACGAAATCCGGCGGCGCGGTACGCCTTGGAGAGTCCGTTAAAGGTGACGCAGGGAATCTCCCGGCAGTAGGTGGCGATAGAGACGTGCTCCGCCTCGTCATAGAGAATCTTGTCGTAGATTTCGTCCGCCAGTACCAGGAGACCGTGTTCCACCGCAATCTCATGAATCGCTTCGATAACTTCCCGGGAGTAGACGGCACCGGTGGGATTGTTGGGATTGATCACGACCACCGCCCGTGTCCGATCGGTGACCTTGGAGCGAATGTCGTCGAGATCCGGGTTCCAGTCGGACTGCTCGTCGCAGACGTAGTGAATCGGTTTTCCCCCGGCAAGATGGACCGCGGCGGTCCAGAGGGGGTAATCGGGACTGGGAATCAGAACCTCGTCGCCGTTGTTCAGAAGCGCCTGCATCGCCATCACGATCAGTTCGCTGACTCCGTTCCCGATGTAGATATCATCGGTCTGGACATCCAGGAGCCCTCGCGCCTGGTAGTGCTGCATGACAGCTTTCCGGGCGGCGAAGATTCCCTTGCTGTCCACATAGCCCTGCGCCTCGCGCAGATTCACAATTACGTCATGGAGAAGTTCGTCCGGGGCGTCAAACCCAAAGGGAGCGGGATTTCCGATGTTGAGCTTCGTGACGCGAAACCCCTCTTCCTCGAGCCGCGTCGCCTCTTGTAGGACGGGACCACGAATGTCGTAACAGACATCCGTTAGTTTGTTGGATTTATGAAAAACCGGTATGGAATCCACCTGTACCTCCCTGGAACGATTACGGGACTACTCCGCGGCGCCGGCGGATTGATCAGTGTAGAGCCACTCTTCTACGTCTTGCAGCAGCTTGCTGAGGACCAGCACGTGTAGGTCACCGCGGGCTTTCTCAACCTTCCTGTTCCATTCTTTTCGGCTCATGGCGGCACGGATCGCGGTGCGGGTTCGATTGGAGAGGTCCACCGCCTCCGGAGAATCCTCGGCGTACGCGCTCAGGAGGTAAGCGCTCACTGCCGCGATAATACCCGGCTTGGATCGATTACACAGATCTTGCAATATGTGTCGCGCCTCGTCCAGGTTCTTCCGGAGCATCTGGGCGAAGGCGTAATTCCACCGGATCCAGTCACGATCCACCCCGCGGCTGGACTCCAGAAACTCACCGTAATAGCGGGCCATTTCTTCTCCGTCATTGGAAAGGAGGTGAGGAATTCCGAAGATCAGCGCGTTGCGCTGGACCACCGCATAGCGCTTCTCCCGAAGGTGATCCTCCAACTGCTGAACCTTCTCCGACCTGGAGGTAACCACGTAGGCGTTCACCAGAAGCCGGACATTGCCGGTGGAATAGCGGTGTTTGCGGTATACTCGATCTTCAATAACCGAGATCACGGCATCCCAATCCTCTTCCTCCAAGGCGGAGAAGAGGCGTCGGTTGGTAACAAAGTAGGTATTCAGCACGACCAGTACCGCAACAAAGACCGCCGCCAGGTACCAGTTACTGGTCCAGAAGACGCGGGTATATTCCCAACCGAGAAACAGCGCCGGCATAAAAAAGACGAAGAGAAAAGAGAGCGCCACGAGGACGTTAAAGATTATGAATACTACCTTAAGTTTCACCGCAATTTTCCGTTATACTGAACAGCGGCAGTCTAATATGAGGGCAATACAGGGTCAATGGTGAGCACACAATGAACAAAATCGCAACGGCACAGCTGACCGATGGGGTGTATGTCTCCCGCGAGGCATTCCTGGATGAGAAATTTATCCTCTTGTCGCCGGAGATTCCGGTGGACCAGGCGTTCATCGACCGCCTCCGCCGGTGGAGTTTCGACTCTCTTATGACCGACGGCGAGATTTCCGAGGATCCGATCGTCACCGGTTCATCGATTTCGACCGGTGACGAGTCTCCCCTGGCCGCGATCGACCAGGGTCGCCGCGATGCTCGGGAGATGAAGGCTGCTCACAAGCACTATGAGGAGATCCTCCAGTTCACCGAGCAGCTTTTCGGCAATTACCTCCAGAACGGTATTCTTCCGATCCAGCCGGTCCAGACGCGAATTAAGGATCTTATCGACAAAATCCGCGACCAGAAGCAATACCTCCTGCGGATTCCCGAGCTTCAGCCGGGAGCGACGAACTATCTGGTGGACCACGCGGTGAAGACGGCTCTTGTGGGAATGGCCACCGGAAACGCGATGAAGATGCCGCCCCACCGCCTGATCGACATCGGTACGATCGCCCTCCTACACGAAGTCGGTATGTTGCGCCTCCCCAGTCAGCTCTACATGACCGATCAACCGCTACAAGAGAAAGAAAAGAAGGCGATCTCCACAGCGCCGGTTCTGGGATTTAAGATTCTGCGACAACTAAATTACCCGATGCAGATCTGTTTGGGTGTGCTGGAATGCCGGGAAAACATTGACGGTTCCGGATATCCCCGCGGTATTACGGGCGAGAAGCTATCGCTCTACGCCAAGATTATTAACCCCGCCAGTACCTTCGCGGCAATGGCTTCGCCCCGGCCGTACCGCCCGGCGATCGACGGACATACGATCATGAAAACGTTGCTCACTGGGCAGAACCGCCACTACGAGAAGGATATCCTGCAGGGCATGGTGGCGGTCTTTTCTCTCTTTCCCTATGGAACGTTCGTGCAGCTCGCTTCCGGCCATCGAGCAATGGTAATCGATGTGGTCCCGGGAAAAGCGAGGGCGCCGCAGGTTCGCGTGCTCACCGACACTAAGGGTGTAGCAGTCTCCGAACAGGCGGTTATGGATACCGACTCCGAACAGTACGCGGTTACCAATGTGCTCACTGCCGAGGAAGCCAAGCGACTGAAGAACTCATTGTAGACGATCCATTGTACGAGAGGAGCCTCCTATGCGCACCATTGACGTGACCGTGTGCGATCACCCCCCTGTGCACCATTCCGCGGGTATTTCGGTTCATGAAGCGCTTAAGGCGTGTCTCACCGACGAGACGGTCCCCACCGTTATGGCGGCGTTTGTCAATAACGAAGTCCGGGCCCTGAGCTACAGACTCAATATCAACGCTGCGCTCCACCCGATCTACCTCAACACCGAGCAGGGGCAGCGGGTATACCGCCGGAGCCTGTGCTACGCCTTGGCAATTGCGGCGGATCGCGCGTTGCCGGGTCGGCGCCTGCTGATCGGACACTCCCTGGGCAACGCCTATTACTACTCCTTTGATGGCAAGGTCGCCACGGAGCGGGACCTGGATGAGCTCCGCCGGGAACTGACGGAGCTGGCCGAAGCGAACCTCCCGATTCGACGGGGAGTCGCCTCATACGAGGACGCACTGCAGTATTTCAACGGGCACAATATGCACGACGCGGCGCTCCTCGTAGAGCGGCACAACTACAGTGAGGTACCGGTGTATCGGTGCGGTGATTTCATGGACCTCTCCCACGGGCCTCTCGCCCCACGCACCGGTCTGCTCACCACGTGGGAGATCGAACGATACGGAGAGGGATTCCTGCTCGTATTCGCCACCGAAGAACACCCGTATGAAGCAAGTCCCGGATCACGAAGCACTACCCTCTTTCAGATCTACACCGAGTACAAGCAATGGGGGCGCGTCCTGGGAATCTCGTCCGTGGGAGAGCTCAACCGTCTCACGGAACGCGGCACTATTCAGGATGTGGTACGAGTTGCCGAGGCGCTCCATAACAAGAAGATCGCCAACATCGCCGACATGGTCTGCGCCGCGGGAGAAGAAGAAAAGGTAGTCCTCGTGGCGGGACCATCCTCGTCGGGAAAAACCACATTCACCAAGAAGCTGGCGGTGCAGCTGCAGGTTGTGGGTTATACTCCCATGGTAATCTCGCTGGACGACTATTTCGTACCCCGCGAGCAGACGCCTCTGGACGAAGATGGAAACTACGACTTCGAGAATATTGAGGCGATCGATATCGAACTGCTCAACGATCACCTCGTGCGGTTATTCAATGGTGAAGAGGTGGAGCTTCCCTCTTTCAGTTTTAAGACCGGCACCCGGGAATATCGCGGCAATCGAATCCAGATTCCCCCGCGAGGCGTCCTCCTGATGGAGGGGATTCACGGGCTCAACGACCGCCTTACCCCGCGCATTCCCCGTGATCGAAAGTTCACGATCTACGTATCCGCACTGACACAGCTCAACCTGGACGATCATAACCGCATCAGCACCACTGACAACCGCCTCCTCCGCCGGATGGTTCGTGATCACCAGTTCCGGGGACACAGCGCCCTGGACACGCTCTCGATGTGGCCGTCGGTGCGCCGCGGCGAGAACACCAATATCTTTCCGTTTCAGGATTCCTCCGACGCCGCCTTTAACACCGCCCTGGACTACGAGTTGGGGGTACTACGCAACCATGCAGAGCCGCTCCTGCGGCAGGTGAAGCCGCACCATGGCATGTACCATGAAGCGGTCAGGCTGCAGACGTTCCTGAGAAATTTCACCGTAATTCCCGAGAAACTGGTGCCCCAGGAGTCGATCCTGCGCGAGTTCATCGGAGACAGCGGGTTTCACTACTGACGAGCGCCGAGCGCCGCGCCGCGGCGGAGCATTTCATGTCCATTAAACTCGCGCCATGACGGAGGAATACGCGCGCCTTGACGGTGCT
>JBBDTM010000081.1:0-22344 GCA_040904425.1 Alkalispirochaeta sp.
GGCTACGTTGGGGGCTGAGGCTGCGGCTGGGGCTGGGGCTACGTTGGGGGCTGAGGCTGAGGCTGGGGCTGCGGCGTCCCGGAGAGCCGGAGCCTATCGCTTCCGGGCGATACTCCACACGTGATGGATCTTAGTGCCCTCGAAATCGTCGGGCATCGTGAGCTTGGTGATCTTGCGGATGTCGAGGACGTCATTCGCCGCCCGGTTGTTTCGTTCGGCGGGCTGGTTGTGGCTCTTCGACGACGGGGGCGCGCTGCCCGGGGCTCTGGACGGTTTTCCGCGGGAGGAACCGTAGCGGGCGGCTGCCAGATCCAGTAGCTCCTGCCGGTCAAACTGAAACTTCCGCTTGTTAGTGGAGAAGATGAGTTCTCCCCCCGGTTCGAGCAGATCGAGACACTGCGTCAGCATGTCGAGATGGTCGCGCTGCACGTCAAAAGTAAGCCGCATATTCTTTGAGTTGGAGAAGCTCGGCGGGTCGAGAACGATTACGTCAAACCGTCGACCTTCCCCCGCGAGAACGCCCAACTCCTGCAGGATGTCGCACCGGCGGAACTCGTGGTGCGGTCCGATGAGCGCGTTCATCTCCATGTTTTCCTGAGCCCATTCCAAATAGGTATTGGATAGATCCAGGGTAAGGGTGGAGCGCGCGCCGCCGGCGGCGGCGTAGACGGTGAAGCCTCCGGTATAGCCGAAGAGATTCAGGAACCGCGCCCCCTCACAACGCTTGGCCACGTAGAGCCGCAGCTCCCGGTGATCGAGAAACAGCCCCGTGTCCACGTAATCGGAGAGGTTGACCTTGAAGAGCAGCCCCTGTTCTTCGATCTCCAGCGTGTAGTTTCGCCGATCTACTGGTTCGTACTGGTCCGTACCCTTCTGCCGCTCCCGCCGCTTGAAGAACACGCGTTCCCGGGGAACGGTGAGCGCCTTGGCAGCGGTGTCGAGCATCGCCTTGAGCCACTCTTCATGCTCCTCCGGAGTTCGCTCATGCGGCCGGGCGTATTCCGCCACGTGGAGATGGTTGTTGTACCAGTCCACGGCGAAGGGCAGCTCCGGAATATCCTTGTGATATACCCGAAACGCGTTGGTACCGACCCGCTTCGCGTATTTCCAGAGATGCTTAAAGCGCTTCTTTAAGCGATTGGCAAAATAGGTTTGTTGTTCTTCCAGGGTGCTCATGAATCACGCGTGCTCATGAACGGGTGGGGGCGCCCTGCTGCATACGCATCTTGACCGAAAGCACCGCGTACCCGGAGGAGAGATCTTCTTTTTGAACCACCACGTCGTCGGGGACCTTGATCTTCACGTTGGTGAAGTTCCAGATCGCCTTGATTCCACACTGCACGAGCAGATCCGCCACCGCCTGCGCGTGAGGAGAGGGAACGGTGAGAATCGCCATGTCCACCTGGTGGTTGCGAATCTGATCCGTGAGTTCATCGAGACTGAAGATCGGGACCCCGTTTATAACCTTTCCGATCTTTGCAGGATCGGGGTCGAAGGCGGCGACGATGTGCATTCCGTGCCGCGGGAACTCCGCGTAGCCCATGAGGGCCGATCCCAGATGGCCGGATCCCACGAGAATCGCATTGTGCACGTGGTTCCAGTCGAGGAAGCGGTTAATCGCCTCGATGAGATCGTTAACCGGAAACCCGATGCGCGGTTTACCGATAATTCCGGTGACCGCCAGGTCTTTGCGAACCTGGATCGCTTCAAGCTCCAGCTCCTCAGCTATGACCGTCCCGGAAATGAACGACCGGCCTTCGCGGGCGGCTGCTTCCACGACATGTAAGTATGAGGGGAGGCGTTTGATCGTCGGCAGACTTGCGAGCTTAATGGGCTTCATGTACTATTTCCTCTGATCGAACTCTACAGTTTGCCGAGTATAGCGCGAGCGGGCAGAAATTAACAGTGATCGACCCCCCTTTTATGCAACACAATATTGAAAATAGCGGTGATTCCGCGGAGATCTCCACCACGGTGGTAGTGCCGGAACGGCTGGTTCACGGCGGTGCGGCACTGGTG
Source organism: Alkalispirochaeta sp. (assembly GCA_040904425.1). Lineage (GTDB taxonomy): Bacteria > Spirochaetota > Spirochaetia > DSM-27196 > Alkalispirochaetaceae > Alkalispirochaeta. Next base: position 2,020 of record JBBDTM010000081.1, read on the forward strand.
CGGACCGACGCGGGAATCGTCTTCGTGGAGGGGGCGCTACCCGACGAACGGGTGCGTATCGGTTCCATGTACCGGGATGGCGGTACACCGCGGGCCGACCTGCTGGAAATCATCGAACCCTCACCGTATCGTCGGCGGCCGGCGTGCCCCCTCTTCGGCGATTGTGGCGGATGTGATTGGCAACACCTGGAGTACGCACAGCAGCTGCGGTGGAAACGGGAGATCCTCGCGGAGAACTTCCGGCGTCTCGGGTCGGTAGCTATTTCCGCGGACGATATCGGGGTGAGTTCCGGTGACGAATACGGATACCGGAGTCGTGTTCAAGTGCATCCCACGGCCTCGGGCGGGGTAGGGTTCCGGCGCCGCCATTCTCACGACACGATTGAGATTACCCACTGTCCCGTGGCGACCGTCGCGATCAACGGGAAGCTGGCCCGGTTGAACGGTAGCGCTCGTACCGATTCCGATGTCCACCGGCGGCAGCGGACCGTCCTGGTCGAGGAGGACCGCGGCGTGGCTGTGGGTGGAGTTCACCGGGAGGCCACGGTTTCGATCGACGGGATGCCGGTTCGGTTTGATCCCGCCGGTTTTGCCCAGGCCAACCGGGGGCTGTTGCCCGATTTGGCGCGCAGACTGCAGGCGGCATACGTCGGAGGCTCTCTGGTGGACCTTTACGCGGGGGCCGGACTTCTCTCCGCCATGGCTCTTGCCGCGTCTCCGGTGAGCGACACCTCCCACCCGATAGAGGTGATCTGTGTGGAGCCGGACGGTCGCAACGCCCGGTTCATCCGCGAGAATCTGACCGCCCAGGGGTACTCGGATACGGTGCACGTGGTGCAATCCACGGCGGAGCGGGCGATTACCCGGGCACCACTACGTAGCCTGGCCGCGGGGAACACCACGGTACTGGTGGACCCGCCCCGCGGTGGAGTTTCGAAGGCGGTGGCGCGGTGGCTCGTGGGCTCAACGGGGGAGAATGCGGCGCCCGGCGCGGCTCGGGGGCGGACCGATGAGGCCGCAAGCGGGACCGGCGGGCCCGGAAGGGGGCCCGGCGCGGCCGCTGCCGAGCGGGTGATCTATGTGAGCTGCGACGCCGCCGCCCTGGCTCGGGATGTGGGGCGCTTGAGCGCTACCTACGAGCTGACGGAGATTACGCTCTTCGACTTCTATCCCCAGACCGCCCACATTGAGGCGTTAGTGATCCTTGATCGGCGTCGGACGTCGCCACCATGACTGAACGCTATTCGAGACGCGGCGCGCCGATGCGGAGCATTGTGGTCCTGCTGATCGCCGTATCGGTAGTGGCGCCGGCAGTTCCGGTGTTCGCTCAGTGGCGCCTGACTCCCGTCTGGGCCGACGTCACTCCCGGTCGGGTCACCGTCGAGCCCTGGGGTGTCGGATCTGGTGAGAACGCCACCGTTGCGGTGGTAACCGAGGACCGCCGGATCCGCGTGCGTGACCCCCAGGGTTCTGTAGTGGCCACCGCCCGGACGGGAGTGCGCACCGCGGTTGGAGTGCTTCACGAGGGGGCCAACCACTCCCTCCTCATTCCTGCGCGTCCCAGGGGCGCTTCCGGTTCGCATGACGTCCCATTGGTGCGGATCGATCTCTCCGGTAGTACGTTACAGGTCGTGGGTCAACCGGCCACCGTAGAGACGGTGATTCCTGGGGACGCACGATTCGTGATGGTGGACGGGGAATCGCTGATTTATTCCGTGTCGGCCACCGGTATGGTCACACACGCCGCTGCCGCCGGGGGCATCTTGTGGCAACGCCGCGTGCCGGCTACCCCCACCGCCGCCCTGGCGTACCGCGGGGCGGTGTACGTGGCGCTTGAGGATGGACGCGTCTTTCGGTTCGATGGAAACGGCACCGGGATCGAGTTGTTCCGCATGAGCGCGCCGGTGGTCGCCATGGAGGGCATCGGGACCTCTTCTTCGGCACTTCTCGCCCTGGATCAGGACGGTGTGCTCTCTCTGGTGGATGTTTCCGGCGATGGAATCGATGCGGCCGGTATACGGTGGCGGACTCCCGTGGATGCCTCCGGGTCGACAGGCGAATCGGCTGCCGGGACTCCGCACCTCGCGGTCACTCCTCCGCGGGGACAGTCTGAATGGTGGTACGCGGTGGTAGCCCGTCGCCAGGGCGGTGTCACGGTGGTGACCTCCGACGGCGTGCGGCGGGAAGAACCGAACCTCCGGGATGTGGCGATCGACGATGTACTCACGGGACGCGTACCGTCGGGGGGATACCTGGTTGTGGCCGAGAGCAACCTACTGCTGGTGTCGAGTTCCGGCACAATTCTGGATGAGGTGGAGCTCCGCCGGAATCCGGCCGGGGCGACGTGGATCGATGCGGTGTGCCGCCTGATCGTGACCTACCGCGACTGGACGATCGAGGCGTGGGAGGTGGCCCCCGCATTGGAGGAGAGCCGGCCGCCGGAACGGGAATGGTCCAGCCCTGAACCGGCACGACGACGAGCGGTGAACGTATTTGCCCCGGGGGCGCTCACCGCCCGGGCGGAGGCGGTTCTGGCGGGGACGTCCCGGAGCGAACGAAACGCCCTGCTCTCCGAGATGCGCGGGCAGCGCCGGCGGGCGGTGCTCTCTGATCGTGTCGGAGAGGCGCGGTCGATCCTGCGGCGGTTGGTGCGGGAGGCGCTCGAGACACCGGATATGCGGGGGGGGCATGTGCGCAACGACTTCCCCGGTATCCGGCGGGCCGCCGTGGAGGAGCTGGGGTATTACATGGACCGTACCAGTCGGGAGGTGCTCGCCGGTGTCGTGCGCCACGATCCCGACCATCAGGTAGTGGCGACGGCGCTCCGGGCGTTCGCGCGGTACGGTGTGGATGAGGTGGGAGTTACTCAGTATGCGGTAGCCCGCTTCCGCCGTGCAGATGATCGTGGTCGGGAGGTACTTGCGCCGGCTATGATCGAGCTTCTTGAGCTCACCTCTGCGGTTCAGCGCCATCCCGCTGTCGCCGACGAGGCGCTGGATCTCCTGATCGAATCCAACATGTCCCGGGAAATACGCCGGCGGGCGGTCACGATTGCGCGGGAGAGGTCCCGGTAAACAGCTGCACCAACTCATCTCGTTCGAAACGGTACGTCGAATTGCAGTTATGGCAGGTGGTCTTCACCGGGATTGGGCCGTTTTCCAGAATGTCATGTTGTTCTTCCCGGGGCAGGGCCGCCAAAAATTGACCGAATCGTTCATGACTGCAACTGCAGTAGAACTCTGCCGCCCGCGTGCCGATGAGTTCCGGCGACCACGGATGGAGATGCTTCTGAACCAGCTGAGACGCGGTGGCACCCGCGGCGAAGGAAGCCCCCACCGGGCGGGCCGGTTTCAGGGCGTCGCCGATTTCCTGCAGAGTATCCGGGGAAGCGCCGGGCAGCGTCTGTACGAGAATTCCGGCAGCTCCGCGGATGCGTTTGTCCTCATCAAAATGGACGTTTACATCCACCAGCGTTGCGGTCTGCTCGCTGCCGGCGTAGTACCAGGCGACGTTCTGCGCCAGGTCTCCTCGACGCCATTCCGTCTGACTCTGAAAGGGATGCCCCGTGTCGGCGCCAACGCGGATCATCGTGAGCGTGCCGGTACCAAATGCATCCTCTATAGACCCAACCTCCGAGAGGCGGATCTCCGGGTTGTGCAGATAGCCCCGTACATGGCCGTGAGAATTCGCCTCCGCGGTCAACCCCGTCACGGGACCGGTGCACTCCACCACAAGAGAGAGTCGGTCTTCATCCTTGAGGGTAGAGGCGGAGAGTAGCGCCAAGAGGTATGCCTGACCCAGGATGAGCGCACCGGTACCACTGAGGTTATGGTTGACCTGCATGCGATTCACCAGGGTTGTACCGTGAGTCACCACCGCCCGCACCGTACCGTCCGCCAGAAGATAGGTGTCCGTGGCGTCCCCGGCGATCGTCTGGAGGTGAGATTCAATGAGTTTGTCGCGCAAGGGCTGCTGCTTCATGGAGTTGCCTCGATTTCCTGATTGATCTGTGGTTGGTTGATTCGGCGGCGTCGGCCACCGGGCCAGATGATATCCACTGCGTCCACCTCTCGCCGGCCCCCGAGCCCAAAGTGAGCCACCGGTTCCATCTGACACAGATAGCCGGAACCACCGTCCACGGCGCGGACCTGGCGGTGGTCTCCCGCGTAAAGGTGGACGATCGCCCCCCGCGCGGGAGCGCCGAAGTCGGTGAGGGGTGCCACTCTGAGATAGTTGCCGCGGCTCGCCGCCGGGGAGGAGAAGAGACTAAGTGGTTGTTGTTCCTCTTCTCCGTGAGCGATCAGAAGCTCCAGCACGCCGTCACCGTTGAGGTCCGCCACCGCCGCGCCGGTGCCCAGGCCGTCCGGTTCGGCGGCAGCCCCCAGGTTGAGCTCTTCGACCCCATCCTCGCGAAGCCGAAATAGACGATTAGCCTCACCGATGTTGTTGAAGAAGAGTTCCACCCGGCCGTCGTTGTCAAAATCAGCGGCGATGAGATTCCGATTGCGCTGCGGCTCCCGGAAACGTGCCGACGCGCGGTCGCTCCAGGGGGAGCGGGGATCCTTCGGCGTACGACGAACGTAGAGGCGCGCGGGGCCTTCCCAGTTGGCGACTATCAGCTCCAGAAGTCCGTCGTTGTCGGTGTCCACCGGCGCTACTCCGCGGGCGTGCTCCATGGCGTCACTGACATCATACTCGTCGGCGCGATTGAGGTACGTGCCGTCGGCGGTTCGGACAAAGAGGGCGTTGGCGTCGTTCTCATTCCCGCAGAAGATCGCTGAATAGGTGCCCACGTCGGGAAGCACGCACAGGGAGCGGCCGCCGGTGATAATGTGGATTCCGAGCTCCGCCGCGGTGTCCCGCACTCGATTTCGGTCATCCACCTGGTGCAGGCGCACGGGGCCGCCATAGTTGGCCACCAGGAACCGATACGCGCCGCTTCCATCCACGTCCACCGCCGCCACGGATCGCCCGGCGTTGAGATTAGGGTTCTCCACGTTTGCCGGTAGTTCAAAGAGATCGATCCAGCTATCCTCATTTCCCGATTCCCGTTGCAGAAATAAGCGGTCGCCGAAGCGCTTCATCCCCATGAACGTATCGGTGTTGAGCACGTACACCTCTTCCTGACCGTCACGATTGACATCCGCCGCGGCGACACCGATCCCCCGGCGATGGGGATCGGCGAGCGTCGGCGGAGCGATGTCGCGGATTCTGCCGTCATCCTGCCAATCCAGAACAACGTTGCTCGTCCCGAAGCCGGTAACCACCAGCTCCGGGCGACCGTCACCGTCTATATCGGTGGCCGCCACACCGTAGCTCAAACGCGGTGGATTGTACTCGATGCGGTGTGATTCGTCTTGGAACATCACGGGTAAGATGCATATATCACGGCGGTGGTGACAACTTGACGGCGGAAGGCGCAAGGCGTAGGCTTAGCGCATGGCATATCAAGCAGAATCTTCACGCTATGACAGCATGGTCTATCGCCGCAGCGGCGATAGCGGACTAACCCTTCCGGCGATTTCCCTGGGTCTGTGGCACAACTTCGGCCACGAGACACCCCTGGATGCTGCGGCATCGATGATCCACCGCGCCTTTGATCTGGGAATCATTCATTTTGACTTGGCAAACAACTACGGGCCACCCGCGGGATCTGCCGAAGAGAACTTTGGTCGCATTCTGGCCCGTGACTTGCGGCCGTACCGCGACGAACTCGTCATTTCTACCAAGGCGGGTTACTACATGTGGCCCGGTCCTTACGGCGACTGGGGCAGTCGCAAGTACCTCCTGGCCTCCCTGGATCAGAGCCTGTCCCGCATGGGACTGGAGTATGTGGATATCTTTTACTCCCACCGGTTCGATCCCGATACGCCCCTCGAAGAGACGATGGGGGCGCTGGATACTGCGGTCCGTCAGGGTAAGGCGCTCTATGCGGGTATCTCCTCATATTCCGCCGAAAAGACGCGGGAAGCGGCCTCGATTCTTCGAGAATTGGGAACTCCGGCAGTGATTCATCAGCCCTCCTACTCGATGCTGAACCGCTGGGTGGAGGACGGGCTCCTGGATGCTCTCTCCGAAGAGGGCTTGGGATGCATTGCCTTTTCGCCGTTGGCCCAGGGGATGCTTACTTCCAAGTATCTCACCGCCGTGCCTGAGGACTCCCGCGCTGCAAAAGAAGGATCGGCTCTAGATCCGAAGATGCTTACCCAGGACCGATTGGACCGTGTTCGTGGCCTGAACGCGATCGCCGAAAAACGGGGACAGTCTCTGGCGCAGATGGCGCTGGCCTGGGTTCTGCGGCGCCCGGAGGTGACTTCCGTCCTGATCGGTGCCAGCAGTGTGAAGCAAATCGAGGAAAACGTGGCAACCCTGGAGAAGCTTCAGTTTAGCGAGGAAGAGCTCACGGAGATCGACCGCTTCGCGGTGGACAGTGACATCAATCTGTGGGCTCAGTCCAGTAGTCACTGAGCGCTGCCCTCAACATGACACATTCTCACTTGGTGAAAGCGCTCCGTGCATATGCGGAGCGCTTTCCTGCGGAAGCGTCCATCGTGACCCGCTTTCTGGATCTGGCCGTCGCGTGGCCTGAGTGTTTGCACCGGGAGTACGTGCCCGGCCACCTTACCGCCTCCGGGTGGGTGGTGCACCGGGAGAGCGAATCGGTGCTACTGACACACCATCGCAAGCTCGACAAATGGCTGCAATTGGGCGGACACGCCGATGGAGATCCGGACCTTCCGGCGGTGGCGGTTCGGGAGATTGAGGAGGAATCCGGGTTGCGGAACTTCGTGGCAATGGATGATCCCGAGGTGCCCTTCGATATCGATATTCACGAGATTCCCTCCCATGGCGGCGTGCCGCGTCACTTCCACTACGATCTTCGATTCGCATACGCCACGCGGGACCGTTCGACGCCGGTGGTGAGCGATGAGAGTCACGACGTGGCGTGGGTTCCGCTTGGGGAGCTGCACCGATACACCACCGAGGAATCGATGGTGCGCATGCGGGATAAGTGGCGTGAACTGAGTAGTTCAGTGGCGGACTGAGTTGAGCTGCCGCTGCCGAGAACCGGCGGGCTCAGCTACTGCCGGCCTTCCACCGAGTGCATGCGTCCGCCGCTGCGCGCAAGAAGGCGGCTCACCAGGCGCGGAGCGATGCGGTGGGCCAGATCCAGCACTCTTCCGGCGCCCACCGTGATGGTGCGGCGCTTGCGGCGCATGATGGCGCGGACGATCGCCCGGGCGGCATCGGCCTGGCTCTGCATCGCCCGCCGTTCGTGATGAAACGCCTGTCCGTCGGCCCCGAGGGTCGTCTTGTCCGAATCGTTCTCCACGAATCCAAGAAACACCGTTCCCACGTGCACGCCGTGCCGGGAAACCTCTGCCGTGAGGGATTCCGCGAACGTCCCCACGGCGGCCTTGGAAGCGGAATAGAGCGATACCCCGGGGAATCCGTGGATTGCGGCGACGGTGGAGACGAAAATTACAGCCCCTCCCGTTTTTAGGAGCTCCGGCAGTACTGCCACGGTGGGCAACACCGCGCTGTGCACGTTACCGGTGGTAAGGCGGTCCACGGTGGTCGCTTGCAGATCGATAATAGCGCCGCGCATTGAGATACCGGCGTTGTTGATGAGCCCGTCCACACGTCCCCACGTTTCTACGGTGTGTCGCACGAGTTCCTGAGCGCCGGCTTCCGTGGAAATATCGCAGGCTACCGCGGAAAGCGCGGCTTCCGGCAAGGCGGTGCGCAATTCTGAAAGGGTAGCGTCCAGCCGCTCCGACGTGCGCCCGTTGAGCACTACCGTAACGCCGTGGCGGGCGAGTTCCCGGGCGGTTTCCCGGCCGATTCCGCGGCTGCTGCCGGTTACGATTACCACCATAGGTACTGAGCCCTCCATCGATCGGTTCGGTGTATCACGGGCGGTCGTCGTCCGCCGCGTACCCGGCGTCGTAGTCTGCAAGCTGTTCCTCCGCGATAACTCGGTACCGACCTACCACCGTTCCTCCGTCGGAAACGACGATTTCGTACGTGGTGATTGACTGATCGTCTTCAATTCGGGAGGAGCCGCGAACCTTCACCAGTTCCGTCCCAGTCTGAGGATACAATCCGGGAACGGGATTGCCGTGCTTCAGGGTGTGCCACTCGTTGTCAAGTTCGCTGATGACCTCGCGGCGTTGTTCTTCCATTATGCATCTCTACCACGCGTCATATGTCCGATTCGAGCTCGTACGCTTCCGCCGGCAGATCTTGGGCGTTCATCATCGCCGAAAGGCGTTGAATCGATGAAAGGATGAGCGTCTGCTCCCAATCCTCCAGGGCGTTGAAGCGCCGTACAAAGGCGTCCTGCAGGAAATTGGGGTGACCCTCGAGAATCGTCCGCGCCTTATCGGTGATCGCCACGTAGACGCGGCGCTTGTCCCGACTGTCTCGCGCGCGGGTCGCCAATTCCTTCAGCTCCAGCCGGTCGAGTATGGTAGTTACGGTGGCCTGACTGAGACTAATGCGCCGTGCCAGTTCGCCGATCGTCATGGGACCGTACTGGCCGATCTCACTGATCACGATCAGCTGGGGGCCGGTGAGGCCGTACTGCTTTGATAGCTGGCGGGAATGAATGTCGATCGCCCGAATGATCTGGCGAAGTGTTGAAAGTACGTAGGCGCTGGTGTCTTGTTTATCCATCGGTATGGTCCTCGGGTGCGGAAAATGGGATGACTTTGCCGGTATCGGATGCGGGTCGATCCGGAAGCTCCTCAATGAGAGATACGTTCTGAAAAGGAATCATAATATGCTCCGCTTCACCAAAGTCGCGATGTAGTTCATCTTCGCTGGGATCGATAATGACCGAGCTGGACTCGGGAAAGATCAATCCGCGAATCGAGACGAAGTACGGATGAGTCATATCGAGGGTGCGGGCGCGAAGGGTGCGAGGCTTGTCTTTCCAGGTGAAATGAACTCGATAGACCGACACGATGAAACCTTCCTTCTCATGAATGAATATAGTACGAAAGACCTCAAAAGATAAAGTAGGTTGCAAACTAAACGTATGTATAGTAGTTTTCCCGTATGCATGCGGGACTCGTTCGAGCGTCACGTCTTATCGATCCTCACCGTGAGGCCCCGATCGCCGGTGCCGAGACATTACTCCATGATGCGGCGGAGACGCTGAGCGGTTCGATCATACAGCTGTCCGGTACCGCCCCCCTCACGGTGGCAACGCAGCTTATGGTCAGATTTCAGCAGTTGTCGGCGGCTCCCGTGGCGTGGGTCGGTGATGAGCGGTCGATGCCGTTTCCGATAGATCTTCTCCATTCAGGAATTGAGCTTGCACGGGTCTGCGTAGTACGCGCCGCAGACATGGAGCACCGGCTGTACGTGGTGGATCGGCTGCTGCGGGCTCGAATTACTTCACTGATCGTACTTGATCACGGTGAGGATGAGGCTCCCACGCCCGGTGTTCTTGGACGCTTTATGCACCTCTGCCGGCACTCCGGCGCAACGGTGGTTGTTCTCACCCCGGGAGACGTCCGGGCCCTTTCCCCCGCGGTCCGTCTTCACCTGCGCGTGTCTCTGCCACAGATAGATACAACCCTATCCTCTCCCGTGAGATTAGAGGTGCTGCGTTCGCGCATGCCGCTTCAGCGAGGCTCAATCGATGTCGTCCGCCCCGCTGGTATGTGTTAGCGTCACCGATTTCGCGATGCAGCTGGTGCAGCGCGAGAAGCGGTTAGACCATACAGTGCCCCTGGTCATCGTTCCCAGCGAACAGCCGGGGGCTCGTATTCTGGAGTGCAACCGGGCGGCGGCGGCCTACGGGGTACGCGCGGGTATGGCGTACTCCCACGCGTTGTCTCTTTCGGAAGACGTCCGCGCCGGCACCGTCTCCGTCGAGGTACGACGTCGTGCCGATCGTGAGATTCGCGCGCTGTTGCAGCGCTTTTCCCCGGCTGTGGAGGCGTCGGATATCGTGGAGGGGGTGTACTGGCTCGATATCTCCGGAACACAGCGGCTGTTCGGAGGGATCGGCCCGTGGCTTCGGGGCGTGGGACGGGCGTGTACGGCGGAGAGATGGAGGATTCGCGTGTGTCGTGGATGGACCCGTCCGGGAACGATGCTTGCGGTGTTGCAGGAGGGTGCTCCGGTGATGTTTTCCTCTATCTCCGCTGAGCATGTGTGGATGCGCAGGCAGCCGCTTACTGCACTCCCCCTGCCTGAGCGCGATCAGGAGCACCTGGCGATGGTGGCGTTCCGGGAGATAGGGCATCTGGTGGATGCCCCGTTCGCCTCGGTGAAGGCGCGCTTCTCGCCACGGACGGTGGCATTTCGGCAGTTTTGCGCACGTGCCTTTGACCCCATTCCGATCCAAAGCGGGAACGCGCCGGTGGAGAACGCCTCCGTGTGGCGCTTCGAACCACCCGTTATGGCCCGCGGTCCGGTGCAACGCGCCCTGCAAACGTTGGTTCGTCGAATCGTTTCCACTGTGGCTGAGCGCGGAGAATGGGTGGAAGTACTGGTAATCGGAATTGATAGGGAGCGGGAGCCGCCTCTGGAAGAACGCATTCGGTGCGGTCGGGCTACTCGGGACGTGCCGTATCTGTTTTCGCTGGTAGAAATGCGACTTGATCGCCTGCACTTGAAGCGGTCGTTTGTCATCGCCGTTAGGGTAAGCGCGGAGCTCAGTGCGGGAGAGTTCAGACAAGGAGAGTTTTCATTTGCTCCGGGCGCTCAGGTATGGGAGAACCCGGTAGTACCGGTACCCTCCCCAGATCTTCTGGACCGCACGATCGCCGCGCTCCAGGCGGAGCTGGGATCAGCGGTGTGTTCCCGGATTCTGATCGTGCCGGGGCGATTTCCGGAAGACCGGTTTGCTCTGGTACCGATCTCTCATGGTCGGGAACTGCTATCCCGGACCGACCCAGGCGGAAAGACCGACCCCGGCGGAACGTTTCACGAGTCCCCTATCTTTCGAGTGCGGCGAATCCTCTCTTCCGGTACTGCGGAGTCCACCTCGTGGCTTTCGGGGCGCCGTACAAGCGGGCCGTTTCTCCTTTCCTCAGCGTGGTGGGAGGGAGTCGCGGAGCATCGGGTGTACGAGTACCGTCTGCAACCCGATGGCCGGGAAGCGTGGGTATACCGTCTGCGGTCCGGCGGCTCCCATGTCCGGTTGGAGCATGGGGTGCGCTTGCAGGGATATGTCGAATGATACCCGAGTCGGAGTGCGTACCACTATGGTGTACCAGTGTCCATTCCTTCCTGATCGGAGCATCCCACCCGCAGGAGCTTGTCACCGCCGCCGCTGATGCGGGGTGTTACGGAATCGCAATTACCGACCGGGACAGCCTCGGAGGAGTTGTGGAGGCGTGGCAGCAGGTCACGGAACTGGGCCGGGAGAACCCGGTCCGGGAGTCAGCGTCCCGGGAGTCAACGCCCCGCCAGCGATCGCCCCGGCTTCTGATCGGTGCCGAAGTGACGGTGGCCGTGACGAAGCCGGGAGAGGAGTTCGACCTTTCCGGTGAGGCGGTGGCCGCCACGGTTCCTCTTTCATATCGTGTGCTTCTGTACGCCTCCGGTGCGGTGGGGTATGGCAACATATCGGAACTCATCTCCCATGGGCGGTTGCGGCGGCCTAAAGGAGAAAGCCTGGTGACAGCGGAAGAAGTGCGGGCATTGAGCGGCGAGGTGCTCATGATTTGGACGGAGGATAGCGGTGACGAGACAGCGCTGCAAGAGCTGCTTCCGGCGTTCCCCGGCCGGGCGTGGATTGGGATATCCCGCCACTTCCGTCCCGGAGATCAGGACACTGAGATGCGGCTCCGGGCGTGGGCGGAACGTTTCGACGTGCCGATTGTGGCGCTGCCTCATGTGCTATACCACCATCCCTCCCGGCGGGAGGTTCAGGACGTGCTGACCTGCATCAGAGAGGGCACCACACTGGACGATTCCGCGGAGACGCTGCTTCCCAACGCATCCTTTACGCTCCCCACACCCGATTCTATGGCGTACGTCTACCGCGACCAGCCGCAGTGGATCGCCGAGACGCGACGCATCGCCGACCGCTGCCAATTCTCTCTCTCGCAGATTCAGTATCGGTATCCCAGTGAGACGCGTCCCGACGGGTGGACCGATATCGGTTGGCTTCGGGAGTTGACCCGGGTCGGGGCGGAGCGTCGATATCCCGCCGGCGTTCCGGCAAAGATCGTAACTCAGCTGGAACGGGAACTGGAGTTGATTGCGGAGCTGGATTACAGTGGCTATTTCCTCACTATGGCGGAGATCGTCATGTTCTGTCGGCGGGAAGGAATTCTCTGCCAGGGACGAGGGTCCGCCGCCAATTCCATCGTCTGCTATTGCCTGGGAATCACCGCCGTGGACCCGGTCCAGATGGATCTCCTCTTTGAGCGGTTTATCTCTCGGGAGCGCGCCGAGCCGCCGGATATCGATCTGGATATTGAACACCGTCGGCGGGAGGAGGTGATCCAGTACGTGTACCGGCAATACGGACGGGAGCGCGCCGCCATGGTGGCAAATCTCGTCCGTTTCCGCCGGCGTTCCGCGGTTCGGGAGGTGGGCAGCGTCTTCGGGTACTCGGCGATTATGCTCGACCAGATGACGAAACTGCTTTCCCATCGGGAAATGGCGCCGGGGGAAGCCGCGGAGCGGGTTGGTTTAGACCCCGAGCGGCCGCGGGTCGCCGCGTTTCTCCGAGTTGTGGCGGAGATTATCGGGATACCGCGGCATCTTTCGATCCATCCCGGGGGATTTCTGCTGGGACGCGATCCGGTTGCCCGCATCGTCCCCCAGGAAAATGCCACCATGGAAGGCCGCACGGTCATCCAGTGGGACAAGCACGGCGTGGAGGGAATGAATCTCTTTAAGGTGGACCTCTTGGGGCTGGGGGCTCTGACACATCTGGACTACGCCTTTCAGCTGCTACAACGGCACTGGGGGGTGTCGATGACGATGGCCACCATCCCTCAGGACGAACCAGAAGTATACGCCATGCTCCGAAAAGCCGAGACGGTGGGAGTATTTCAACTTGAGAGCAGGGCGCAGATGGCGATGCTGCCTCGCCTGCGACCGCGGACGTTCTACGACCTGGTAGTTGAGATCAGCATCGTTCGTCCCGGACCGATTACCGGTGGCATGGTTCATCCGTACTTGCGCCGCCGCCGGGGAGAGGAGCTGGTGAAGTATCCGCACCCCGACCTGGAGCCGATACTCGCCAAGACATTGGGGGTCCCGCTATTTCAGGAACAGGTGATGAAGCTGGCGATGGCCGCTGCAGACTACACTCCCGGTGAGGCGGACCAATTGCGGAGGGACATGGCGGCGTGGCGCCAGACCGGTCGGATCGAACAGCACCAGACCACCATTATTGAGCGAATGGTGCGGCGTGGCATCGATCGGACGTTCGCCGAGCAGGTCTTCGAACAGATTCGCGGATTCGGGGAGTACGGATTCCCTGAAAGTCACGCCGCCAGTTTTGCGTTGATCGCCTATGCTACGGCCTGGGTGCGTGCGTTTCATCCTACCATTTTTACCTGCGCCCTCCTCAACGCCTGGCCCATGGGGTTTTACACCCCGGCGACGATCGTCTCCGATGGCCGCCGGCAGGGGGTAGTGTTTCGACCGGTGGATGTGCTCTTCAGCCGGTGGGAGTGTACATTAGAACCACTCGATAGCGGATCGGGCGGCGCGTTCGCGGTGCGTATGGGGCTCCGCTTCATGCAGGGACTCGGACGGGAGGAGGGGAATCGTATTCTCCACGCTCAAGAGGCGGAACCATGGCTGAATAGCGGGACCGCCGGAATACGAAGGTTCTTTCGCCTCACGCACCTCGATGCGGATACTCGGGTAACGCTGGCGCAGGCCGGAGCGCTCCGTTCCTTCGATTCTAATCGACGCGGGAACGTGTGGGATGCGCTTGATGGCAGCGGGAGCGCCCCCACCGCTGCCGAGCATGAACCGAATCCTTCGCACAGTTCCTCTTCCCTGATACCACCGGAAGAACGTGACGCCCGGGATGAACACCCGGCCTCAGCGGATACCATGCTCCCCACTCACGAGGCGGTCGCCTGGGACTACCGTGCCAGTACGCATAGCACCGCGGCGCACCCTTTGGAACCGTACCGCTCCTGGCTGGAAGACCGGGCATATCCCAGCGCCGCCGAGGTTCGCCGGATGCCTCACGGGAGCGAGGTGGCGGTGGTGGGCATGGTGATTTGCCGACAACGCCCCTCCACAGCGAGGGGGACCGTATTTATGACCCTCGAAGATGAGACGGGTTTCGTGAATCTGGTGGTGTGGAACTCGCGATTTGCGGAACTTCGCGGAACGCTTCTCACCGCATCGTTCCTGGGTGTCCGGGGCACGGTCCAGAACGCCGAGGGGGTGGTTCATCTCATCGTCGAAACGGTGTGGCATGCCCGGCTACCCCACGAGGCGGTCTCCGTTGAGAGTAGGGACTTTCAGTGATCGCCTCCGGTGCCGACAATTGGTATATGAACACAGTTCGACCTGTCCTGTGGATCGCCCTCCTGGCGACACTGGTTTTGAGCCCCGGAGTTACCCAGGAGGTCACCCGGGATTCCGACATCGCCCGCGAGTTTCGCTTCAATATTGAGAACCAAGCGCAATACCGCCTTATTTCCATCAACGAACAGACGATTTCCCTCAACGGGTACGCGGTTAGAGACGCCGAGATCGTGACTCGCGTTCAGATCGAGCCGCGGGGCACCACCAACGGCCAAGGTCGCTACGTCGCTACGTTCGCCCTGACCGAGAGTTCGCGCCGCGCGGGACAGCCGGTGGGTCTCGAGTCGCAGCACCGCAGTGAGTACGTTCGCGATCCCCGCGGCTTTATGGAGATCGACGATCGCTACATTATGCCCGTCTCCCGGAACATACCGATCTTTCCGGAAGAGGCGGTATCTCCCGGGGACACCTGGACCGCGGAAGCGCAGGAAGTTCACGATCTATCACGGGGATACAACGTTTCCGAACCGCTCCGGCTCACGTTTCCCGTGAGCTATGAGTATGCCGGGGTCACTACCTGGAACGGTAGTGAAGTGGACCTCATTCATGCCGAATATAACATCGCCCACCGGGAGCAGCGGGACGCGATGCTCTATCCGCAAGCGGTAACCGGCCAGTCACAGCAACGTCTCTACTGGGACAATCGCCGGGGGCGATTGGTAGGTGGCGAAGAAGAATACTGGATCGAATTTCGTCTGTCCGACGGCAGGACGATCACCTATCAGGGTGACGCCACGGTTGAGGTCGAGGCGGCAACGCCGCTTGATCGGACGTCGGTTGTAGCGGCGCTCCAGGCGCGACTGGACGAGGCGGGAATCGAGAACACCCGCGTCTCCGATCAGGAGGAAGGGGTGGTTCTCATTCTCGAACGCATCGGTTTTCCGCCGGATTCCGCCCGCATCCTCCCGGACGAAGAGGAACGTCTGGCCATTATCGGTGAGATCCTGGCGGACTTTCCGGAGAACGACCTGCTCATCACCGGCCATACCGCCCTGGCGGGAACCGCCTCCGGGCGAGAGCAGCTTTCCGTCTCCCGCGCGCGGGCGGTGGGCGAGTTCTTCCTGGATAACGAGGTGCGTGATCCCAGCCGGATTCTCTACCGCGGCGTGGGAGCGGCGGAACCGATCGCCGATAACGATACCGAAGAAGGACGCAGTCGTAACCGCCGCGTAGAAATCATGGTCCTGGACAACTGAGCGCCGCTCCTGCTTGCCGCACCAGAGGGATTTTCATATCTTTAATAACATGAATATACACGGATCACCACAACGATCAATGCTCGTCGGGGCGGCGGTGGCGGACGCCGCTTCCATGGGGCTGCACTGGATTTACGCGCAACCGCGGGTACGGCGCGCCGGGGGAGATACGCCGGAGTTCACTGAACCGGATCCCGCCAATTACGAGGGCGTCCCATCATATTTCGCCCACGCCGGGCGCCACGCCGGGGACTTTTCTATGTACGGCGAGTCCCTCATGGTGGTGCTGCGATCACTCGCGGAGAATGGTGAGTTTGATTGGCAGCACTATGCGCAACAATTTCAAGGACACTTTGGTTTTGGCGGCGGCTACGTCGGGTATATCGATACTCCCACGCGGGAAACGCTGATTAACATGATTCTCCAACAGCGGGAACTCCTGGAAGCTGCCATGGCGGTGGAGTTCGATGGTTCAGAGGATACCAAGCGGTCTATCGCCCGGAAGGTGATCTCCAACGCGCAACTCGTCCGGGGCGAGGCACTCCGGAAGAAGGTCAGCGAATCGATTCGTCTCACCAAGGGCGATGAGGCGGAGGTTGAACTTGCGGAACGCATGATCGATATCCTGGAAGGTAAAGTGTCGTACGCCGGAGCCGACGATGCACAACTACCGGCACTCACTAAGGTTCCCGTACTGGTCGCCGCGTACCACGGCAACCCCAACCTGGAGCAGATGGTGGAGGAAGCTGTGCGCGTAACCAACAACAACGACGAGGCGGTTGACTGGGCGCTCTTCCTCACCCGACTGCTCACGTGGTCACTCGAGACCGATGCAACGATTGGTGAACTGGAGTCGCAGGTGAAAGCGGTGCTCGAGAAAAGCCCCAGCCACGTAGTGACGGCGATGGAGGGGGCGCTGAAGCGTCGAGGAGAAGATCCCAAAACGGTGACGATGAAAATCGGTCCCGCCTGTGAGCTCAACACGGGAGTACCGGTGGCGATCCACAATCTGCTCACTGCCGACAGCTACACTACCGCGGTACGCCGGAATATCCTGGCCTGCGGAGACAGTTGCGGACGGGCGATGGTGGTAGGAAGCCTGGCGGGCGCGTTGTTTGCCGATGACGAGGCGGCTGGAGTGCCTTCGGACTGGATTGATCGCGTGACGCTGGGGGACGAACTGCTGCGGCTTACTGAACAGACGGTGGGGTAGGTGAACCGTTCATTCTCTGGCACACCGGACAGAAATGTGAGGAGCGTTGTGCCACGATGATCCGCTCTATCGTGGCGCCGCAGCGGCGGCACGGCGAGCCCGTTCTCTGAAAAACGCGCAAGTCCTCCTGGTTGTGGGCCTGCCCCTCTTTCCCGGGAAACACGAAATTCGAAACGCCGGAACCGAGACTGGTTCCCAGGTTCCGAATTCCCCGGTTGAGTGTTTGCGGTATCGCGGCGGCCAGCGCCTCCACGTGCGCCCGTCCGAGAGCACCGGCGGGGCTCATCGGATGAATACGAGCCTCCCAGAGCGCCTCGTCGGTGTAGATGTTTCCCAAGCCGGCGATACACCTCTGATCGAGGAGTAGCGGCTTTATGCGACGGGTGCGTCCGGCAAGTATCGCCGCCAGCGTTTCGTAATGAAACTGAGGTGACAATGGTTCGATTCCCAAGTGGGATAGGGCCCGCTCGGGATCGGGCGCGAAGGTCATGCGGCCAAACTTCCGCGGTACGTGAAACCGCAATTCCGCTGCTGTCCCGTCGTTACGCAGGAGGCCGAGCCGAACGCGCTCGTACCCGGTGTACGGCTCGGTCGGTTCAGATACGTACAACCGGCCACTCATTCTCAGATGCACCAGCACCGCAGCTCCGGAATCCAGATCAAGAACGATGTATTTGCCGCGCCGCCGAAGCCGAGATATGCAACGGTCGGTAACGGCTTGGGCAAACGCCTCGTCGTTACCGCCGACCGTGCGCGGCCATTGAACATCGACCGAGGTGATCTGTGATCCCTCCAATCCGTGCTTTTTTAGATCCTCAATAGTTGTGAAAACTTCCGGGAGTTCCGGCATGGCGACCTGACCTCCTGGTTACTCGAAGACGTGCTGGAACCAGAAGTCACGAAAATTCGCAAGTGTTTCGTCGTTGCGGATGTCGTTCAGGGCGTGATCGATGGCGTCGCGGAGCTCCGGTTGATCCCGGCGAATCGCGAAGGCATAGTCCTCAGTGGCATAGGGGGGGCCGGTGACGACAAGGTCTTGGGAGTAGCGGTTATTGCCGAGGACGAAGTACTCCACGATCGCCACATCGGCCACTATTGCCGCCAGTCGACCGGTGGCCAGATCCTCCACGGCAAGTCCCAAATCATCGTATGCGCGCAGTTCCACACCGGGAGTCTCCGCGATGAGCCGTGACCCGGTAGTAGCGATCTGCGCCCCTACCGCCGTGCCGGAGAGCTCCGTGAGATCCTGGATGCCCTTATCCTCTCGGCGGACGACGATGTGCTGCGCCGCTTCAAAATAGGGTTCGGAGAAGAGCATCGCCCGTTTCCGCTCCTCCAGGAGCGTCACGGAAGAAGCGATCATGTCGTACTGGTGGGCCGCGAGACCGGCAAAAATGCCGTCCCAGGCAACCGTCTCAAACACCGGGCGAAATCCCGCCCGGCGGCCGATTTCCCGTAGCAGATCGATATCGAACCCTACCAGTTCACGATCGCGGTTAATGTACTCCATGGGCGGCCACGTACTGTCGGTCGCCACCGAAACCGCGGGATAGCCCTCGACCTCCCGTTGTTCCTCCGCTGTCCAGTCAAGTGCGCTCTGCGCCGGGACGGAATATATGGTGGTGGTCAGGATTGCCACCGCAATTGCTTTTATGTTGAACCTACTCATGAGAGTTGTGAGCGTAGCACGTCAATTCCAACGGTAGCTACCGCACCGATTTCTTACTATGTTATCAGGACATGGAGCAACAACACCCGTTAGGCACCACGCCGATCGTTCCGCTCTTGGCGCGTATGGCGATTCCCGCCACGGTAGCCATGGGAACCACGGCGCTCTACAATCTTGTCGATACGATATTCATTGGTCGCTGGGTGGGGACCCTGGGTATTGCCGGCGTGAGTATCGCGTTTCCGGTGCAGATCATCATCCTTTCGATTGCTTTGCTCATCGGCCTAGGGACCGCCTCGGTTGTGAGTCGCGCCCTCGGGGCCGACGATCCGGAACGCGCCGCCCGAGTCGTGGGGAGTGCGGCGGTGGTGATCCTGGCTCTTTCGGCGTGTATCAGCGTAGCGGGGGTAGTGTTCATCGAACCGATTATGTCGCTCTTCGGTGCGACCCGTGACGTGGCGCCGTATACCCGGGAGTATCTGTCCGTCATTATTCCCGGAACTGTGTTCGTCGCCGGATCGATCGCGGCGACGCACATCGTTCGGAGTGAAGGTGCAGCGCGCTACTCCATGCGGATTATGCTGCTGGGGGCAGGGTTAAACATTCTGCTGGACCCGGTGTTCATCCGGGTCCTAAATATGGGTGTTCGCGGTGCTGCGATCGCCACCGTCCTGGCTCAGGCGTGTGCCGCGATGTACGGTCTGGCGTTCTTCCTGCGCGGCAAGAGTTCAATTCCGATCCGACTCCACCACCTTCGTCCGTATCCTCGGGAGCTTGGCCAATCGCTTTCGATCGGTTTTCCCGCATTTGTCCGTCAGGTATCGCAGAGCGTCATTATCATCCTCATAAACAACGTTCTCGCCGGCTACGGAGACACCTCGATCGCAGCGTTTGGTCTGGTCCACCGGGTGATGATCTTTAGCCTGCTACCACTGCTGGGTATCGGTCAGGGATTTCAACCGATTGTAGGTTTCAACTACGGTGCGCGACAATTTGATCGCGTCCGGGAGGCAGTCAAGGTTACACGGCGGGTGGCGTTTGGCGTGGCGCTTATTCCCTTCTTTGCGGTGATGGCGTTCGCACCGGGTATCGCCTCCATATTCACTACCGACCCGGAACTGATTGAGATCGCATCACGGGCACTGAGGATCGCACTTCTCATAATTCCGCTCGTGGCGGTGCAGGTGGTGGGGTCGATCTTCTTCCAGGCGATCGGCAAAGCGCTCCCGGCGCTCTTTCTCTCCCTCTCCCGGCAGATCATCTTCCTGATTCCGGCGGTTCTTATACTCCCCAACATCTGGGGCCGGACCGGCGTGTGGCTTGCGTTTCCCGTGGCTGACCTCCTGGCCGTCGTGGTAACGGTGGTCTGGATGCACCATCAGATCGCACGGCTTGAATCCGATGCTGGAGAGAATGGCTTCGACGTGTCGGGAAAACCCGACGGGGCAACACTGTCAGCGGCTCCTGCGGAGGAATGAATGTAGCGCTCAGGGAGCGCCGGCCGCGTTGACCCGGCATCCCGGCGGTGGTAGATTTGACTCACGTTCATGCTCGTTCCGGCGTTCGCTTCACCTCTGTGGCCTCGCCTCGTGGTGGCACTGGCCTTTCTTCTCATTGCGCGGTTCTCCCGAGTCGTCACACGCCGGCGGGACGTGCGTCCGTTCACGTTTGCCGCTCTTGTACTCGTCATTCGCGATATAGTCGCAGTTTCCTTT
>JBBDTM010000082.1:0-21160 GCA_040904425.1 Alkalispirochaeta sp.
TCCGAATATCATCGAGTACATTGAGCGGGACGAAATACGCCCCCTGGTGGCCAAAACATTCGACCTGAAAGATATCGCGGTCGCACAGGAGGAGTTCCTGAAGAAAACGCACGTCGGCAACTTTGTGCTTCTGCCACCGGTGTGACCATTCTTCAATCTCAGCAGGTCATTGATTACCCATCGCCGCCCGCATTGAGCATTCCCGCCTCTACCAACACCGACCGAGCCCATTTGCGCGACTCCTGATCGTTACCCCAGATCTCATCGATGGCCGCGAGGTCCGGTGCGCTCAATGCGCCGGTACGACGATATGTAATCAAGGTCTCTGCAGCATCACGCGTAAGAAATGACCAGGACGATCCGTGAGTCTTCGATACCGGCCAATGAGTAATGGTTATTCCCCTGCTCCCGTACGAGCAAAAGCCTACGAGATCGATCTGGATACCTAATACCCTCGGGAAGTGATCGGCTGTAACATCGGGAATCTGGTATTCACCAAGCACTCCAGCCACCGTCGACAACAAGGTTTGCGCCGGTCCTGTATTCTGACGCGTCCGATGCGAGGAAGACGATCGCCCCGTTGTATTACGTAGCGGAGGCCATTCGTCCCATAGGCATGCGGCTGCAGTAATACTTAACGAACTGATCGTCTTGGGTTTCCCGGTACACGCCTGACGGGGTGAGAATGTTGACCCGGACGCCCTTCTTGACCCAGTACGTGGCCAGGTAACGGGTGAGGTTGTATAGTCCTGATTTTGAGGCGGAATACGCTACCGGCTTTATGAACGGTTTGCCCGTTAGCTCTTCTTTTTAGGCATAGATGTCCTGAACGGGCGAAAGCATCCCGTAGATGGATCCAACATTTATAATCGACCCCCTTCCGGCCTCTGCCATTGCGCCACCGATTGCCTGGCAAGCGAGGAACGTGCCGGTGAGATTCACTTCGATTACCTCGAAAGACGTCTTCCGGGAACTCCTCAAACGGTCCGGATACTTCGGGAGGGGCCGAGGGTTGAGTGTCAATACCGGCGTTGTTAATGAGAATATCGGGAACACCCCAGTGTGTTTGGATGTCCGATAGAGCGGCAACGATACTCTTCTTGTCGGTAATATCTACCGGGTATGCTCTGACTTTACCTTCGTCTACCAACTTCGCCGGAAATCGATCCCGCAGCTACTCCTGGGATGCAGTTCTTCCAAAGACGGCGACTCTTACCTGGCGATGGAGCAACTCCAGCGCGAATTCCTTGCCAAGTTGCCCCAGTCCTCCAGTAACCACCGCCACTTTGCCCGCAATATGAAAAACATCTCGCCACACAGAATCACCGCGACCATTCACGAGAGCATTCCGGCATTCATGAGAGCTCGGCGCATTGCTTCTCGGCGTGCGGAATCTGGTCCCATGTTCGGCATGCGAGCAACACCACCTGAACGTCCCTGAAGATTGATGAGCTCTTTGACCTTACCCGGGAAAGGCGGTTGTAAGTATGACCGCACAATCGGCACCATTTTCTGCTGAATTTCCATCGCTCGCGCCTGGTCACCGTTAAGAAATGCGTCCCACTGATCAAGACAGAGCTGGGGAGCAATCGTCACCAGTGCTGAAATCGAACCACGAGCGCCAGAGACATAGGTCCCATAGAGCATCTGATCGCAGGCGCTGTAGACCAGGACATCGGGGTCTGCCATGACCGCAATTTCCGCGAGCTTGACAGGATCAACCTGCTTAATGCCGATTATCTGCTCGATTTCCGCGATTTGCAGAAACAACTCTGGAGAGATAATGTTGGTTGCCACCACATTGTAAATGACGATCGGTAGGGACGTTGCCTCTGCAATCGCCTTGAAGTAGGCGTAGTTTCCCTCGTTGGTGGCACCGTGATAGAAGACTGGTGTTACCAGCAGTACATCTGCCTTGAGCTGTTCGGCATCTCGAGCAGCGCGAATCGCTTCTTTGGTAGAGTTGCGGATAATCCCTGCAAATACAGGTAGTTTTGCCTCGTTTACTTCTTGGAGGATCTCCAGAGTACGCCGAAGCTCCTCATCAGAAAGAAGCACTCCCTCACCGGTGCTTCCTCCCACGCTGATGCCGTGTATCTTGTGCTTCATAAGATAGCGGGCTTCAGAGCGAAAAGCCGTTTCATCGATTTCACCGTCAGGTGTGAATGGTACGACCATCGGCGGTATCATTCCTGTGTACGTGCCTTCCATGTAGCCTCTCCTCAAAACGCCGGGCCCAAGGCGGTTCTCACCAGCCGGCGATTCTCATCAAACCAGTCGGCATAGGCGGTGCCCGGCAAAAATTCGTCGTGTGCTTCTTCCATCAGGCGCCGAGTACCAGCGCGATGGTCTTCAAGGATTCCTCTGTACTCCGGATCATAAATACAGTTTCGCAGTTGCAGAGGGTCCATCTGGTTGTCATAGAGCTCCTCATGACCATCCAACCAAATGGCGTACGTGTATCGCTTACTCCGGAGTCCACGCCATTCCGGCCAACAGCGCCAATCCTCGGCAGTCTCCGGGGTGTCGCTGCGGAAAAAGTTCCAGTGTGAACTGTAGTTCATAATGAGCAGTTCTCGGTCTCTTACAGTCACATCTCTCTGGGCACTGGACAGAATCTCGTCGGAGAGATCTTCACCGTCGGCAGAGCCGGGCACGCGAGCCCCTGCGATCGCGGATAGAGTGGGCAGATAGTCCATGGGACCAAAGAGCAGATCGGTGCGCTTGCCGGCATTAATCGTACCCGGCTGACGAAAGATGAGCGGAACATCCAACGCCTCTGCATAAGGAACCATTTTGTTGATCCGGCCATGGCTTCCGTGCATCTCCCCATGATCTGACGTGAAAATGAGAAGCGTTGAGGAGCTCCGCTGAGATGAATCCAGGAAATCGGTCAACATCGCTACGTTGTCGTCAAGATTACGTACCATGGATAGGTAAACGCGCATCGCTTCGGTCTCTCTCGGGTTCTCTATTGGGTCTTCAGGGACGTTATCGGACCAAGCGACTCGGTCTGGTATCGATTCCAAGTATCCCGGCGGCGCATCTTCCACGCCAAAAGGCGGATGGGGAGGGTGCGGCGATACTACCAAAAACAGGGGGTTATCTTCCGGTGTCCTCCGTCGCAGCAGATCCACGGCTTGCTCGAATACGGCATCCGTCTCGTACCGTTGATCATAGACTTTTTCCGGCGTGTCTCGGTAATACCAGTAATTATTGAAATCCATGTGGAAGTTAAACGCTTCCCAGTGCTCGAAGCCGAGTCGATCCGGGCCCGGAGGCACGAATGATGGATGTTCAGAATCCCGTCCGTACTCCCCGGGCGCCAGGTGCCACTTTCCAATGTATGCAGTGTCATACCCAGCCGTTCCCAGCACTACCGCAAGCGTATGCGGGTTGTGTACAGGACTTGTCTCCACAAAATTATTCACGACTCCCGAGTGCGTCGAATACCTTCCGGTCATGAGCATACCCCGATATGGCGTGCACACCGGACAAGGAGAAATCGCATTGTCTACGACGAGCCCCTCGCGGGCGAGGCGATCAATTCCGGGGGTGGGAATCATAGTTCCGCCGTAACAGCCACACATATCTCGACGGAGTTGGTCAGGTAGAACAAAAACGATGTCGGGGCCACGAGCTGCTTCGGTTGCCATCTCTTTTTCCGCCACTATGACAACAAGGAGAGAGAGTCGAAGACCCGTCGGATCTCGGCTATCTCGTCTTTGGTACCTCGAGAGAGCGGTAACCTCGGAACACCAGCATCGACCCCAGCAAGTCGCAACCCCTCTTTCCAAAGTGCTACCGGATTCGTCCGATTGTTCTGCCCCATAACACGAAACACGGGCAGCAACCTCTGTTGCTCTTTTGCCGCGACGGAGATGTCACCGGCGAGAAACGTCTCGATCATTTCTCGGATGCGTTTTCCTAGGAGGTGCGACGCGCCACTAATGACGCCACCAATTCGCTCCGCGCCCCCTTGGGCGTACGCTTCAAGAATCATCGTGTCATCGCCGTTATATGCGATAAAGTCATCTGGGGTAGCATTGAGGAACGCACTTATCTGCTTCGGGTTGAGTTCCGCCTCCTCCTTTATCGCCACGATGTTTCTGAGTTTCGATAAGCTCGCGACGGTGTCGGGATCAATGTTTACCCCGGTGAAAATCGGAATATTGTACAGCATTATGTTGAGACTCACAGCTTCGGAAACAGCTCGGAAATGGTCATACAGTTCCCGTTGATTCGGCTTGGCGTAATAGGGGGCCACGACCATGATCGTGTCGAAACCAATCTGCTCAGCCTTTTTCGCCAACGCTATTGTTTCAATAGTTGACGCGCACCCTACCCCGGCAATGGCAGGAATCTCAGCACAGAATTCTGTGTGCACAAGTTCAAAAACGCGCACTCTCTCATCGAAGGTCATAGTGTGAAATTCGCCGGTTGTCCCAGTAAGCACGAGGCTATCGGCGTTATTGGAGTCCACAAGATACCTAACCAATGCCCGTGCCCGGCGGAGGTCCAACGACTGATCCTCAGCAAACGGGGTAACCAACGGAACCAGAATTTTCCCGTAGCGTTGTCTATCAAACATCTGCGTCTCCTTTAAGGTTTAGTCTGAATCGCTATTAAGGCCTGCGCTCTTCGCCTGCCGATTAATTGATGAAGTAAGCCTGTATCCGAATACGAGCGAGAGCACCGACAGAACGATCAACACGATAGAAACCGTGCTCGACAAAAAGATCATCGGGTCACCCCTCGACACGAGCAGTGCTCGGCGAAAGCTGCTTTCTGCGATAGGACCGAGAATCAGCCCCAAGAGGATAGGAACGGTAGGATAATCAATCCTATTAAGTGCAAAACCCAAGAGCCCGAATCCGAGAGCTATCCCGACATCGAAGATGCTGTTTCTAATCGCATAAGAACCAACGATACAGAACAAAAGAATCGCTGGGAGAAGCAGTTTCTTTGGTACAGTAATGAGCTTGCCCATGTGCTTAGCCATAATGAGCGCCAGAAAAAGCAGAACAACTGCAGCAATCAGCAGGCTAGCAAACACGGAGTACACCACATGGGCATTCTCCACGAAAAGCATGGGACCTGGCCTCAAGCCAAGGATCATGAGTCCTCCCAACAAGACCGCAGTTGCCGCTTCACCGGGAATCCCAAGAGTGAGAGTAGGGATCAATGCGCCGATCGCCGCAGCGTTGTTCCCTGCTTCCGCGGCCGCGACTCCTTCAATAGCACCCTTACCGAATTTCTCAGGATGCTTACTTGATCGCTTTGCCTCGGCATAAGGAATAAAGGAACCTAGTACGGCGCCCGGACCTGGAATCGCCCCAATCAGCGTGCCCAGAACACTCGACTTGAAGATGGTAGGCATAATTGAGCGAATAGTCTTAGCATTGGGGAGACGAGCTCGAACCCTCTCGGCTTGGATAATCGGAACATCGAGGGTCATTATTTCCACAAGTACTTGGGATATCGCAAAAAGACCGATAAGTGCTGGGACGAGGCTGAAGCCATCCGCCAGCTCATAAACACCGAAGCTAAACCGCGGATATCCACGTATAGGATCGATTCCGACGGTGGACAGAAGCAATCCCAGACCTGCCATGAAGAGGCCGCGAAGGGTGGAACGTCCTGTAACCGAAGAGACGACGGTGAGGCCGAAGATGGCTAGGATAAAAAACTCTGCAGGGCCAAAATCGAGGGCAAAATTGGCCAGGGCAGCGGAACCGAAAATCAGAATTATTGTAGAAAGGAATGATCCGGTAGATGACGAGAAGGCGTGCACGCCGAGAGCAAGACTGGCCTGGCCTTGTTTGCTTAGTTCGAAGCCGTCGATCATCGATGCTGCCGAAGCCGGCGTACCGGGGGTGCGAATAAGAATCCCTGGAATTCCGCCACCGTGGATTCCACCAATGAAAATGCTCGCCAATAGCGTCAACCCGAGTTCCGGCTCCATCCCGAAAGTCAATGGTAATGCAATGGCGATACCCATAGTTGCCGTAAGTCCAGGCATCGCTCCCAAGATTATTCCGATACCAATACCAGCAAAAATCAGGACGATGTTGAATGGATGAGAGAAGGTAAGGGCAAAACCTGCCAATAGCTGTTCGATCATATCAACCTAACCCTATAGTGCTTAGGATTTGTTCCGCGGGACCTTCGGGAAACGGGACACGTGCCAGGACCCCAAACAGCAAATACACTGAAATGACCCCAACGATCGCGTACGTAGCGACCATCCATAGCCGTCGCTCACCGAAGTAATACGCCATAACCCCGAGATACAGAACTGAAGTAATGATGAATCCACCGGTACTGACCACTGCAATATATACCGCCACTCCCACCACAGTTATGACGATTTGGGTGACGACCCTCTTGTCGATGGCCGGACCTGCTTGGTCTTCATTTCTCGGCATCTTCCGGAGAATCAATACGGATCGGACTATCACAAGAATCGAAAGTCCTCCCAGAAGCAACGCAAGAATCAATGGAAAGGTACGAATTCCTACCGCGCGTTCCGAAACCGGATAATCGGAAGTCCCAATGATCACCCCGACCGATAGAATAGCGAAGATTCCGGCAACTATGAGGTCGTTACGAACATCCCTCGACATTATTTCTCCCTCTCAAGTTATTGGGGGCCCGTCGGACAAGACAGGCCCCCTACTATTCCAGAATCGGATCCGTTAATCTATCATGCCGACGGATCGTAGAGCGTCTATCGCCATAACCCGAACGTCTCCAAGGAACTCCGTATACTCGTCCGCCGGAAGATCTGCGATGCCAAGACCGATATCGTTCATCGTTTCGATGAACTCTGGTTCCTGCATCGCCTTAGAAAACCCTTCGTAGAGTACCTGGATTCGCTCCTCTGGTAGACCGGCCGGTCCTACGAGGCCCCGAGTGGTGTACATGGCAAGATCGATTCCAAGCTCTTGGGCGGTGGGCACGTCGGGAAGTGGCTCAAATCTATCCTCTGAGAACACAGCTAACACATTAAGATTGCCACCCTCGGCTTGGGAGACAAACTCTGCGGCCCCGCCGGCAACCCCATCAATCTGTCCGCCCATCACAGCGGCAATGCCGGGCGCAGTACCTTCGAAAGGTACGAAGTTCCAGTCGACGCCAAGCTCTTGAGCAAAGGTGACGCCAGAGATATGCCAGATGAATCCATCGCCGGAATGGGACACGGTGAAGCCGCCGTCGGCCTCTTCAGATGCTTCGATAAGGTCATCGATAGTCTCGATTCCGCTGTCGGCGGAGACCGCAAAGGCCGCCGGATCGCGGTTCAGATTCATGATCGGTGCAAAGTCGTCCATCGAGACAGGGTAGTCGCGCACTTCATCTATCCAGACCAGGAACTGCGAGAGAATCAGCAAGGTGTACCCGTCGGGGTCCGCATTTGCCACACGTTGGGCTCCGATCCCACCGAGTGCACCGCTTACGTTTTCTACTACTACAGGTACGCCAAGGTGCTGCTCAGCATGTTGTGCTAACGCCCTCCCGAGTATGTCCGTTCCTCCCCCGGCGTTCCACGGTACAATTAGCTTTATCGGTCGGCTCGGCTCCCACGTACCGTCCGCTCCATCCTGCTCCTCTGATTGTCCGCTTGCGGGCAACATAGCTACCGCAAACACCAGTACTACGATCAACAGCGCAATACGTTTCATACAGCCCCTCCTTTGGAGTGTTTCTCAATTTGTGCCGGCAACGCCGACTTTTGTCTGCTGTCAGACAATAAAACCCACAAAAATCAGAAATGAGCCACCTTACCAATATCTTCCAGAGATACCCGCAAATGCTCTTGCATTCCCTTCTCGCCTTTCGCTCGGTTCTTCTCCTGAAGTCCGGCCACTATTGTTTCATGCGGTCCCAGTGCATCTACGATATTTTCAGGAATGCCAAACGCTTTCGTCCGATACTCTCGAAAAGCCTCTACCAGGAGTCGGTTGATTTTGATCAGTAAGCTGTTATGACTCGCAGAAATGATCGCCGTATGAAATGCTTCATCCAGAGTAGCAAGCTCCAAAGGATCGGCGTTCTCCACCGCCTTGGTAAACTTCTCGTGGATCGCCACTATTTCTTGTAGCTCCGCATCAGATGCTTTCTCGATGGCCAGTCGCACCGCGAGAGGCTCCACGGCCATTCGGACCTCCATCATTTCGTCCAACTCAGTCTCTTTCTCGATAAACCACGTTCGGATCGATTCTTCCGACCGTTCCGACACTGAAGCTACAAACGCTCCCGTCCCTGGACGCAATTCAACCAGGCCGTACGCCTGAAGGATTCGCAGTGCTTCCCTCACCGAAGAACGGCCCACTCCAAACTGGTCTCGAAGCTCCATCTCTGTAGGAAGCTTATCGCCTACTGAATACGCACCGGATTCGATCATCTCCCGAATCCGACGGGCAATCTCATCAGTGACTGATATGCGTGTTATCCGATCCGATCCGCCTTCCATATTGTCTGACGTCAGACTACCACGGCTTTGTTGCCCCGTCAAAACTTTTTTATGATTTCGGATCCACGCACAACGTCGATGTGGTGATCCGTTTATCCGCTTCCTGGGTAGTCATGTGCAACATTCGCTCCAATCGGGTTACTGGCGCGCGCAAATCACATTGAGACCGCGTCGTACTCCTTCCTGTGTCACGAACCGAGGGATTTGGAGTAGCTTGAGACCCTCGTTGAGCGGTCTTGACAATAGAGGGACCACCTCAGTCTGCTCGCCAGTTTTCTATCTTCAATCCTTCGATCATCTCGAAATGCCGGATGTTGCCGGTTACCAGAAACGAACACCTCTCAATCGCCGTTGCAGCAATCAACAGATCGGCGTCTGCCACCGTCATGCCCCGCCTGTTCTGCCTAGCCTTCAACTCACCGAATCTTTTCGCAATCTGCTTCACTGAATCAATCACGTTGACGGTCAAAAGGAACTCTTCTACCAATGATCGATTCTTCCTTGCACTCGACGACTTATAGGCTCCGTAATACAGTTCGGCCACCGTCATGAAAGAAACAGCAACTTCCTCGTCATAGCTGCTTCGCCGTTCAATCAGTGCGGCGTTTCCTCGCAGAATTTCAATACAGATGTCAGTATCGAAGAGAATCATAGATCGACGTCTCTGCCGACCGTCCGACCTGAGTAGATATCATCCACAATTTCTTCGGTTGATCGGTCATCTTCCCACGTTCCCGAGAGTCGACGCCATATCTCGACCTGCGTTTCCGGGGATACTATCTGATTCCCGAATCGGCCGGAATTATCCTGATAAGAACGAACGGCCTGTTCCAATAATACCAGGATTTCACCGTTCATGCTCCGCCGATCCAAGGTTGAAAGTGTCTTTATCTGTTCCAGTATTGAGTCTGGAATGTTCCGGATCGTGAGATTCGCCATAGTTATATACTGGTGTCATAATGGTTGCGAGTCA
Organism: Alkalispirochaeta sp.; assembly: GCA_040904425.1. Lineage (GTDB taxonomy): Bacteria > Spirochaetota > Spirochaetia > DSM-27196 > Alkalispirochaetaceae > Alkalispirochaeta. The sequence goes on from JBBDTM010000082.1 coordinate 9,447, forward strand.
ACTGAAAGCTTGGTTTCGGATTTGGCTGCACAGCCGGAAGAGCGACCAGGGATATGCAGTTGAGTTAAGGGGCGCGATTTAAGAGGTATTCTGCGATTTATCGATTTGGGCTAACGGTGGCGCGTCACCGCCACGGTCCACGACGCGAGCATTCTTGACTCCTATGGTGCCCTCACACACCCCTACAAGCTCCTGCCGGAGGTCGCGGTTGTCTGCATAGGCGGGATAGTGGCTGCGGCCGAGGGGGAATCGGATCTGCTCCAGAGGAGAGGCGGTTTCGGAATCGCCGGGTTGCATGATCTCCAGCCGATCGTTGAAACACACACCGGTCACTCCGCGGAACCGCTCGTTGTGGGCGAGCTCGTAGTAATTGTTTGCCATGTACTCCGGCTTTCGCAGCAGAATGCTCTGCAGCCGCCCGAGGATACGGTACCCGCGTGTCATCTTTGCAAGCGTCTCGCGGGATAGCTTTGCGCCGTTTACGTGCAGGTAGTTGCAGCTAATGCCTTCCGATTCAAGCCGGCGTGCCATTTCAAAGGTCACCATGAGAAGCGCCATCTTGGATCGACAATATCTGTGGTACACCGACGGCTCCGGTACGCCCTCCGGTACACCGTGAAGGGTATCCAGGTCGAGGTGCACCTTGGGATCAAAGAAGTGCTTGATTATGTTACTGCCAATGTTCAGGATTCGCGGATCGGTCGATCGCTGCAGCATCGGCCTCAGCTGCCGCATCAGCCGGTAGGGTCCCAATACGTTCGTAGCAAAGGTGACTTCGATTCCCTCGGGACCCAACGCAAACGGCCGGCCGTGTTCTACGTATGCCGCGTTGTTGATCAGAACATCGATTCTCGGATACCGCGTTTCCAACGCCGCCGCAAACGCCTGGATCGAGCTTCCGGAGGCGGCGTCGAGTTGCATCAACTCCACCCGCTGATTTCCGGTGACGGCAACGATGCGATCCCGCGATTCCCGTGATCGCTCAATGCTTCGGCACGCCATGATTACGTGATACCCGCTCGCCGCGAACTGTCGCGCCGCCGCCTTGCCGATTCCCGAGTTTGCTCCCGTAACTACCACTACCCTGTCCATACCCACCTCCCGTCGAGATCTATCCATCCGCTCCCGCAATGACGTCACGCATCAACTCATCCTGCAATGCAATGGAGTCAGTTTCGCTGTACCCCACCGGCAGGACACCGTTTGCCACGGCAACCGACATACCTATCTGGACGATGCGCAGCTTCAACAGCAGAGTGTGGATCTCCCGCTCGCTCCGTCCTTCCAGAATCGGGTCTCTGCTCATCCGCTCAACAATTCCGGGGTCGGCCATTTCCGAGTAGAGTTCCAGGTAGCCGTTTTGGCTAAACATCAGATCCCGAACGAGCACGCTGTACTCTGAAGCCATCCGGAGGCTCGCAACGCCGATATCACGCAGTGGTTCGCCGGTGTGCGTCTCCGCGAGAATTTCCATCGAGGCCCGAGCCGTGCGGGCGACCACTGCTCTGCGAAGCTCTTCGGCATCTGCAAAGTTCACGTAAACCGGCGCTACCGAGCTTCCCAGACGGTCGGCAATCTTACGAATGGTGAGTCCGCTCACTCCCTCTTTGCAGGCGATCTCAAACGCCGCGTCTACGATCTGTTCCTTGCTATACTTGTGTTTTGGTGGCATAGAGCGTCTTCCATATAATCTAACTGTCGTTATATAACGACTGTTCTTTAATGTCAATACCATTACTCTCGCCTACGTCGAATTTTTGGCTGGAAGACAATCGCAGGAGCCCCTCGAGGTGCCGTACCTGTTCGACAAGCCGGGAGCCCCATTTCACGACCGCCTCGGGTGGACATCGTACCGTGGGAACCGAGATGGAGATCGCCGCTATCGGCTCCTGAAGGTGGTTTCGGACGGCGACGGCGATACATCGGATGCCCTGCTCATTCTCCTCGTCATCTACGGCGTAACCTCTCTGCGCGATGTACTCGCATTCGTGAAGGAGTGTGTCCGCGTCCGTGATCGTGTGATCCGTCCGTCGTGGTAGCGGCAATTCTGAGATCAAGCGGTGTCTGTCATCCCGTTCGATGGTTGATAGGATCGATTTTCCCAGTGCCGTACAGTGAAGTGGAACGACACTGCCCAGGGCGGATGACATCGAGACGCGCAACGACTGCGAGGATTCTCTCTTGTGGACATACCGGCACTCTCCGTCACGAAACGTCGCTACATGAACGGTCTCTTCGCTTTCACGGGCGATCTCGTCAGCGGCTGAAATCACAGATTCCAGCACGAAATCTCCTCTCAATACACCCTCCGCCAGCTGGATCACGGACAACCCCAACCGATATCCGCCGGACTCGGGGATTCGCACCACGTACCCTTCAGTTTCCAGGACACTCAGAATGCGGTGCATCGTGGGCCGTGCGATTCCCGTACTATCTGCAAGCTGAGACTGCCGTGCCCCGGGATGGCGACGAACCGCTTCGAGCACCTGCAATACCCGGCGAGTGGAGGGAGAATCGGAAGAACCAGGTTGTAATTTCATATATGGAATATTAATCCATATCTTGACCTGTGTCAAAGTCGGGCGTAAGCTACTGGGCATTCAGGAGGCACTATGAAACCGCTAGTCACCTTTGGTGAGGTCATGACCCGATTTTCGACTCCAGGCTTTCTGCGATTTCAGCAGACGTTTCCGGGTCAGCTGGATGTTACCTTTGGTGGTGCAGAGGCAAACGTGGCTACTTCAGTCTCTATGCTTGGCCAGCCGGCGTCATTGGTTTCGGCAGTTCCCGATAATCCCATTGGCCACGCGTGCCTTTCATTCCTGCGCGGTCTTGGGGTAAACGCGGAACACGTGTCACTCGTTCCGGACGGTCGGCTCGGTAGCTACTACATCGAGAAGGGTGCCAATCAGCGGCCCAGCAAAGTTGTCTACGACAGAGCCGGTTCCGCCATGGCGAAATCGGATGCCGATTCCTGGGACTGGCCCACCATCTTGCACGATTCGGGGTGGTTTCATACTACCGGAATCACCCCGGCAGTTTCACAGTCCGCGGCATCCGCGGCGATCACCGCAACCCGGACCGCCAAATCACACGGGATACCGGTCTCGCTGGATCTCAACTATCGGAGTAAGCTCTGGAAATGGGGAGATGGGCCCCATGGACGGGAGCTCGCCTGTGAGACGATGGCGAAGATTCTCCCCTATGTCGATGTAGTAATCGGTAATGAGCAAGACGCGGAAGATGTCCTGGGCATCTCCGCGCAGGGCTCCGATTCCTCAGCCGGTGTCATAGACGCCCTTCGCTATGCAGATGTGGCAAAAGAAATCGTAGCCCGGTATCCTAATATTCATACGGTCGCAATCACCCTGCGCGAGAGCGTCTCGGCGACCCATAATCGATGGGGAGCGATGCTGTATCGCACGGATCAATCCGGCGAGACGGTCGCCTATTCCCCTACCCGGGCCCAGGCGTATCATCCATACCAGATCACCGCGATCGTCGATCGCGTGGGCGCCGGCGACGCGTTTGGTGCCGCGCTAATCTTTGCCTTGCGTGACCCCGAGCTTTCCACAGAGGTACGGCAGGTCATTGACTTCGCCGTGGCCGCAAGCGCCCTGGCCCATTCCGTGGAAGGTGACATCAACTACACCAGCCGGGACGAGGTGATGCAACTGGCCGGGGGCAACGCCTCCGGAAGAGTGCAGCGATAGCGCTCCGGCGGCGGACACGTGATCACTCCCCCATGGCATCAACCAAAATGATATACATCGCGTGAGACCATAGTAGCGGATCGGCCGGAGGGCCCCATTTCTCTATCCACGGTTCGTACATTGCCGGATGAATCAGATCATCGGGAACCTGTTCAGGAAGCGCTCCTGTGGAGGGATCGGCGTGTTCTTCGATCCACCGGCGCGCGCGTTGTGCTTCCGCGGGATCCCCGGCGACCGTAGCGTACCAGCCGAGCCACGCGGAAAGGAGAAGCCACACTCCCCCACCGTAGTAGCTATCGTCGACGTAGCGGTGAACTCCGGCGTCCACCACCAGGTCCCGACGAATCGCCGCAACCGTAGCTTCCGCTATAGCCGATCCCGGCGCCACTATCTGGAAGGGAACGATCGCCGCGAGGAGCGACGCATCCACCCTCGGATCTCCCACTGATTTCATGAGGACGCCGTCCTGGACGAGGTTATCTCCGACGTACTCGCTGATACGTCGGACCTCTTCTGCTCGACTTGTCCCGGTCAATTCCTCCGCCGCAATAAGCCCCGCTCGGACCGCTGCAAGCGTGTACAGATGAACACGGTCACCGAATTCCTCCCATAAGTCGTAACACGGATACCGCCACAACGCTGACAGGTAGTCTGATAGCACATTGACCACTTCCGCGTCACTGGAAACGCCGAGGGCTACGGCCCCCGACCGCCGGCGATGATCAGCATATGCCCACAACCATGCACCGAGACCATCCAGTTGATGATTCTCCCACCACGTATCGCCAACGCTGCCATCGGCTCGATATCGTGTATGGATTACCAGCTCCTCCGGGACGCGTTGCTCCTGCTCCACGATCTCAACGACGCGACGCATCGTTTCAACCTTGGAACTCAGCAACTTCAGAACCCAACCGTGGAACGCTTCAGCTCGGTTCAATTGTCCCCCCCGATCCATGGCGTAAGCAATGAACGAACTGTCACGAAACCAGCAGTAATGGTACGTTTCAAACATAGGGGATGCGTACCAGGCACCGTTGTCCTGTTGCTGTTCCATCAAGAAATCGATACTCAACTGGAAGAGATCTGGTGAGTCTGCCATTACTCTCGATCCTTTCTGATGCCGCCACGGAGCGGAAACACTCCGTCCAGTGCGGATGAATGCCCGCTCCGGAGGTACACGGGTATCAATCCGACGGGACACCGCACCTCGACAGATTTCTCGGGGGTGAGCTTCTCTCCGGTCCAGATATCCATCCACTCGCCGCTGGGCAGATATACCGTCCGCACCCCAGTCCCGGCGCTCATGACCGGGGCTACCAGCAGATCCGGACCGAGAAGGTATTGGTCCTCGATCGACCAGACGACCGAATCGTTCGGATACTGATACCACAATGGACGCATGAGCGGAGCACCGGTGCGCGAACTCTGCTCAGCACACTCTCGTAGATACGGGATCAGGCGCATTCGGAGGTGCGCAAAAAAACGAAAATGCTCGACCACCGAGTCATCACCGGTATGCTCCGCAACATTCCATGGTGTTCGATCCACCGGCGGGTCCCGGTGATCGTTGAACTCCGAATGGTATTGCATAATCGTTCCGAAACACGCCATCTCTGTACTTCGCGCATACAGCTCCGCTGACGGAAGGGGACCACTGAACCCGCCGATATCCCACCCAACGAGGGGAATTCCGGAAACCCCGGCGCTCAGCACTGCCCTCAACACGCTCTGGTGTTCCGCCCATGTCGAGTTCTGGTCACCAGCCCAATGGAGGGGTGTCGTCTGGACGCCGGGGCCACCGGCGCGGCTGAATAGAACACCGGCATGCTCCCGAACGTGGTCCGAGTACGTCTTGAGATAGTCGATGGGAAACTGATTGGCGGCCTCATCTCCCTGCACCTTACTGCTCATCCCGACGTCGTCACCCCACACGTGCTCACCACCATCGGTTTTGAATCCATCTATCGCCAACTCTTCCAACAAGTACTGACGCTTGGACATCCACCATGCCGCGGCTTCGGGATTGGTGAAATCGATGACGTGTCCGTCGGTAAACCACCATGGCCGCACGCGGTACGGAGTTCCCGCGTCAGTCTTGACGGCATATCCCGAAGCTACCATATGGTCCAAGTCGTTACGGTTCTGGGTCTGCGGCTGTTCAAGATGCTTCAGTATGGGGATCTGCCACAGAAGTACGCGGATTCCCTTTCGGTGAAGCTCGTCGATCATTCCCTTTGGATCCGGCCACCGGCCTTCCGGCGGAAATGCGAAATCGGACAATACCGGTCGCTCGGCCCCGGGCCTGGGCGTGTACGTGGCGTCATTCCAGATGTAGAAGTTTTTCTCATCACTCCACGCTTCGATTACCAGCACCGTCGCGGGAATGCCCAGTTCTTGTGTACGCCCCACTTCACGTTCGATTCGGGCCTGGCTGTTCCACTCATTGCTGCTCATCCAAGGGCCAAAGACCCATTCCGGCACCGTTGTCGGATACCCGGTAACACCACAGTACTGCTGGATCATCTGCGCGGGCATGCCTCTAAAGACGTGTAGCGCCACCGTCTCTCCGCTCCGGCCAACCGGCACCTGCAATGCCCATATTCCCACCCCGGCCACGTCCAAATCGAACACGATGCGCCGTCGAGATTCGATATACATCCCCCAGCCGGCATCGGTGAGAAAGAACGGAACGGGCATGTATGTTCTGGGGGAGGTGTATTGCTCCTTGTACTCTTCATACACACGGACGTCCAACCGTTTCCCGCATTGATTGAGCGCATTAAAGCGTTCACCAAACCCGAAAAACCGGTCAGCGTCGCGCCGGTACCGGATTCGTAGTCGGAATCGAGGATTCCATTGCGAGTGTTCCAGCAACTCGATATCGGATTCCTCTGGAACGGTCTGACCGGCGTCACCACCATGATCCACCACAGTACGACGCACCGAGAAGCCATTTGTGAACTCGATCCATGCATCGACGCTCCGCTGACCATGACCGTTATCACTAACTAAGTGCACCGTCGCCACTTCAAACGAGAACTCCTGTTCATCTCCGAGGATGTAACTCACAGTCTGCCCTGAATCGAATGAGCCGATCCTGTACACCACAGCAGTCCCGGAACGCTCCGGTGGAATCGGAGACCTCAGATGGCCGTCAACCACGAGGTTCAAGGGGGGAGGCGCTTGGTCGTCATCGAGCGTCGCATGTACTTCGACAATTTCCCCCGGCGCGGGATAGAGGGGAACTCGATTGTTGGGACCGGGATCACAGGGATTATTCCCGGCATTGGGCATATGAACTACGGGCATATGGCTATCCTTTCCGGCGGTAGCGTGGGGAAGAGCTGAGAAAAATGGGACTCGCAGCCGTTTCTATCAAGGGGCTGCGAGCACCCAATTATCACGGTCGTGCCGCCTACTCGATCAGGGATCGTACTTGGCGGTCAGCATCGGCAAGGGCGCTCGCGGCACCGCTATTGCCAAGCAGAACGTTTTCGATGGCTTGACCGATGATATCCTGCATCTGGTTCTGGCGCTCGATCACCGGCGGGACGATCGCATACTCAAGAGAGTCATACACCGCCTGGCGGTTGTCGGGTGGCGTTTGCTCGAGGTAAGCCTCAACGAGGTCCAAATCCTGCACCACCGGGAGGCCCCAGTTGCTCTCCATGCGGGTGCGAACCATCTCCGGACTCGACGTGAAATAGTTGACCCATTTCCAGGCCGCTTCAGGATGGTCAGTTTCACTCGAAACTGCTAACCCATCGGCAAAGTAATGAGTGGCCTTACGCCGCATTCCCGGCTCTACCGCTATGTCCCACGCAAAGTCCGCGTCACGAAATGTCTCGAACATCCAAATACCAGACACAAGCATGGCGATTTCACCATCGAGAAACGCCTGTTCGTTGGGGACGCCCGCGAGATCCTGCTCCCGCGGCATTACCTGATATTCATCAATGAGGCTCACCATAAACTCGAGCGCTTCCACATTGCGAGCGTGGTCGATTGTGACCCCATTAGCTCCCATGAGACCACCGCCGTTCTGCTCGGCCTTCTTGTAGAACTCCCAGAATTGCACCGGAGAGTACAGGCCCCACACGTCGTTCTCGCGGTCGGTCAGTTCCTGTGCCGCCGCAAGGGCATCCTCCCAGGTCCAGCTATCGTCAGGATAATCGAGTCCGGCAGCGTCAAAGAGATCCTTGTTGTAGAAGAGCACCGACGTGGAGAATGTCGCCGGCAGCCCGTATTGGGTACCCTCATACTCGAATGCATCGATGGCTCGTTCGTAATAGGCGTTTCGATCAAAGGTCCCGTCAGCGACAAGATAGGAGTCCAGTGAAAGCAACACATCCTTTGACGCGTAGTTAACGAAGTTCTCATAGTTAAGCTCGAAAACATCGGGAGGAGATCCACCGGCTATCTGCGACTCGAGGCGAGTGAAGTAGTTATCCCATCCCACTGCTTCAACTCGAACCGTGACTCCGTTTTCCTGCTCGTTGAATCGTGCTACAATTTCATTTAGTTCTTCCAGGTGGTTTGGGGAGGCGGAAAAGGTATAATAGACGATCTCGGTGTCGTTTACCGAGGAGGTCTCCTCTTCCGTCCTTCCCGCCGCCGTTACCATAGCAACTGCCCAAAATGCCAACACCATCGTGGCAAACACTCGTCTCATACAATCCTCCTTGTCGTGACCCCTCGTTTGTCGAGCGGTCTATTCCTTGATTCCTGCCCTCGCCAGCCCTTCCACGAAGTACCGTTGGGCACTCATGAAAAGGATGATGATAGGCACCACCGATATCACTACGCCGGCCATGACCATGTTCCATGCCGTCGAATAACGGCCGTGGAGAGCAGACAGTCCAACCGGCAAAGTCATCATATTCGTATCTCTTACCACCAGAAGCGGCCAAAGGAACGAGTTCCACGCGTCCATAAAGGCCAGTACCATGAGGGTCGCCAAGGCTGGACGCACTAGAGGCAACGCGATGCGCGCGAAAATAGTTCCATGCGACGCACCGTCCATGAACGCCGACTCTTCCAATGCTCGGGGGATCAATGCGAATGCCTGGCGTAGCAGGAAGACTCCAAACGCAACGCGAATCGTCATCGTCGGAAGTATGATTCCCGCGTAGGTGTTCACCCAACCCAATATCCGCATCTCGATGAAGAGCGGCGTAAGAATCACCTGCAACGGCACCATGAGCGTACCCAGGAACATGAGGAACAAAAGTGTTTTGCCCCAAAACTGGATGCGTGCGAAGGCGTACGCAGCCATGGAACACACCACCAACTGACCTATCGTGGCGGTAATCGTGACAATGACGCTATTGAAGAACATGCGCGCCATGGGAAACAGCTCAAACAGCCGAGTATAGGCGGCAAGGGTCATCTGCGATGTGACAAGCCGCGGCGGAAACACCAACAGTTGCGCATCGGGCTTGAGCGACGTGGATATCATCCACGCAAGCGGTATCACCATCGTCGCTCCGAGTATTGCCGCTACTATCCATCCGATTATTCGGCTATTCACTGTGCACCCACCGTTTCTGGAGCCGCATCTGCGCTACCGTTACCATCAGGATGATTGCAAAAAGCACAAGGGAGAGCGCCGACGCATAGCCCATTTGGCCGTAGCGAGCCGCGTTCAGATAGATTTGTTGCACGAGCACACTTGTTGCGCCCGCTGGACCACCGCCGGTCATCACCCAGACCTGATCAAATACCTGAAACGAATTGATGAGTGAGATAATCAGCACAAAGAAGATTGTCGAGGTCAGGAGGGGGAGCGTGATCGAGAAGAAAACTCGAACCGGCCCCGCTCCATCAATGGCGGCAGCCTCATGGTAGTTCTTCGGTATTTCTTGTAACCCTGACAGGAGGATCATCATTACGAAGCCGATATCCTTCCAGACACTGGTAATGATGATGGCCGGCATGGCCCAGTTCGGATCGAAGAGCCACGCCGGTCCACTGACACCTAAGAGACTTAGAGCGTAATTCACCAAACCGTAGCGTGGATTGAACAACCACTTCCACAACAGGGCGACAGCAACCCACGAAGACACGACGGGAATGAAGAACGCAGTACGCAGCAGAGTCCGCGCCGGAAGCGCCTGATTCATCATTACTGCGATGACGAGTCCGGCAGCTATGACGACCGGTACGTAGCCGATAATAAAGGTGAGCGTATTCCCCAGTGAGCGATAGAACTCGGCATCGCGGAATAGCTCGACGAAATTGGCTATCCCTACCCAGTTGGGCGGTGTCAGAAGATCCCACTCGAATAGCGATAACACGAATGACGCGATTACCGGTCCAGCCATAAAAGCAAGCAACAGCAAAATCGCGGGAGTGAGAAATATGACTGCCCATTTCCGGTCATTACGATAGTTCATCAGTACGCCTAAAAAGTCACCTGGAGCCGTTCCATCATCACTACCGTGGCCAGACCGCGGGCCCACATATCGGCCTGGTACGGCAGCACTCGCACCGGTATCTCTTCCGCCAAACTGTAGACGGTGTTGGTAGCAATAGACTTTTCCACGGCACTCTGCATCAAGTCGGAATAGGCAGTACCCTCACCGCCAATCAGTACCAACTCCGGATCCAGCATGTTGATCAACGTTGATATTCCTATCCCGAGGACGGTACCCGCTTCACCGAAGATTTCCACGGCCACGGAGTCACCGGCACGAGCCATCTCAGACAGTTCCTCTACGGTAATCTCACGACCGAATCGCCGGCCCGCCTCCGCCACGATAGCAGGAGTCGAAGCGTACGCCTCCAGGCACCCATACTCGCCACAGGAGCAACGTCGTGCATCTGCACCGTGGATCAGTTTCGTGTGTCCAAACTCTCCCGCTCCGTGATGAGCCCCCTTATACAGACGCCCATCGATTACAATCCCGGCGCCAATCCCCCGCCCAATTGACAGACACAGGTAGTCCCGGTGGGATTTGCCCTGACCAAAGTGGTTCTCTCCCAAGGCGAAGGTGTTTACATCATTTTCCAGGTAGACCGGCACACCAGTTTCCGCCGCTACCAGGGATGCCAACGGAACGTCTTTCCACGGAAGAACGGAGCTTTCGATGAGCGTCCCGGATTGGTAATCGATTCGGCCGCCCATTCCGATTCCGATACCTATGATGGGTTCCCGATCTGCCGACGCGTCATTGCCACCACTCAGCTCTTGAGCGAGATCGACGATTGCGGCAACACACGCCTCATGTCCCCCGTCCGTGTCAAACGTCCGAGAATTGTGGTTTACGATACCGCCGGTGAGATCAACCAATGCTCCTACGATGGAATCCGCCATAACTTTGATGCCGATCGCCTGACCAGCGTGGTAGTTGATGTTCACTAACGTGGGCCGACGTCCGCCCGAGGACCGGTCCTTGCCAAGCTCAATCACCAGTTGGTGTCGTAGAAGTTCATCCACGAGTGAAGAACACGTCGAGCGAGAAACTCCCACTTTTCGGGAAAGCTCTGCTCGTGAGAGCGGACCATCAACAATCAGTTGGTTGAGTATCAGTCCACGATTCGTCTGCTTCACCAGGTCCATATCACCGGTAACTGCGCTCTGCCGATTCATGCAAATCCTTCCATCACTACTTTGTTTGTCGTACGAACAAACAAAGTATCTCATGACCAGATGCTGTTGTCAACGCGAATTTTGATTCGAGGACCCACGGCACTCGATGGCTGAGTCAGGAAAATGTTGAACGACGAGGCCGACCTGGAGGCGGTTATGGTGTACCAGTCGATATCGGTCTCGTGGGAGATGTAACTGCCGGTGTGCACCTCCCCCGAGGTGAGCTCTACGGCTCGGAGTGCCGTCTGGTTCCCTGGCTTTGTGACCGCCGTTTCCGGCTCCGCAGCCTCCGTGACGGTTGGAACCGTCAGGTCGGAGTTTTCGTAGTAACACTCCACATCATGCGCGATAGACTCTCCTATCGCCAGGGTGGCCGCTCTCTTGCCGGGGCGCGTCTTCAGTACCTG
>JBBDTM010000083.1:0-20998 GCA_040904425.1 Alkalispirochaeta sp.
TCGTAGCAGAGGTTCGGTGAGTTGTCCAGCTTTTATGGAAGATCCGAATGCTTACGGTGGCTCTCAAGTAAATCGTTACATAAAAACGATTTATAAATAGCAGGGGCAGGACTCGCCCTCTGGTCGGCCACGTCGTGTGGCCTCCCGCCGGGCCGCCTCGCTCGCTGCCGCCGCCGTCCTTGGCGGCTCATCCTCGCTATCGCTCGGCGCTCGCTTGTTTCGAGTCCTGCTATCCCCGGGACATAGAAAAAGCGCACGGCCCGGTGGACCATGCGCTTTTTCAATAGCAGGGGCAGGACTCGAACCTGCGACCTCCGGGTTATGAGCCCGACGAGCTGCCAACTGCTCTACCCTGCGTCGTGTGATTGGGAATCTACCAAAGAGATGGGATTTGGTCAAGGCGGTGGGCGAGGAGATTGTAACTTAGGTGTAACAGGATGCCGGTTATGGTGGCGGCCGCCACGCGGACCGTCCGGCTCGGGTGGTGGCTGGTCGTATGACGCGTTGTGCGGGGGGCGGTGGCGGGGTGGTTGTCGCGACGGGGGGCGGCGTAGCGGCCTTCCGCCGGACGGGGAGCGAGGACGGCGCTGTAGAGGCGGGCGGTGACCAGGTGGATGATTCCGGCGGTGAGGATTCGTACTACGATGACTGATGGTGCAGCGGTGAGATACAGGAGGTGTTCCGTGGTGGCGAAGCCGGCGCCCACGGAGTAACCGGTCGAGCCCAGGGTAGGGAGGCGGTTCCGGGCACTATGTGGTCCGGTGCCGGTGGGCGCGGGTCGACGAAGGAGCAGCATCACGGCGCAGAGCTTCGCTGCTTCTTCTACGACGACAACTGTGGTGGACATGGCTCCAGCGGACAACGGAACGTACCGGCGCACAGCCAGAAGTGCAAGGATAACCACGACCGCCGCTATGATGCCGCTCACGAGGCCGTGCGCCGTGTTGGACTGCTCCCTTCGGTAGACCACGAGTACCACGACTGGAATCAGGCCGACCAGAAACAGATTGGCGAGGAGCCGGCCGATGGTCATGGCACCGGCGTCGGCGGATGGTCCGTTACGAACTGCCGCAGAATCGATTCCAGGCGATCCAGCTCACTTGATGTTCCGATGGTGATCCGGAGGTACTCGGGGAGGTTGAAGCTGTTCAGCGCGCGCACCGTGATGCCGCGTCGCGCGATGTACTCGGCGGCATCCCGAGCGTCGGTGGGTACCTCCACAGTGATGAAATTGGCTTGCGTCGGGAGGTAGCGTAGGCCGAGCTCGTCACAGAGCGCCTGCATTCGCGCCAGGCCGCGGCGATTACTCTCGAGTGATCGGTTTACAAAATCTTCATCGGAGAGCGCCGCGATGCCCGCGGCCTGGGCCACTCCGTTCACGCTGAACGGCGGACGGACGCGCTTGATCTCCGCGATGCGCTCCGGCCGGGCGATTCCGAAGCCGAGTCGTACGGCGGCGATTCCGTAGATTTTGGAGAAGGTATGGAGGACGATCAGATTGGGATAGCGCGCTACGAGGGTGTCCGCTCGGGAGGCTTCGGGGTCGTTCTGGTATTCGATGTAGGCGTGATCCACGACCACCAGTACCTCCGACGGTACGGCGGCGAGGAATTCTTCCAATTCTCGCTGGGAGAACGCCCCCCCGGTGGGATTGTTCGGGGAACAGAGAAAGACGATTTTGGTCCGGCCGTCGATGTACTCCAGATAGTCGAGGGGATGGATCTCGAGGTCGGGCATGGGAACGGTAACGATCCCGCCTCCGTAGAGTCGCGTGGCGAACTCGTACTCGGAGAAGGTGTGCTTCGCGATGAGTACGCGATCTCCCGCCTCGATGTACGTTCCGGCGATGAGGGTGAGCACCTCATCCGAGCCGTTGCCGGTGACGATCCAGTCGGGATCGAGGTGGAAACGGAAGGCGATCCGATCTACCAGGTCGCGCGCCGCGCCGTCGGGATAGATGTGTAGTTCCCGGGCCGCCTCCGCAACGGCGCGCTCTACCACCGGTGAGCACCCGTGGGGATTTTCATTGGATGCCAGCTTAATCGTATTGGCCCGACGCTCTCCGGGTACGTAGGTATGCAGCGATTCGATTGCACCACGCGTTTTCATAGCCCCATCTTACCGGCTATAGTGGAGGGATGATAGATGTGACGGAACTGTTCGGATATGTCGCTTCGTTCTTCGTGGCGATTTCGCTTCTCATGAACGGCCTGCTGCCGTTGCGCATCCTCAACCTCATCGGGGCTACCTCGTTCGTGGTATATGGCACGATGTTGCCCAGTGTTCCGATTCTCATCACCAACGCGTTTATCATGGTTGTAGATATCGTCTATCTGGTTCGCATGCTTCGACCCGACCTCAACGGTGTCCGCTACATCTCAGTCGGGGCAGACAAACGGAGCCAGCTCGATGATTTCCTGGCTCACAACCTGGAAGATATTCTTAAATTCTTTCCCGATTTCTCCACAGATCGGCTGAGCCGCTGTTTCGAGACGGGGGGGCGCGCCTATGTGGCGCTCAAGGATCTCACACCGGTGGGATTTGCCCTGGTGCAACCGGTGCCCCCGGCGGAGTCTGAGGACGATCCGGCGCTCCGCGAGGTGTATCGGGTGATTCACAGCGACCTGTATCCGGAGGAATCGATGATGATCCCGGTGGACTACGTCACCCGAAAATACCGCGGGCTCGGTCTGGTCCACCAGCTCTACAGCGCGATCGAACTCGATGAACGGGAGGGCGTGAAGTTTCTCCTGGCGCCGGTGCGGCGTACCGCATCCAAGCACCAGCGCTTTCTCAAGCAGGTGGGATACCAGGTCACCGCTGAAACCGGACCATATTTGCTGTTCGGCAAGGCGCTCCAGTCGTGACGGCTATTCTTTGTCGGCGTCCGTGCTTTTGAGTTGCTCGGGAGGATTCTCCTTCAGGTAGTTGTGATCCTCCGCGAGGTCTTCAATGAGGTCCTTCACCTTCATTTTCAGGGAATTCTCAGTGGTCTTGGCAAAGATCACGTCCCGGGGGTTTTCCAGTTCCTTCTTTGCTGCCCGCATCACCAGATCTATCTCCGCCAGGCTGAGGCCGTGCATGATTATCGCTCGTTGTTCACTCATACCGTTAACATAGGGAACGCCCCGAGGATCTTCAAGTGCCGGACTCTCCCAGATCGAGGATTCGCGCCGGAAAAATCATAATTGACCCGGGCTCAAAAGACGAATATACTTAGGTAAACCTAACAAGATTCGGATATTTTCGGACAAGGACAGAATGTGATCGTATCGGCAGTAAAGCAGCAGATGCAGACTCGGGGCCGGGCAACGCTTTCGCAGGTTGCGGCGGAGCTGGGGGAATCTCAGGAGCGTGTTGCCGAGGCGATGCAGCTTCACCTGGATCGGGGGCGGGTATACCGGGAAACGATCTTTCCTGACGGTGAGTGCAGGGTAACGGGATGCGCCCACTGTCCTCTGGTCGGCGCCTGCCGCGTCGGCGAGACTCGGGATGTGGGTGTTGAAGTTTATGTCTGGAATACGGTAGGGAGCCATGAGTAAAACACACGCATCCATGGAGAGTCTCACCGACAGTCTTTCGCGCTACGTTTTGGCGATCTACGAGCTGTCGCTGGAAAACAAAGTCGCCCGGTCCAAAGACATCGCCGGGGCGGTATGCGTGAGCCGACCGTCCGTCACCGGAGCGTTGCAGAAGCTGGACAAGGCGGGACTCATCGAGTATGAGCCTTACGGCTATGTGACGCTTACGCGTCGCGGAGAGGCGGAAGCGCGGCAGTTGCTTCTGAAGCATCGCGCCACCCAGGATTTTCTCGAGCTGGCTTTGGGCTTGCCGGAATCGCGTGCGCTGGAGGTAGCCGGACAGATCGAGCAGAGTCTTCCGGCGGATGTGCTCTGTCGGCTGGTGCAGTTCAATAACTTCTACCGTAGTAATCCCGACAAACGGTTCGACTGGAATCCGGCGTGTAAGAATCTTTGCCAGATCCTCTACGGGGTAGAGGGCCCGCGCAAATGCCACGATGAGAACGGAATAATCACCGGGCAGAGTCCGACGCTGCAGGATGTTTTCTAAAGGTTGGTAGACCCAGAAGCCGCTCGAGCCGCCGCTCCCACACCACCACCACCGCCAGCGCCACGCGCGGTATGATCAGCCATGCCACCGGCGCCCCGAACGCTGCAAATAGCGCGGTGTCCTCAACCAGCGAATGGGACACACCCAGGTGGTGGTTGAGGAGGTCGCCGTCGGCGGCGTTCAGGCGTCCCGTCTCCGCTTCTTCTTTGAGCACCGCCGCGCCATACGCCAGGCCCAGCGTATTTGCTACGATCCATGCCGGCGCACTTGAGGCGGGAAGCCCCAGAACCCGCAAGGGGTAGCGCATCGCCTCAGCCAGGCGGTCGGTAACACCTGCAAACTGCAACCATCGCGTGAATACCACCAGGGCGCTCACGATAAGCGCCACCCGCGCGAGTAGGAGCCCGAGTCCCCGGAGCCACACCAGAATCGCCGTGCCCAGTTCAGCCTGGACCAGGCCACTACCTGTCCCGCCGGTCGCTTCGGGCGTTCCCGGAAACGGCACCGCCTCGATCCACATTCCGGTCTGCGGCGCTATGACGGACACGACCCACGCCAGCAGCAGCCCTCCGCCGGTCCGTACCAGAAACATCCGGCGCATCGGTGTTCCGGTGCGCCGCGTCACCGCCAGCTCCACCAGGAAGTTATGCGCCACCAGGCACAGCAGCGAGAGAATTACCAGCTGCCGATGATCGAGGCCTAGGACCGGAAGCATCGCGATCACCGCGTAGAGGTTGACCAACACGCTGGAAATGAGCGCCATAGCTGCTCCACCGGGGAGACCGACCACCTGCATCAGCGGTTCCAGATATTCCGCGATCACTGCCAGGATGCCGGTGCGTTGCAGGATGAATACCACTGCTGAGGCGGGCACCATGATGCGTACCAGCCAGAATACGGTATCCCGACTGCGGCGAAGGCTTTCGGTGAGGTGGGCACGGAGTTCCGCGGAGATCATAGCGGGACGGTACCCGCGGATGGTCTTTTATTCAAGGCGCCGCGCCGCTACAATACGCGCGTGACAGTACTTCTTAATACTCCCGACAATACGTTGTGGAAGGAGCGCGGAGCGGAGCTCGCCCTGGCCACGGGAGCTACGGTAGTTCCGGTGCGCCGCGCCGCGGACATCGCCGATCTGCCCCCGGCAACGCGGGACGAGGCAGTCGCCGTGATTACACTGGGCTTCTCCGCGGACGTGCTGGACCACCTGCCGAATCTGCGGATGGTGGCGGTACCCATGGCGGGCCTTAACACGTTACCACTGCAGGCACTGCGCCACCGGTCCATTCACGTGGTAAACGCTCACGCAAACGGCATGTGGGTGGCTGAGCGGGCGGTGGCTTTGCTTATGGGCATTCGGGGACGGTTGGTGGAGTACGATCGCGACCTTCGTGGTGGGGTGTGGCACGGTTTCGCCGCGGCGGAGCCTCCCACTGAGAGCTGGCATTCGCTCTACGATGCCACCGTGACGATCCTGGGGACGGGATCTATTGGCCAGTGGCTGGCGCGGTTTCTTGCTCCCTTCGGTGTGCGGTGTTGCGGATTCCGGCGGCGGAGCGGGGATGCCGACCTTCCCCAGGGACTGTTTGACGAGGTATATACGGACCTTACCGCGGCGATTACCGCCGCCGATGTGGTGGTCTCTACGTTGCCCCTGACCGAACGTACGCGGAACCTTGTTGGGCGCGAGGAGCTGGCCGTGATGCGCGGTGCTACGCTGGTCAACGTGGGCCGCGGCGAGGTAATCCATGAGGAGGCGCTCTACCGCGCTCTGCGCGATGGGACGCTCGTCGGAGCCGCGCTCGACACCTGGTACCGCTATCCGGATCCGCCGGGAAGCACGCAATTGCCGTCGCAGTTTCCCTTTCACGAACTGGACAATGTGCTGCTCTCTCCGCACCTTGGAGGGTACAACGCTACCGCCACCCGTGCCAGCGCCCGGGAAGTGACCGACGCCGTGGCGCGGTGGCTGGCAGAAGGTGCGCCGGCGAATAGCGGCGGTACTGTGGACCTGCAGGAGGGATACTGATGAGTCATACCGTACACCATGAGCCCGATTCACACCGGTTCGTCGCTACCGTCGATGGGGACGAGGCGTACGTCGTCTATGAGCCCAAAGGATTGGACCGGTGGGTCATGTCCCACACCTACACCCCCACGGCGCTTCGTGGTCGGGGAATTGCCGGAGAGGTGGTGCGCACCGCTTTGGAGACCGCCCGCAGCGATGGGCGGTCGGTAGTTCCCGTCTGCTGGTACGTGGAGGGCTTCATTCAGCGACATCCGGAATTTCAGGATCTTGTGGCCGACTCCGATTCGTAAGGTCGTTTTCCAGGCGGTAGAGCGCGCGCAGGCTTCTTCCGAGAGCGTGCCACCGGGTGGCGACGATATCGATCAGTTCTTTCGGTGCGTAGTCACCGCTGAAGCTCTGACTGTGCAGTTCCCGGACGCGGTAGGCGCGCTCGGTGCCGTCCTCCGTGCGTGAAATGAGACTTCCGATCAGTTCCAGGGCGTCCATCGTTTCCTCGATAGACGTCCGAACCCGCGGACGGTAGCGCTCGTATAGCCCCGTCAGTTGTCGGCGGACAACGGAGGAAGTTGTGGCTCGCTGTTGGAGCCGTTGGATTTCCTCCCGGAGCGCGCCGGAGTGGCGCTCATCGCCCAGAAGGGTACGAAGCCGCTCCAAGGATTGATCCAGCTGCAGCGCGGCCTGGTGCAGGGTGTTGCGCGTGTCCAGATGGTAGAACTCGGCATCGATCACCAATTGTGACACGACGCGCCGAGTATCGTGAAAGAAATCGCTCGCGGCCAGCAACAGCAGGTAGCCGGTGGTGTGCGGGTGCAAGGCGGTGGGAATCCATACCGGCGGGGCGCGATCGATGAGATACGTCTGCGAGAGGAGCTGTGAGATCGACTCCTGCCGAGCCTGCAGCAGATCGCCTCCCACGCGATCCACGCTGCGATGCGTCCAATCTTCCCGGAGCGGACTCCACCAGTCACTCTTAATCGACAGTCCCGGAACCTCCAGAAAGGGTTCGCCGGCAGCATACCGGATCAGATCCACAAAGGGGACGGATGCCCGGAACTCCTCGATTTCCGACCAGATCGCCCGCGCCGGACCCGGCTGAGAGCGGATCCGGTGGTGTGCGAAGGACCACGCGTGCTCGGTGGCGTCGGCGTTCAGGTGGCGATGGCACAGTTCCAGCGTCTGGTGCAGATGAAGCAGGGTGTTCTGAACGACTCGCAGCGGCGTCTGCTCGCGGCGGGCGCCCTGCACCGGAAGCAGTGCGTCCAGATCCACCCGCTGCAGCAGATTGAGCGTGCGCAGAGCGGCCCAGAGCGGGGCCACCCGGCGTTCGATTTCTGCGACCTCAGTCTCCAATGCGGCGCCCACCGCGTGGCGGACGCGCGCCTGCGCCTCCTGGAGGGTGAGATTCGGGTCGGAGAGCTCCTCCGAAGAGAACGTAGCTGCGGCATGCAGCCGTTCGGCCAATTCCGGAGCGGCCTCTTCCAGTACGGTCCGGAGAAACGCTCCCCGGGCAAGGCCGGTGGTTTCATCCAGCGCCGGACGAATCCGCTGTAGTTGAGACTTGAGCGACCGCACCCGTTGGTGGAACGCCGGAAGCAGTGCCGGTACGCTGCAATCCACGTAGCTCCGGGCCACGCGATCCAGGCGACGGCGGAGTTCCTGGAGGTGGTGCGCCCGGGTAGCTTCCTCCACCGTGCGCGCCCCAAACAGACCCCGGAGGCGCAGATACCACCGGTACCAGAAGGGGAACTCCATGAATCGTTGTCGATACGTTTCCGTGGCGGGATAGATCGGATCGGGAAAGCGAACGGTATAACGGCTGGTTTTTCTCACGGCAGGGGTGCCCCCGGATTGAACAGCCCCCGGAGTTCGCCGAGGGCCTTCTCAAATAGGGACATGGCGAAACTCGTTGGACCCCGTATCCCACATGCCGAAGCTCGGCTCGTCGAAGCGTCCCATCACCTCGCCGGGGTTGGCCCAAAGCGTGGAGCCCCGCGGGACAATGTACTTCTTGTGATCGTGCCCGCTGAAAACCGCAGCGTATTTGCCGGAGTCCGCCAGTCCCGCGGCGATCTCCGGATAGTGGTTGAGGGCCACCGTTTTCCCATCGACGGTGAGTTCCGCCAGGTGTCCATGCAAGGTTACGTGGTCATGCTGGGATGCGATATGGCTGAGCAGAAACGTATCTCCATCGTTGTTTCCAAAGACCACGTGGATCGGGCCGGCGAAGCCTTCCGCCAGTTGTGCCAGGGTAAACGGCGCGCAGAAGTCCCCGAGAAAGAACAACTGCTTCGGCTTCTCCGCGGGAAGCATCTCGATCACCTTTTCCAGATTCCAAATGTTGTCGTGAATGTCGCTCACTACCGCTACGTTCATAGAGTCCTCCCGCGTGCATCGTATCAAGCTCACCGGCGCCGGTCACCCCGTACCCAACTAGCGGCGGTGTTGTAGATACGTCGGGGTCGAATCGTGTTACATTCGCGGGATGAAGCAAGAGTTTGTCATCGCAGCGAGTGGTGTGCTGCTGTTTTTGATTGCCGGCGCCGCACGGGCGGCGTCTATTCAAGAGGTGCGGGTTGAGCCGACGGCGCTGCTGCTCACCCGGGCCGATACGAATCAATCGGTGGAGGTTCCGGCGCTACGGGACGCCACCGGAGAGAATACCTATCTCACCAGCGCCGCGGTTTCGCCGCATGATTCCCGGCGAGTGCTGGTGGCGACGACGTTTCACGGCATATATGAGAGTTCCGACGGGGGTGAGTCCTGGACCGATCTGGGCGATAGCCCCGCCGGGCGGGCGATCTATCGCGGTAATGGATTCTATGAGGATCTCGCCGCGGCGGCGTATGACCCGCAGGACCCGGCGTTTCTGTGGCTGGAGTTGGCGCAAACCGGTGAGATTATCGCCGTGGACCGCCGCACGGGAACTGTGCTCGAAATCCCCACTGCCCGCGGGGTTGAGGCGCTCTCCCGGGCGGAGCGGGCGCCGGCGGTAACGTTTCCCGATGACGATGCGGCTCGACGAGAGCGAAGGGAGCTGGCGGCGGATCACGTGTCGTTCTATCTCTCGCCGTGGCAGGTGGACCGGGAACGCCTCGACCGGCATATGGCGTTTGCCGCCGACCAGGGTATGACGGCGGTGGTGATCGATTTCAAGGATGACTTCGGCCGGATCGCGTACGATTCCGAACTGGAGCTCCACCAGGAAGTGGGAGCGGTGCGGGGCTATTTCGACGCGGAGCGCGTGATCGATACAGTCCACGACCACGATCTGTATCTCATCGCCCGGATCGTGGTGTTCAAGGATCGGGAGTTGTTCGGATATGACGGAAATCGGTACGCGCTGTGGGACAGCCGTCGGGGTGCGCCGTGGGGCGTCTTTCGCACCGAAATCGATGAAGAGACAGGCGAAGAGGGGACGCGCCAGGTGGAGCACTGGGTGGACCCGTTCTCGGCGGACGTCTGGGACTACAACATCGCCATTGCCCGGGAGTTGCAGGAGCTCGGCGTGGACGAGATCCAGTTCGACTATATTCGAACCCCCGCCGACGGACGCACGGGAGACATAGAGTACCGCTTTCGGGGGGAGAGTCCCGCCACGGCGGAAAACGACCCCTTCCGTGATGATCGAGAAGAGGCGCTTTCTGGATTTCTCTCCCGCGCCCGTGAGGAGATTTCCCTTCCGATTAGTATCGATGTCTTCGGGTTCAACGGTTGGTATCGCATGAGCTACCTGGGACAGGACATCGCCCGGCTCGCCCGGCACGTGGATGTGATCTCTCCCATGCTGTATCCCTCGCACTTCCCCCGGGCGTTTCTGCCGGACATTCCCTATTTGGAGTGGGCGGAGACGCTGTATCGTGAGGGTGTCGCCCGGGGGCGGAGGATCACAGAAGACAGCGTTCTGATCCGCCCCTACGTTCAATCGTTTCTGATCGGCGGAGAACTGCAGTTCGAGGAACCACGCTATACCGATTATCTCAAGCACCAGATACGAGGCAGCCTCGATGCGGGAGCGTCCGGTTTCACCCTGTGGAACTTCTCCGGTCGCTACTACATGGTGTCTCGCGGGCTGTGGTTTGATGACGACCTGTAGGGGAGACGTGTAATGGAAAGGGGTGAGGGCGCCCCACTGCGGCCGGAGCATCCCACGACCACGCTAAAGATACTTTTCGGTTTCTGGCTGCCGCTGGCGGTGATGTGGATCATCATGGGCATCGAGCAGCCGTCGTTGAACGGAATTATCGCGCGCCTTCCAAACGCGGCAGTGCATTTGGCGGCCTTCGAAGTGGCGTTTGGCTTGGCGCTGGTGATCGAAAGTCCCATCATCCAAATGCTGTCTGCCGGGACCGCTCTGGTTCTGGGAAGACGATCCTATCGTTCCATGGCGCGCTTTATGCACGTGTGGGCGGTACTTCTCACGTCGATTCATCTCATCACGAGTCGGGAGATCGTGTTTTCCTGGATTACCGGGTCGGTGCTGGGGGTACCGGCGGATGTCCGGGGGCCGGCGCAGACGGTGTTTTCGATTCTCATTCCCTTTGCTGCGCTGGTGGGATATCGAAGACTGTGGCAGGGAGCGCTGATTCGCGCGGGAAAAACAAAGCTGGTGGCGCGAACGATGGTTATCCGCCTGATCGCGACGATTGGCGGGCTCGCCACGGGGCTGGTGTGGCACCGAATATCTCCGGACACCTCCTTTCCCGGACATGTGGTCGGGGGCCTATCCCTGATGCTGGGCATTGTCGTGGGCGCAGCGGCGGCGTGGTGGTACTTCCGAACGCAGGTGCTCCATGACCTTGCGGAGGGACCGCAGGATGTGGTGAAAGCGCCGAAAGAACTCCTCGCGTTCTATATACCCCTCTCGCTAACCTCGATTATGACGCTCGTATCGCGACCGGTGTTGGCGTTCGGTATCAGCCGCTCGGTTCAGCCGTTTCTCTCGTTGGCGGCGTGGCCGGTGGTACAGAGCCTGATGTTTCTATTTACTTCGATCGCGCTCTCCTATCAGGAGGCGGTGGTGGCCAAGATGGGGGAGACGCGGGAGAACGAAGAGGTGCTGCGCCGTTTCGGGTTGCTCCTGGGAGGAACGTTGACGATTCTTTTCTTCATCCTTGGTTATACCGGAGGTTCGGCGATCTGGTTCGACCGGATCGCGGGACTTACGCCGGAACTGATAGAGCTGGCGCGGCCGGCGATGATGATTCTCGTGCTTATGCCGTTTCTGGTGACGGGGCGATCCTACTTCAGTGGAATCCTTGTCTCCCGGGATCGGACGGACCTGCTCGGTATGTCGGTGGCGGCAAACACGGTGGTGTTGGTGACGCTAGTGATGGTGTTGCCGCGCTTCACCGAAATCGCCGGAGCCAGCGTAGCGGCGATCGCCTTCGCCGGTGCTAACACCGCACAGCTAACGGTTCTTATTTTCGGCGATTCCCGGGTGCGCAGGCGTCGGCGGCTGGATGCTGCCGTTTCCGCGGGAGTGGCGAGACGGTAGGCGGTGACTGCGGTAGGGGTGTCGGCCCCTACTGCGCGAGAGAGCGCTTATGGAAGCGTACCACCATGTGAACCACCGCTTCGCCGGGCCCAGTGTTCTCGATATCGTGGTCCACATCGCACTGGTAGCGGATGAAGTCTCCCTCCTCCAGTGTGGCATCGCGGTTGCCCGCGCGGACCCGGATCGCGCCCCTGATTACCGTGAGAAACTCCTCGGTATGCGGAAAATGTGGACCGGACCGGAGGGCCCCCTTCGGCGAGAAGGTGAGGAGGTACATTTCCAGATCCTCTACCAGCTGGATCGGCGTGAGAACCCGGATGTGCAGCCCCTCTTCATCGGTGTCGAGAACGGTAATGCTGTCCCGGCGGGTGAGGTGGAACTTGCGAACCGGACCTTCACTGCCTTCCAGGAGCCCGTTGATTTCTACGTTGAGACCCTGAGAGATTTTCCATACCGTGGCCACGGTGGGATTCACCTTTTCCGCCTCGATCTGTGAGAGCATCGCCTTTGAAACGCCGCTTCGTTCCGCCAGTACGTCCAGGGTGAGGCCGTTTTCCCGGCGGAGACGCTTGATATTGGCTCCGATAAGAGGTGGGGTCTGTGAGGTGTCCATGCATCATCTCCGCGTATAACGATTCGGTTTTGACAGCTGCCACCGTCGACAATACACTATATTGAACATGAAGTTTGATATAGTGTACGACTTGAGGAAATCGCTGTCAAACATCAGTATACCTCATGGGGAGTGGCGATGAAACGGATATTGATCACCGGTGCCCTGGGGCAACTGGGAAGTGAGATCGCTGAGGCGCTGCGTAGCGACTACAACGCCGACGAAGTGGTCTGTACCGACATTCGGCCCGAACCGACGGTGGCCGAAGGTGGATCGGGTGCCAATAGCGCCGGGCCGTTCTACCAAATGGACGCCCGCGACGGAACACGGCTCACAGAAATTGTCCGTGGGCACCGGATCGACACTGTGTACCATCTGGCGGCGCTGCTTTCGGCCACGGCCGAGGCAAAGCCGCAGGATGCGTGGGACCTCAACATGAACGGGCTCATAACGGTACTCGAAGTTGCTCGAAATGAGGGGTGCGCGATTTTCACTCCCAGTTCCATCGGATCCTTTGGTCCCTCAACTCCAAAAGACTGGACTCCGCAGGATACGTTGCAGCGCCCCACCTCGATGTACGGCATCACCAAGGTCGCCGGTGAGCTGCTCTGTGATTACTACCACCACAAGTATGGAGTGGACGCCCGGGGACTGCGCTACCCCGGTCTCATTTCCAACCGGACTCTTCCCGGAGGGGGCACCACCGACTATGCGGTGGACATCTTCTACGAGGCGGTGCGCACCGGCCGGTACACCAGTTTTCTCAAGGGCGACACGTACCTGGACATGATGTATATGCCGGATGCGGTACAGGCGGCGATTACGCTGATGGACGCTGACCCTGAGCGTCTGCGCCATCGCAACGCGTTCAACGTGACCGCCATGAGTTTCTGTCCCGAGGATCTCGCCGCTTACATTCGCCGCTACATTCCTGCCTTTGAGATCGACTATCATGTAGATCCGGTGCGGCAGGCGATCGCCAATTCGTGGCCCAATAATCTGGAGGATTACGCTGCCCGGGTTGAGTGGGGCTGGGAGCCGCGATACGATTTGGATCGCATGACGCGGGATATGCTGAGCACGCTGTCGCAGCGATTGGAGGATGCCAGGTATGTATGGATCGATTCGAAATGACTTGACGCGGACGCTACGGGAGCTTGAGGAGCAGGGCCTCTACAAACACGAACGGATTCTTACCTCTCCTCAGGACGCCGAGATTACGGTGCGCGGTCCGCACGACGAACACGGTGGCGGCGACGGGAACCGGCAAGTGATCAACTTCTGCGCCAACAACTACCTGGGCCTCGCTTCCCATCCGGAACTGCGGGACGCTGCAAAATCGGCGATTGATCAATGGGGGTTCGGCTACGCCTCGGTACGTTTCATCTGCGGTACCAGTGACCTGCACCGCACGCTGGAGGAACGGCTGAGCTCCTTTCTCGGCACCGATGATACGATACTCTACGCTGCCGCCTTCGACGCGAACGGCGGGGTGTTTGAGCCACTTCTGGGTCCGGAGGACGCGATCGTTTCGGACGAACTTAACCACGCCTCGATTATCGACGGGGTTCGTCTGTGCAAGGCGGCGCGCTATCGCTACCGTCACGCCCACATGGAAAGCCTTCGGGAACAGTTAACTGCCGCCCGGGAGGCGGGCGTTCGACATATCGTCATCGCCACGGACGGCGTCTTTTCCATGGACGGTGACATCGCGCCGCTGCCGGGCATTGTGGAGCTGGCGGAGGAGTTTGAGGCGCTGGTCATGGTGGATGACTGTCACGCCACCGGCTACCTCGGGGAACACGGCCGGGGAACTGCCGAGTACTTCGGGCTCACCGGTAAGATCGACATCGTAACCACCACCTTCGGAAAGGCGCTGGGTGGGGCCTCCGGGGGGTGCGTCAGCGGGCGCACAGAAATCGTTGCGATGTTGCGCCAGCGGTCACGGCCGTATCTTTTCAGCAACACCCTGGCTCCCGCCATCGCCGGAGCCACGATACGAGCGCTGGAACTGGTGGATGAAGAGCCACACCGTTTGCAAATTCCTCTCACCCACGCGGCCTCCTTTTCCGGGACGCTCCGCGAGGCGGGACTGGACGTGCTTCCCACGGAAACGGCGATCGTGCCGGTGATGATCTATGATGAACGGCGGGCGTTGGAGATGGCGTCCCGGTTGCTCGCCCGCGGGGTCTATGTGATCGGCTTCGCCTATCCGGTAGTACCTCGCGGTAAGGCGCGCATTCGGGTGCAGATGTCCGCCGCCCATACGGTGGAGCAGGTGAGTGCCGCCGCCGTCGCCTTTGTGGAGGAGGCGCGAGCGATGGGGATTATCAGCTGAATGGCCGCCCGCCACGACCCGTATGAGCTCCTCGCCGAATACTACGACGGCGCGTGGTATGAGTACAGCGAGTACATGGAACACCTCATTACCGATCTGGAACGGGAGAGTCGCCGCCGCTTCACGAAGATCTGTGATGCCGCCTGCGGCTCGGGGCTGCTCCTGCAGAATCTCGACGACGGGGAGAGAACGCTTAGCGGGTACGATCGATCTTCCCAGATGATTGAACGTGCCCGCATGCGCCTGCCCAAGGCAGAGTTTGTCGAGGGGGATATTCGGGATACGCCTCCCTTCGTCGGTCCCTTTGATCTGATAACCTGTGTGTATGATTCGCTGAACTATCTCCTGGAGGAAAATGAGCTCCGCCGCTTCTTCCGGTCCGTACGCGAGATCATCGCGCCGGAGGGAGTTCTTGTGGTGGATTTCAACAACCACACTATGTATCAGGAACGTGACGGCTCTCTTCACCACCGTCTGATCGGGGGAGTTGGTATTCGAGAGCGCCTCGCCTACGATCCCGGTCCACCTCCTCTTGCTGTGACTACGTTTGAGTTTCCCGATGGAGTCGAGGAGCACCGGCAGCGGCCGTGGGAGGCGGAAGCGGTGGAGGGGATTCTGGTGGAGGAAGGGTGGCACCTCCTGGACACGATGGACGTGATGGATGACGACGTAGATCAGCCCAGTGGAAAGGTTGTGTACATTGCGGTGCCTGCGTGAGCGTAGCGGACGGTATGCATTCGTAGTCGGCAGCGGCCGTTCTTGGTAGATTATGACCGCTATGGTCGTAAATATTGCGAGACAGTACAGAAGGGTTCACCTGGGGCGGGAAGTGGCTCTTTTTTGATCCGATCCACTTCGAATACCGCCCGGAGGTGATCATTATGGCGCGGGAGCAGAACCAGTGGCGTTGATCTTCAACGTTTGCGCCCCCTTCCCGGGTAGACTCGTCGGCTACTTGGCGGACGCCGCCCGCACCGCATTGGAGATACGGCGGACAACATCGGAAATCGATGCGCGAGCATTCTCGGCGGTGGTCGAAGCTTCGGAGAACCGTTCATCCTGAAGATCCGACTCTGCTGCGGTAATCTCACTAGCGCTTGCATCGAGGTCACGGCGGGTAGCCTGGAAGTCGAATCTAATTCCCGGCACGTCGCGGGCATCATCTAAAGCGGTGCGCGCTTCCTCCAGGGCGGTGATCGCGTCAGCAACGGCTGATTTGGCGCGGTTTTGGGCCGTGGCCTTCGCGCTGCTCGCGTTTTGAACCGCCTCTTCTGCAGCGTCGCGAGCCTCACCGGCGAGGGATCGGGCGGAGTCGTAGTCTTCGTTCTCCGATGCTGACTCCATTTCGGATAAGAGCTGTCGCGCCTGCTCCAACGACTCCAGGGCGTATTCGCGTACGTCCTCGTTGGCCCCTGCTTGTTCAACTGCTTCACGGGCGGCGGCCATCTCTTCTTCTGGTGGCTGACTGCACGCGGTGATCGAAACCAACACGAAGGCGGTCAGGGTGATTAACAGAAGGTACGAGACTTTGTAACGTTTCATAGTATTAATATCGACAGTACCGCGTCTGGCGACAACCGGATTGTGACGGAAATCGTCCTGCAGCGTAGTAAATGTGCTCTACCGAAGCGGTACATCCTGTTGTATTCTGTCGCTCGTGATCTTCGTGAACCTGGTGGCGCGTATACTGGCGGCAACGGTAGTGTCGTTTGTCCTGTCCCTTCTCGTTGGTGATGCCTCGTCGTCGTGGGATAATTCCTATCGAGACGTTCTTGTGCGGGTGAGAGATCCGGTACCGGTGTCCCGGGAGCTACTGCTCGTGGCTGGGAGTATTCCGGTGCAACCGGAGAGCGGCGACGACCCAGGACCGGTTGAGCTCATGTGGCTGCTCGCCGAGTTGGGAGCGGAACGGGTGCTTCTGCCTGCCTCGTGGCTACCTGCGGATTTATCGGCTACCGGCGGATCTGAGTCCGATTCCAAGGTTACCTCCCGGCTGGATGAG
Organism: Alkalispirochaeta sp.; assembly: GCA_040904425.1. Classification (GTDB taxonomy): domain Bacteria; phylum Spirochaetota; class Spirochaetia; order DSM-27196; family Alkalispirochaetaceae; genus Alkalispirochaeta. Next base: position 16,548 of record JBBDTM010000083.1, read on the forward strand.
GAGTTTACCCGCATAGATGAAAACATCGCTGAACTTTTCAACGCAATTCGTATCGGTTCCGTCGAGCCGAGCGAGGCGGAGCGTTTCATTGAACACCTCCGACAGCTGGTAGCCGATAGCAAGGCCCGGATTCAGGAAGGGCTGAGCCGGAAGTCGGGGAGTTCCGGTGTCTCCGCCGAGAACGTCATAGATGCGTTCGGAAGCGACCGGGTAGCGATGGAGCTGTCTGATCTGGGGGTATCCCTGCCGAGTTATCCTTCGGCGGTGGCTATCCCGATACCTCCAAGTGAGAAAAGCGAAGACCAACAGTTTCGGCGTCTTCCGTTTTCCTCGATCCGCCGCTATGTGGCCCAAGCGAATCGGTTTATCGCTCGACTGTCGCGGCTGGAGGAGGCGGGCTACTTTGATGAAGCCGATCCACGGAACCAACCGAGCATCATGCGAGATCATCTCCGGTCACTTCGAACGGAGCTGTACGAAGAGCCCACCGAGTCTCGGCTGGCGGCGTGGAGACACTCGGTGGACCGATACTTTGAGGCTGTGGGTGGACTGATCGATGCGGATATGCAGCATCGGTTAATCGAGCGACTCGAGACGCTCGAAGCCACGGAGAACCTCGACGACGATAGCGCGACGCAGATCCGCGCGATGAAGCAGGAGCTTGAGACGACCTTTGCCACGGTGCGACAGGAATATGCGGAACTAATCGCGCTGCGAAAGGAGCTTTCCCAGGCGGTGGAAGAATCTTTCGTGATTCTTGAGGATGAACCCGTACCGACCGGCGGTGTGTCTGAGGTTGAACGGCGCGCCGTCACGGCAAACAGCGTGCTCGTGGGAGAACATTTGTACGTCCCGACCGGCTGGAATCGCACATTTCTACTGACCGCCGTGGGTCTATTGATCGGGATCATCCTCGCCCCGTTCCGAGCGGTCATAGCGGTGGCGCTCTCGCCTGCGGCTTTCGTTCTGGGTGCGGCTGTCTGTGCGGCGTTGTTCGTGGTGAGTGATATATGGATCGCTCCCGTTGCCGTAGTTACTGTCACTGTAGGTGCCACGGGAGCTGTGATCGTTGCTACGGGATTCTCTCAAGGACGGGTGAAGCGTACGCTCGCGGGCCGCGCGGTGGACCGTTTGCCGTGGAAGCGAATGTCCCGGACGATGCTTCGTGGCGGTCTCTCCAAGAATGAAACCGGGCGCCGGCGGGCGGCGATTGTCGCGGTGGCGCCGGAGGTTACAGGTGAGAACCGGCCGGCAGTGCTCAGATCTTTTCATCGGGCGATCTCCCGAAAGATCACCAAGCGAGGAGGAATCGTGTTCGGTGAAGAAGGGCTCACCGTCTTCGCCGCCTTTGACACGATGCAACCGGGCAACGACATCGGATTAGCAGAACACGCCTGTGCCGCCGTTCATGAGCTGGTTTTGGCGACCTTTCCAGCAGGAACTTCGGTCCGCTGCGGAGTTGAGGTTGGAGACGTGGTCTTCTATGTCTCTCCCATCGGTGGCTACCGAGCAACGGGCCCCACGGTTACGTATGCACGGCGATTGTCGCAGCTTGCGCGGAAGTATCACCATCACGCTCTATTTGGGAACAGCGTCATTACCGCGTGTGGCGACGACGAAGCGGTAGGAAATCCCCGACACTTTCAGGAACAAGGTAAGCTCGCTGTGTCCACAACCGGCGATCAGTACGCATTCTTCAGTCTCACGGAAATAGATCGACCAGCGCCTTGAGCCGGACTACTTTTCCGCCGCCTTCTCCAAAATCGGCACGGTAACGTTCGCCGTCGTTTGAAAACGCCGATGCATACTCGCCGGGAAACGGTGCATACCGCTCCTGACTCCACTCGAGGGATGGATCGCTTAGCCGAGTCTCGGACTGAGCGGGATCAAAATAGATAAAGGACTCGTGAACTCCGCGCGCTTCCTGGGGGGCCTCATCGGTGCTTTGCAGGTAACGGATTACGCCGTTATTGAGATCGACAGATTGAATGACGGCCGAGTGTCCCGCGCGGCCGTCGTGACTGCGAAACAGCATGATATCGCCCGGCTTCAGATTGCGGATCTGATCATCTACCTCCAACAGCTGATGGCTGTCGGAATCGAAGAACTGAGTTCCCACGTAGAAAGATGGATCCCTCTCCCCCCGAACACCCAACGTACGTGCCAGGACGCGGCCGAGATCGAGACCTCGGCTTTCGGCCACGGTGGCAAGGATATGCCAGACGAATCCGGAACAGTCCATACCCACCCGTCCTACGCTATAGAGGTAGTTGTATACGTCGGCCGGCTCAACGCTTTCTCCGGTGACGTACACGTAGGGCCGGTGGGGCAGACCGCGATACGCTCCTGCCTTCATACCGGCGATATCAAAGAGATCGCGAGAAGTCCTCCACGATTGGGTGGGCAAGTCAAAAACTACGACTTTCTCCCGGCCGTCGCGAAGCGCTTGAAGATACCTCTGGAATTCTGTGGATTCCAGGATCGTGTCTATTCTCTCCCACAGGAACTGAGGATCTGCTTTTCCGTCTCCATGTATGATCAGTTCAGTGCCGGAAAGTTCCTGCCGCTCAAAGTTCTGCGCGAACGGCATGCCAAGGGTCATAATCACACCGCCAATCATGTACGTCCGGAACGCCTGGCGATAGGCGCGCTCAATCTCTGCTTCGATACCGGCACCCCAGATCGCCGCGGGGTCGGCAAACGCTTCGAGAGCATCGTGGGCTGTTGCGACAGCTCCAGCAAGCGGCTGCAGAGGCTCGCCGGCGGTCATCGTCACGTCGGACGGACCTGTCCAGAACAGAAGCATCATCAGTAACGCGCTGGAGGCCCGCGCAGTAAATCTTCTCATCTCTTGTAGTATGGGCATACCCAGGCAAGAATTTCCAGGTGTCCTGTTTTCGCCCAGGGCGCATCGAATTCTGGTATGATGATTCCGTGAGCATCTCGACGGACGAACAGCGGCTCAAACTGACCATCTCCTACAATGGCGCCAAGTTTCGGGGGTGGCAGAAAGGCAACGGGAGGACCGTCCAGGATATCCTCATCGCGGCGATCGAGCGGTCTCTGCCGGACACCCCCGGGATTCGCGTGGACGGCGCCGGCCGCACGGACGCGGGGGTCCACGCCGAAGGCCAGGTAGCCGGCGTCGTCGTTCCCCGCGCAGCAGACCCGGAACAGCTGCTCCCGCTGATCAATCGGTATCTCCCGGACGATGTGGCGGTGCGCGCGGTGGAGTGTGCGGATGATCGTTTTCACGCACGCTACCATGCTGTTGCTAGATCGTACCGGTACACTATTGTGGACGGATCCGTTGGTGACCCCTTTCTCAAGGGTCTCGCGTGGCGCTATACCGGCGACCTGGACGACCACGCGATGCAAGGGGCGGCGGAAATCTTCACCGGTGAACACGATTTTGCGGCATTTACCGCCGACAAGAAACGAGCCAACACCGTGAGAACCGTATTGTCGATCGATGTTCGTAGGCGGCGCGCGGCATCGACGGGCCGAAGACCGTGCCCATTGGACATCCACATTCGAGGTAACGGTTTCCTCTGGCGTCAGGTACGCATCATGGTCGGGGCTCTTGTCCAAACTGGTGAAGGGAAGCAAACGGCTGACGAACTCCAGGTCATCCTCGAATCCGGGGACCGATCCCGGGCTCCTGCGCCGGCTCCGGCCTGGGGACTCACCCTGACCTCTGTTGAATATGGGGGGGGGTCAATATAGGCGGAAGGCTCTTTGAGTGAGAACGTGTTTTGATAAGGGCGGTCATCTGAGCCACCTGTCCCGCTTCACAAGACGAGATTCCCAATGCTGCGTGGAGCAATGAATGACGCCCAAGGAACTGATAGATGAAATCGTGGCGTTGCCAGTTAGTTGAGGACAGATTTGCCGTCGCGGAGTCAGTTCTACAGAGCTTGAATGTACCTAATGCTGACTATGATTTGGTCTGGGCGAAAACCGCTCCCCCCGAGGCGTCAGCGTGATCTTCACGAAGGACGAGTTGATTCCGTCTCACTTGATGCCGTGAAGGAAACAGTCGCCCGACGTCTTTCCTCGTGAATACGAGATTCCATCCTGAGGCATAGACTTCGACCGATGTCAAACGGGACCACCGGCTCAATCGGATAGTCTGATCACGTTCCTCATCTACACTGCTGTCGTGGACGCCGTTACATCTTTGCGTTGCGATGGGAAAGCTGTACGGGAAAGGCTGGGTACAGCCCGGCGCACTTTCACGAGGATGACCGATCGATCTGTCGCCGTCCTAAGGACGTGTGTGTGTCGCGATCTTGGGCGGAAACTATTCGTACCATTAGATACTGCGATCGCCCACCAACATCTTACCGGACGAATCGTGGCCGGAATCTATCCGTTGCTACCGGACGATACGTGTTGGTTTCTTGCGGTAGACTTTGACAAGTCGTCCTGGTTCCAGGACGCACACCGTT
>JBBDTM010000084.1:0-13076 GCA_040904425.1 Alkalispirochaeta sp.
ATTCCTACGTGAGGCACCCTTTTCCCTGGGTAACATTTCTAGGTGAGGCAATACGCGCGCGCCCGTGCTTGACCACAAGCCGACCGGGGATTAGGTTTACCGGGCAGCGTTCGCGTTTTGGATTCTCGTTACCGGCGCTGATATTTGTAAGAGGAGATACGTTATGGATATCGTACGATTCGGAAGTGATGATATTGAAAACACTTTGGCCGGAATGAAAGAGGATGACTTGGACGGGCTGGCCTTTGGAGCGATCCAGTTGGACGACACAGGTAAGATTCTCAGCTACAATTCCGCCGAGGGGGAGATTGCCGGTCGCAATCCGGAAGAGGTCAAGGGACGGAACTTCTTTGCGGAAGTAGCTCCATGTACCAACACGGATGAGTTCTACGGCAAGTTCAAGGAGGGCGTCGCTTCCGGCAATCTGAACAGCCTCTTCGAGTACGTCTTTGACTACAAGATGAAGCCCACCAAGGTGCAAGTCCATATGAAGAAAGCGCTCCAGGGCGACAGCTACTGGGTCTTCGTGAAGAGACTCAACCGCGGCTGATCAGCTGTCACCGTGACCGCCTCAACACTGTCCCTACCGGCGGATGATCTCCTCCGTCTGGTGAGGGACATTTTTGTTGATGAACTATCGCGAAGTCGACGGAGTACCTTTTCCGCCTCGGAAAGCACCGCCTGGATGCCGGAGACGAGCGTTCGGGAGTCTGGAATCGGTCTCGATTCCTTGGAACGATTCACCATAGCCAACCGGTTAAATGAGACGTTCCACCTGTACCGCAGCGGCGTTGAGGATAATCTGCTGCGGGCGAAAACGCTGGGCGACACGGTCGAGGTAATCCACGCCGGGCTGGCAAAGTCTGCGGAGGAGATCAGTTTCTACTCCGGGGGAAGTACGGGGACACCCCACGTCGTTTCTCATACGGCGACGGACCTTCTCTCCGAGGTTCAGGAGCTTCTGCAGCTCTTCCCCGATCGCCGAAGAGTGATCGTCACGGTTCCCGTCCATCACATCTATGGATTCCTCTTTGGAGTGTTGTTGCCGCGAGAGATGGGTGTTCCAGCTATCGACGCCCAGTACTCCTTCCTCTCCGGGGATCGTCGGCCCCGTACCGGCGATCTGGTCGTATCGATACCGTTTCTCTGGGAGAAGCTTCGGGCCTCCATGAGCCGCTGGGATGCGGGGGTGATGGGGTCGTCGTCGACCGCCCCCTTGTCGGAGGAGACCGCCGGCGGAGTCTGTCGCGCCGGAGTGGAACGGCTTATAGAAGTGTACGGCTCGAGCGAAACCGCCGGAGTAGGGTGGCGTGACCGGTGCGGATCGATAGACCAGTTTACGCTATTCTCGCGGTGGGAGCGGGAGGGAGACACAGCGTTGCGCACCGGCGAGCGCACGGTGAACCTTCCCGATTGGATCTCGTGGCACGATGATCGCCGGTTTCTCCCGATGGGCCGCCGGGATGCGGTGGTGCAGGTGGGTGGTGTTAACGTGGATCTTGACGAACTGCGGGACACGATCCTGTCCGCGGTTCCCGAGGCCCAAGACTGCGCTCTGCGGCTCGGCCCCGATGAGCGGATTCGTGCGTTTCTGGTGATCTCGGAGCAAACGCCGGATGAGCAGGAGATCGCTGCGCGCCTAAAGAATCGTTTTCCCTCCGTGGCGCTACCGCGGTCGATTACCATCGGTTCCGTCCTGCCCAGGTCATCTGCCGGAAAGATCGCAGACTGGTAAAACCGGCGGTTCCCGGGGTATCCTACGGACATGGACCGCGATTTCGCACAGCTTCTGGACCGGTTGCCGGAGTTCCAGCAAGGAGCCCGAGAGTTGAGTGAGATCCTGCTCACCAATCTGGTGATGGCCTCTGAGATCCCTGCTCCCACCTTCGCCGAGGGGCGGCGGATGGAATTCCTTCTGGATCGCTTCAACGAGTACGAGCTGCACAACTGCTCCACCGATGAAACGGGCAACGCCTTGGGGATACTTCCCGGGCGGACCGGCGAGAAGAACATTTTAGTGGTGGCGCACATGGACACCGCCTTTTCGGAGAATGTGGACCACACGGTATCGATCGCTCCGGGAGTAGTGTCCGGTGCCGGTATCGGTGATGACAGTCTTGGTCTGGCGGCGCTGGTCACGCTGCCGCAGTTGCTGGCGCATCTCGAAATCCAGCTGGACTGCAACATCGTATTCATGGGCAGCGCGCGCAGTCTTGGACGGGGAGACATCGAGGGAATCCGGTTCTTTCTGGACAACCGAAACGTTCAAATCTCCCAGGGAATCTGCCTGGAAGGGGTAAAACTGGGCCGCCTCAGTTACGATTCGATCGGTATGCTTCGGGGTGAGATCCACTACCGCGTCCCCGAGGAATACGATTGGACGCGATTCGGCGCCGGTGGCGCGATCGTAAGCATGAACGATGTCATTAATCGGATTCTCGAGATCCCGTTACCCCGACGACCGCGCACGTCGATCGTGCTCAACAGCATGGAGGCAGGCGCGTCGTTCAACACGATTCCCCGGCAGGCAACGCTCCAGTTTGAGGTTCGGAGCGAGTCCGGAGAGATCGTGAGCCGTCTCGGGGATCAGATTAGCGACATCACCGCGGAGACCAGCTCACGAACCGGAGCCGAGGTCGAGTTCAACGTGCTGGCCCGGCGCCAACCGGGAGGGCTGGGATTCTCCCATCCCCTGGCGGCCCACGCCCGGTCGATTATTAAGGCTCTGGGCGTGAATCCCCGCATATCCCCCAGTACGTCTGAGCTTTCGGCGTTTATCGATCAGGGCATTCCCGCTGTGACGATCGGTCTCACGCAGGGAGAAAACTACAACGAAGAACGGGAACGCCTCGATATTGAGCCGATCTATCTCGGTATTGCCCAACTCATCGGACTGCTCCTGACGATAGACGGAGGGTACACCGATGAGTCTTAACGACTGGCTCAAGTCCAACACCTACCACCATTCCGAGTTCCGCGATCTGCGGGCGCTGGTGGATGCCAAGGAGGCGGCCGGCCTTACCATCTCATTGTGCATTCCCACCCTGAACGAGGAGAAGACGATCGGCAAAGAGGTGGTGATCTTTCGCAGTGAGCTGATGCAGCGCTATCCGCTGATCGATGAGATCGCGATTATCGATTCCGGGAGCACCGACAAGACGCTGGAGATCGCCTCCAGTTTTGGTGCAGACACGTATCTGGCGGACGATATTCTACCGGACCTGGAACGGAAGCGCGGCAAGGGGGAGAATCTCTGGAAAGCGGTGTACCAGTTGAAGGGCGATATCATCGTCTACATCGACGCCGACATCAAGAATATCCATCCGCGGTTCGTGTACGGGTTGGTGGGGCCTCTGATCCGTCGCCCGGAGATCCAGTACGTGAAAGCGTTCTACGACCGCCCACTGGCGTTCAGTCAGGGTGTACGTCCCAGCGGCGGTGGGCGAGTCACGGAAATCCTCATACGCCCGCTCTTCTCACTCTTTTTCCCCGAACTCACGGGAATCATTCAGCCGCTTTCCGGGGAATACGCCGTCCGCCGGAAGGTGCTCGAGCGCATACCGTTTCCTATCGGGTACGGGGTGGAGACGAGTCACCTGATCGATGTGTACTCCCTGTACGAGATGGAAGCGTTCGCCCAGACCGATCTGGATCAGCGAGTGCACCGCAATCAACCTACCCGAAGTCTCGGCAAGATGGCGTTCGGAATCTTGCAGACGTTTCTCTCTCGTGTGGAGAAGCTCGGCGTCATTAAGGAGATCCCCGAGACGTCCACGATACTGCGGCAATTCCAGGTTCAGGATCAGACGTTTGAAACGGTGGAACACACGATTGTGGAGGAGGAGCGTCCACCTATGGAGACGATTCCCGCCTATCAGAAACTGCAGCACCAGAATCGCACCGACAAGGAGGCGACATGAATCCGGGAGAGATGAATCCCGTAGAGATGAAGAGCGTTGCGTACACCTGGCCCGCCGAGGAAGGTGGATCGGCGGAAACGGTCTTCTCCGATCTGACGCTCTCGGTTCCCAAGGGGGTCAATTTCCTCGTGGGCCCCAATGGTATCGGAAAGAGCACGTTCCTGCTGCTCGCCGGGGGGCGCATATTTCCAGATTCCGGCGCAGTTTCGATCCTCGGTACCGATACCGCCCGCTACGGGGACGCTCCCTTCGACCCGGCTTTGGAGCAGGAGCGCAACCAGCTGGTATCGTTTGTCTACCAGAACATGGAGTTCGAAACGGACGCTCCTATTGGGGAGGTGTTCAAGATGGTTGCCGCCGGCGCCCGGGATCCCCGCCGGGCGGACGAGGTGCGGCCCACCCTGGAAAAGGCGGCGGAGCTGCTCGAACGCCGGTCCGTTCGCATGCATGAGCTCAGCAAGGGCGAGATGCAGCGAGCTATCGTGGTGATGAGCCTGCTCTACGGTTCACCGGTGGTGATGATGGATGAACCGGTGTTTGCGGTAGAATGGTATCGGGCGGAGGCGCTCCTCACGGCCGTCCGCGAACACTGCGCTGCCTCGGAGACCACCGTATGCATCAGTGCGCATGATGTGGAACTGGCTCGGCGCTTTGCGGATCACGTAGTGCTGTTTGATACCGACCGGACGGTGGAAGTGGGGGCTCCCGAGGATTTACTCTCCCGGGACCGATTGGAGCAGGCGTTTCGCGCGCCCTACAACACGTTGTACGAGCGGCAGAATCTGTATCGGCAATTGCTGACGAAGAGCTTGGACGACACGGGATGAACGGCAAGAGTGGAGAATACACAATTCAAAGCAATTGTGCGACTTCAGACACGATGCACCAGTCATTCGCATTGGAAGGACTCTTACCGTTGGCAGGGCAGCAATAACAGGGGGAGGGAAAGCCCTTAACTCGGCCCCGAATCCTGTCTTGACAGGTGAGCCTCCTTCATTCAGTCTATTTGCCAATATGGCAAATAAAGAAGAGCATCACCACCACGAAGTAACCGGCAAGAATTTAGGCTGGACTATCCTGTTAAATGTAGTCATTACGGTAGGTGAAGCTATTGGTGGCATCATTTCAGGAAGTATGGCGTTGTTGAGTGATGCTGCACATAACTTCAGCGATGTTTTATCGCTAATCATCAGCTACGCTGCCAATAAGCTAAGTAAAAGAAAAGCCACTCTCAAGCAAACCTTCGGATACAGGCGCTCAGAAATATTTGCAGCTTTTATCAACGCTGCTACGTTGGTTGTTCTGTCCGTTTTAATTTTAATAGAAGGCGTCCAGCGTTTAAATGAAACCCCCGAAATAGATTTCAGGTGGGTCATTGGCCTTGCCATTGCGAGCATTATTGTAAACGGCCTGAGCGTTTTGTTTATCCGCAATGATGCCCGCGACAGTATGAATATCAAATCAGCCTTTCTGCATTTATTTGGCGATATGCTCACTTCGGTGGGCGTGCTAATTGGTGGATTGGCCATGAAATATCTGCAGTGGTACTGGACCGACGGCTTTTTTTCCATACTCATAGCCGCGTATTTGCTTTACACAAGTTGGAGCATTTTAAAATCTTCCCTGAAGATTATCATGCAATTTACACCCGAAAACATGGAGGTGGAAGAAATTGTTAAAGAACTGGAAGAGTTACCCCAAATCAAAAACTTACACCATCTTCATGTTTGGCAGATTAACGAACACGATGTCATGTTCGAGGCCCACGCCGATATGAACCAAAATATAACCATCAGTGAGTTTGAAACCATCCTGGAGCAAATAAAAACGATATTACAGCGTTTCGAAATTACGCACTGCACCATTCAGCCGGAATATAAAATATCCGATAGCAAGGAACTTATTCATGAATAATTCTGAAATAAATTTCTATCCTCATTAATACGCTTGCAACCTAATTTCCCGCCGAAATTATACCTACACCGGCGGTGAGATTCCGAAGGCGGCGGAAACTGTACAGCCCGTGATTAGATCACGCTGGCTGGGTGGGCCTTATGAATCCGGATACGCTGCTCCGGCAGCTTTCTTTCATCCTGTTTAGAACGCTGATACCGCTGTTCGGATATCGGCTCCAACGAACTGCAATCCGATAGATACGGGGATAGTCTCCAAAACGGGCCGTTGTTGAGGAGATCCTAATCGTAGCGTGGATCGGGGGGATCGTCCTCTCTCATGAGCCACTCACGGAGGTTCTCATGACGGATTCCGCCACGGTTGACCCGTTGATACTCGTCGAGGCTCAACACCATCTTGGGATGATTGTCGGGTATACGCTCCAGTGCCGAGAACTCCCGCTCTACCGTTTCGCCCGATGTGAGAGCCACAGATACCTGGATGTACATCCGTTTCCCCTGCCGCTCCGCGATGAAATCGATCTCGCGGTCGCCAAGCTTTCCGATTGAGACGCGGTATCCCCGGTGCAAGAGTTCGAGGTAGACGATGTTTTCGAGCAATCCGTTGATGTCGCCGTCGCGGTACCCGAGAAAACCGTGACGGAGTCCCACGTCGCCGACATAGTACTTCTCGTATAGCTCGAGGTGGCGCAGACCTTTTATATCGTAACGCAGCACCCGGCGGATAAGAAACGCCTGTTCCAGACACGCCAGGTAGTGGAGAACCTTGTCGACACCGGCGGTGATCTTCTGGTTTTTGAGAAAGTCGGTAATCCGTTTTGCCGTCGTGATATTCCCTGCGTTGTCAAATACAAATCGTACGATTCGGTCAAGTTGACCGGGGTCCCGAATGCGGTTACGGGACACCACGTCTTTCAGAACGATCGTACTGTACAGGGCGTTCAGGTACGGAAAAACGGTGGCGTCGGCCGGCTCCAGCGTGTGGATGCCCGGGAGTCCCCCGTAGCGCAGGAAGAGCCGGAACTCCTCGGGATCGTCGTTCACGGTCTCACCGGAATGCACGCCCCGGAACAGAAGAAACTCTCGATAACTCAACGGAAAGACGGGAAACTCGATGTACCGTCCGGCGATGAGCGTTGCGAGTTCCGATGACAGGAGACCAGCGTTTGAGCCCGTGACGGTGATGTCCGCACGATTGTCGGCAAGCAGTGAGTTGACAACCCGCTCCCAGCCGGAAACCTCCTGGACCTCATCGATGAACAAATACGGTTTGCCGGAAGAGGCATCGATCCGCCCGGTGATGTATCGGTACAGATCGGTGTCACCGCGAATGAAATCCCATTCCATCGATTCCTTGTTGATGTAGATGATCTGAGACTCCGAAATACCCCGTTGTGCGAGATGACGCATAAGCAGCCGGAGCAGACTGCTCTTTCCTACGCGGCGCATACCGGTGAGCACCTTGATCACCGGCGTTTCGAAAAATGGCTCGATCTGTCTCAGGTAGGAAGGTCTTTCAATGTCGTTCATCGCTACGCCTCAAAGATTCGTATGAAGACGAATCTATTACAGTATACGATAAAACTTTCGGGCATACAAGAATCTCAATAATACACGAAGCAAACCAAACCCGTCTTGGACTACGAAATGGACTACCGGTCTGGTCTCCGAAAGCAACCATTCTCTTTACGCTCTCGAAAGCTCTTGTGCTGTCCGGCCGTGTTGTAGTAGCCCCGTGAGATAGACTTCCCGTTGATTCCGCTCTTCTGGTTCGACTTGACGAACAATCGGATGAACTGATTCAAAAAAGGCTCCGCGGTTGCGGAGCCAAGGTTACCTGGAGAATACCGGATTCGAACCGGTGACCTGTTGATTGCGAACCAACCGCTCTACCAACTGAGCTAATTCCCCGAACGTATGAAACCGTAGCGAAGAAAACCTACCCGGCGCGCCGGGGATTGTCAAGACTCCAATCGAGTCCGTCATCTCCTTCGCTCAGCGGACAATCCCAGTCTACGTTCCAGGGTGACACGGTAGCGAAACGTCACCACCAAGACCGTTGCGGAGGCGATCACGATCAGGAGCCACCCCCACCAGGGGATCACCGCCACTCCCGATCCCACCAGTGAGCTCACCAGCATTCCGGGAGTACGGCCTATTACGATCAGGAATAGAAACGCCGGTAGCGGCATTGAGGACAGGCCGGCAACGAAGCAGATCACGTCGTCCGGAAAGAACGGTACAAGTACGATCACCAGAAGTGTCAGGAAGTGCCGATTGGCTACGCCGTCGATATAGCGGTCGATATGGCGGGGATCGACGAACGCCTCCACCACGGGCCGGCCAAAGACGCGCGCGATGCCGAAGGCGATAACGGATCCCAGAATCAGTCCCGCCGAACTGACGAGGAAGCCGCCCCACAGTCCGAAGAGTGCTCCCCCGGCGAGCGCCACCACGTTGGCAGGAATCGGTGCGATCACCACCTGGGCAACCTGCAGGTACAGAAATACCAGCATATCGTACGGTTCGAACCGCTCGACAAACTCGCGGACGGAGTCGCGGGATGAGAATACCTGGGACCAGTTCACCTCCCCCTCGACCATGCTCGCAATTTGGGCGATCAGGAGATAGGTTACGCCTACCAGTACGAGGAAGCCCCCCAGTCGAATCAGTACCGTCTTACGCATCAGGACTCCAGAAGGTATCCATCACGGTGTTGCTGAGCAAGCCCGTTGCCCAATCCGGGTCCCGCTCTACCGCCGCGGGAGTGCACCGGCCGGGAGCGCACTGGCCGGGAACGCACTGGCGGGGAGCGGCGTTGTCCCCGTGAAGCGAGGAGTAGTCGCACCATACCCCTTGTGGTACGATACCAGCCATGATTAAAGGTCGGGAGAATCCTCAAGACGCGAGACTGCGTGAGAATTTGGAGCAGATCCACTACAAGATCGCCGTGATGAGCGGCAAGGGTGGTGTCGGTAAGTCGTCAATCAGTGTCAACCTCGCCTGGGCGCTGGCGCTGCAGGACCTTATGGTGGGTCTAATGGACGCCGATATTCACGGCCCTAATGTGCCGAAGATGGTGGGTATCGAGGGCATCGGGTTTACCGGGGAGCAGGACGCTATCGATCCGGTGGAAGTCCTGCCGAATCTGAAAGTTGCCAGTGTGGGAAATATCGGGTACAACACCGATCAGGCGCTTATCTGGCGGGGCCCGATAAAAATCGGCCTAATCCGGCAGTTTCTCGCCGATGTGGTCTGGGGCCCTCTGGACTACATGATCGTCGATACGCCCCCAGGAACTGGTGATGAAGCGCTCACCGTGGGGCAGGAGATGAAGCCTCTCACGGGAATCGTGATCGTCACGACCCCCCAGGACGTGGCCGTGCTGGACTCCCGAAAGAGCGTCAACTTCGCGGAGAAGATGGGAATCCCGGTTATCGGCATCGTGGAGAATATGGCTGACGGAGAGCAGCTAAAGGTCTTTGGTTCCGGTGGAGGCGAGAAGGCTGCGGAGGAACTGGGAGTTCCCTTTCTCGGGAGGGTTGCGCTGGATCCCCGCATGGTGGCGGCTGGAGACGGCGGACGCCCGTATGTGGCGCTTCACGGAGAGGAAGAGGCCGGCCGCCAGCTCTTTAGTATCGTCGACAAGATTACTACCTACTGCAAAGGGGTCAACGGATAACCGTGCGCAAGCGTTACTCCCGGTCCGCCGATGGATCGATCGTCCAGACCGCCGCCGTCTATACCGCCGATGAGCACGGAATCAACCCACAGGACCTCGACCACGATGCGGTGAAGGTGGTCCGGCGTCTACGGCGCCACGGCTACGACAGCTATATCGTGGGGGGGGCCGTTCGGGATCTGCTACTCGGGAAGAAACCGAAGGATTTCGATGTTTCCACGGCGGCCACGCCCAACCAGATTCGGAAGCTGTTTCGGAATAGTCGGATTATCGGCAAACGGTTTCGCCTGGCCCACATCCTGTTCAGGGACAAGGTGATCGAGGTGTCTACGTTTCGTAGCGAGGATGCGGAGGGGTTCAAGAACTTCTACGGTACGATCGACGAAGACGTCTTACGACGAGACTTCACGGCCAACGCCCTGTTTCTGAACCCCGAGGATAACACCGTCGTCGACTTCGTCGGAGGAGTTCGCGACGTGCAGCAGCGCGTCCTCCGACCGGTGATACCGCTCCCACGGATTTTCCGTGAAGACCCGGTCCGGATGATCCGGGCGGTGAAGTATGCCGCTTCGGGAGGCATGAAAATACCGTGGAAGCTCAAACGTCGAATCAGGAAGGACCATTCTCTGCTCGCCGACACCCCGTCCTCCCGGATGACGGAAGAGTTGTTCAAGATTCTTAACAGTGGCTACGCCGCGGATATTATCAGGATGCTGCTGGATCTGAACCTCTACGGTGCGGTTCTGCCGGAGCAGGCTCAACTGGCCCGTGCCAATAGCGCGTATCGTACCAAGTTGCTGGATCGCCTGGCGTTGCTGGATGAGAAGCACCGGGAACACGGTTCCCTGGAACGTACCGATCTGCTGGTGTTTGTGGCGGCGGATTTTCTTCTGGAATACAGCCCGCTCTCCCAGGAACGCCGGATACCGTTCCGGGACGCATACTACACCCTGAAAGAGTTTCTGAGTCCGGTAACTCCGGCAAACCGGGAGGTTGAGGGTGCGATCAACGAGATCTTTCGCAACAAGGGGCGCCTCCTGCGTGACGAAGCGCCGGAACACCTGGACAAACGGAGCTCTCGGCGGTCTCGTCCACGCCGGCGGCGGAGGCGCTCATCTGCTACCGGTGGCGGAGAGACGGTGTAGGAGCTCTTCCGCCTCCTCCTTGACTCTCGAATCTTCCGGGGGTACCGATTCCAGGTACTCCCGCGCATCCTCCGGCCGTTCGTCGGCGATCGCGTTCACGCCGAGCGCGTACAGAATGGGAGCCGGTGAGTTGGTCTGCTCCAGAGCCTGCTCGTAGTAATACGCGGCGGTTTCGAAGTTCTCCCGGTCATAATTGATCAGTCCGAGATAGTAGAATGGGACGTGGTGATCGCTACGCAACTGCAACGCGGTCACCATGGCTTGCTCCGCACCGTCCCGGTCGTTGCGACCGTACCGGTCGATACCGGTAGAAACCCACTCGGCGAACGTCCGCCGGGACGTGACGTAATCCGTGAATCGCTCCTGCAGCTCTTGCCGGTCTTCCCAGCGGAAGGCGTTGCGGTAGACTGCCTCGCTGTTTTCCTGCAGGGAGTGTTCCGGGTCCAATGCGCTGATGCTGTCCCAGGCAAGCCGATTAATCCCCGAATTCTCGTCGTTCATGAGGAAGCTCACCAATCCCCACGCTTGCGGATAGAAACTGTCCGCCGTGGCTTGGGCATCCGTGGGAGACATAACAAGCAGATTATCCCAGGCGATCCACGGCCGGGACGACTCCCCCCGCACCATCGCTTTCAGGGTATCAAGCCACGCCAGGTTCTCTTCATATACCGCCCGGTCGAATCCCCGGTCATATCGGGACTGCGCGAAGTACACGGCGAATCCTTCCCGAATCCACAGCGGGGAGGCCGGCACGAAGGCGCGCAGGTATTGCACGAAGCTATGGTGTATCAAAGAGCGCTCCGGAATTCCGTTGCCGGAGTAGCCTACCAGCTCCCGTCGCCGGGGATCGGAGTAGTGGAGATACACGAAATCGCTGGAGGTGTCGCCGATTCGGCTTTCGAGATACGCGGCGTACCGGGAGCGGGAATCGAAGAGGCGGACCGCCAGGGGGGCGTCCAGCTCTTCCAGGGGAAACCGGAACTGACGATTGTAGAGTTCCAGGAACGCCTCGAGTCGTCGAGCCACGTCGCGGGCGTCGTCGCGGTTATTCGCTGCGTGAACGGCGTAGTGCTCGGTGGTGACGGTGTACTCGGCGTCCTGAGCAATAAGCGGAACCGATAGAGTCCCCAATAGAATGGCGGCAAACGCCCGCCGAACCCCGGTTATCATCGCTTCCCCCCATGTTTCGTCTTGGGTGCCGGCCGGTCTTTTTCCATCGTCGGCGCGTTGGTAACGTTGTCGATGACGATGTTCAGCTCATCGATAATGATTCCGGCGAATCGTTCCACGTGTTCCACAATATACTGCTGCAGGCTGTAAATGCTGCCCTTCAACTCGAGCCGATATGGAACCTTCACGTGAACATCGATACGATACCCACGATGATCGTACTTGATATTTAGGCGGCTGATGATGATCCCCGGGGTGAACTCATCCACACAGTGCATAACCATCTGAGACAGCGCCGCCTCGCTGATCTGTACGGCCCCTTTTGTACTAAAGGCGGGCCGTACCACCGTTTTTTCGTACGTCTTGTCGCGGCGAATCAGGCCCAGGCCGCGTTTCCAGATCACCTTTACCGAATCCCCCATAATGCGGGGGTAGTTGCGTTTGACCTCGATGGAGGGAACGGGGATGACGTGGCGGCCATGAGTGGTGCGGTGATTGATCGCCGTTTCGATCTCCTCGGCGGTGGCGATTTCTTCTATCATAATGACGCGCCGCGGTTCCGGGAGCTGCAGCGCGATGCAGATCTTGCGCACCATCCGGTCCGACGTGCCCAATACGAGAATGCGCTTGAAGCGAGACTTCTCTATGGCGTGTTGTACCTCACGGCGATGAGCCTTCTCGGTAAACAGCGCGGTCCGTACCGCCGCCAGATATGCCTGTTCCTTCTTCGCCGATTTTCCGGCAACGATCTTCTGGTTTTCAATGAGCAATCCGTCGTCGATGAGCAGGTCGATGCCGTTCTTTTCCATCACCAACCGAGCGCGAAAGCTCTTGCCGGATCCGCTTTTCCCTACCAGGGCAAAGACTTGAACGCCACGAAAGCGCCACATGATTCTCGCGAGAAACCGCTTCATAGGCGCATTGTAGCGGTCCGGGGACAGGTGGTACAGGCGACGGCCAGAATCTCTTGAAGGCGCTTTACGAGCCCCGAGACGTCGCCGAAGACCGATCGCAGCATGTGATAGTCACCACTGGGAAGCGGTGCATTCCACACGGTAGCGGGTTTCTCCAACGCCAGAACCAGTGCATGCAACATCATGCGCTTTCGTTCTCCCAGGCGCGGATCCTGAGACGCTGCCTTCGCCCAGGAGGGACCCCCATAGTTCTCATCTCCCACCAGGGGAAGCCCGGCGGCGGCGAGATGGGCCCGGATCTGATGCGTTCTCCCGGTGAGCGGAAACGCGGC
>JBBDTM010000084.1:13086-20781 GCA_040904425.1 Alkalispirochaeta sp.
GTTGCCACGGGATAGACCACCGTCCGCGCCGAGGCAAAGCGAAGGGGTGGGGTCCGTCCCGATTCCGGTTCCACCACAGCCACTCGACGAGTGCGGTCGTAGGCAAGCCGTCGGTCGAGTTCGGTACTGCGTTTCAGGCTACCCGCGGTGACGGCAAGATACATCTTGGTCACGCGCCGATGACGCAGCGCCTCGGTGAGAAGCTTTGCTCCGGCGTTGGAAAGGGAAAAGAGTTGTACGCCACTGGTGCCGGCGTCCAGCCGGTGGACCGGCCCTGGACGGAAGGAGACACTCTCCTGCCACCATCCCTCGTGTGCCGCAACGCCTCGGACGATCTCATCAAGCGCCTCATGGCCGTGGGCGGGAAGTCCCGGTGGCTTGTTCAGGACGAGCCAGTCGTCGGTGCGCTCGATGATCGAAACGGTCCAGTGGCTTGCGCGCAGTTCATCGCCGTGAAGATGCGGAGAAAAGCGGGTTTCCCGCGGAGGTCGGCCGGTACTGCGGTGAGACTCTCTCCCGTGCGAGTCGCTCCGCCCTTCACCGCGCCCGGAATCGGGTCTCCGTTGCTCGCGGCCGGTGGCGGTCCAATCGGGAATCGAAATACGGTCTCCTTGCTGGACGCGCGTCTCGCCGGTAGCTTTTCGGTTATTCAGCTGGACATCCCCTCTTCGGATCGCTCCGGCGATCGCCCCCGGAGGGACTTTGGGGAATCCGTGCCGGAGTACTCTGTCCAGACGCCGCCCATCGTCGTCTTCCGCCACCTGTAGTTCTGCCATGCCCGCAGTGTAGACCGTGAGTACAGCCTTGACAAAGGGCTTATGCACTGACGACACTGCTGGAGTGCAGAGTCAGACCGCCCAATATCTCTATGAAATGATCTCGAGTCGGCTCTTCCTCTCTGCCTTCTTTAGCTGGTTCTCGGCGCAGATCATCAAACTGATGGTAGATCAGGTTCGTGGGCGATCTCGGAAATCAAAAGATATGGTTGCCACTCTGATGTGGAAGACGGGAGGTATGCCTTCCAGCCACTCCTCACTGGTCACCGGACTGGCCACCGCGATCGGTGTCGCCTACGGTGTACGCTCTCCTGTCTTCACCCTGGCGTTGTTTTACGGCGTGCTGGTTATTCGGGACGCGATGGGGGTACGTCTCTCCGCCGGTCACCAGGCGCAGAGAATCAATGAAATGGGGCGCGAACTTGAATCGCGCTTCGGTATCGAGTTCGAGCCGGTGAGAGAGGTGAGCGGACACACTCCGAGCGAGGTTTTCGTGGGCGTCTTGTTGGGTTTCTTCACCGGCCTGGCGTTCAGCCTGTTGTAGATTCTGCCGGCGGTATGACGAACTCCTTGTGGTGGCCCATAATCCTGAGCAGTTGTCTCGTTGTCGCGGGACTCCTGCTGCTCATGCTGCCATGGGGCCCGATGACCGGGGGGCACGAGCTCCGACCCTGGCAGAATTTTGATGCCTTGGTGATACCGAACATCGATGATGAGCAGCGTGCCGTCCAGCGGTTGCAGGAGGCCGGTGAGGAGGTCCTGTATATAGGTAACGCTTCGGTGGCTATCGAGGACTTCGACGGCGGAACCGAAGTGGCGGTTGCCGACCTTGCGCAGCGGCTGGACCCTGATGATCCGCGTTTCGATCCCTTTTCGGCGGCGCTGGGCTCACTCTTTCGGACGGAGACGCCGGCGGGCCCGGCGGCGCTTCTGTATCTCGAACGCCGGGGCTCCATGGTGAGTCGATGGACGGAACTCGAGCGGTACCTTTCGGGGGTGGAGTTCTATCTTCTCGGCTGGCAGCCGCTGCTACCTGCCGTATCGGGGGCGGTTGTGTTTCTCAGTCTACTGCCGGCGACCTTCGGGATTCGCCGTCGCCGCGGAAGTGCCGTAACGGTGCAGCTTGTCGTCACCGCCTATACGGTAGTTGGCGGGCCTCATACCGTGATCCCCGCAGTTCTCGCTGGGCTGAGTTGGGTGTACTGGCACGGGCAGAGTTATGACCTCGAGCGGGAATGGCTGGTCCACGGCCGCAGCGTACGCCTGGAACCGGATCACGCTCCGGCGATCCTTTTCCTCCTATCGGCGATGGTAGCTCTGGTGGCTACCGCGCCGACGACGACATCCGGTGGAGGAGCGGTGGCGGCGCTGGTGGGAACATGGGCGGTGTCCGTGGCGGTACATCGACGAAACGTACGGCGTTCAGATCACACGTTGTTTTCGCCGCGGCGGATCCTCCAGGGACGTGTAACGCTACCCGGACTATTGCCCGCGTTGTCACTGGTGGTGGCGGGTTCGGCGGGGCTGATCGCGCTCGGGGCGGGGCTCGGGGGGCCTTCCGGAGGACTTACCGCGCCGATGCCTGAGCACTTGCCGGTGGGACAGCCGGTGAGTTCTCGGGCCTCGGGGGATCCGGAGGACCGGGAAGACCTGGAGCGCATCGTGGAAGGTATCCGCGCCATCTCCCCGGTGGATGAGCCCCTGTCCACAGCGGGGTATCTGGCGCATCGCTGGTATCAGGAGACGCTGATGTACGGCGGCCGCTACGAGGTCCCCAAAACAAACGAAGCGGTCGAGCTTCAGCGGTTGCGCCGTGATGAGGGACGTCTCGAAGCGTATCAGTCGGAGGTGGAACGGTTTGACGAGGAGTGGATCGCCCGTCAGTTTTCCTCGCCGCCGGGAACCGCCTACCGTTTGTTCATTCGGGAACGGGGCGCATTTCGGATAACCTTCCAACCCCTTCGGTTCGCCGTGGTTGACATCAACACGTACGGCAGGAGAGCGCTACTACTTCTGATACCGTTTATCACGTTGGCGCTGAGTATCCGCTTGCCCTACCGGGGGGTCCTTGGTACGGTTGGTGCTGTATCGAGGAGTGCACGACAATAGCTATGATACCAATTTTGTCAGGGGGCGTTACTCCCTTACCTACAGAGAAGCCCCTTGAACCGGGATTCTGGAACGCTGCGGTGCCGACAAAGTGTGTGGTGCCGCTCCAGCAACATGCCGGCAGCCGTCTGCGGAGTCTAGTGAAACCCGGCGAACAGGTTCGTGAGGGAATGGTCATCGCGGAGAGCGGCCAACGGCTTGCCGTACCGCTTCACGCGCCGATTCCGGGGCGAGTGACAACGGTGGGTACCACAACCCTTCTCGATGGGTCGACCTCATCGGCACTGGAGATCCAACTGGACGGTGAATTCGATCGGCTCGGCAAGACGCTGCAGCCGTATCCCTGGGAAAACCTGTCACCGGAGGATCTCCTGGAACTGGTGCGGTCGGCGGGGATCGTATGCGGTCCGCGCTCGTGGGTGCCGGCTCACGCGTATCTCCGACGGCGCCCCCGGGGTCGGTCGTCGGTGGTCGTGTTGGATGTGGCGGAAACGGAGCCCTACCTCAGTGCTGGTGCCGAAATCGCCGCGGAACGTCCGCAGGAGGTCCTGGAGGGACTATCCATCGCCGCCCGTATCCTAAGCACGGATCGGATTCATGCGGTTGTCGCCGGATGCTTCCCTCGGGCATTCAAGGCACTGCGTAGCACCCACGATTCTCACGTCAAGATGCACCGGGTGGTCCATCGCTATCCGGCCAACACCGAGTATCAGATGCGCCGGATAGCCGGACTCAAGCCGGGTCGGGATGACGGAACGGAGGCAGTGATTCTGTCACCGGCCACCGCCGCGGCGATCCGAGACGCCGTCCTGTATCGCAAACCACAGATTGAGCAGGTGATCGCGGTCGGTGGAGGGGCGGTAGCGCGTCCGGCTCACATTCGCGTTCGAATCGGTACATCTATCGCGGAGGTTCTGCAGGAGTGCGGAGGGCTCACGGAGGAGCCGGATCGTATCGTTGCAGGCGGAATTCTTACCGGAAACCGAGTGCTCAACGTAAACGCTCCGGTTACCAAGAACGTAGCCGCCGTCATCGCACTCACCTCCGCGGAGGTCCGTGCTGGTGGTGAGGAGCCGTGCATCAACTGCGGCGGATGTATTCGGGCGTGTCCGGTTTCGATTAATCCGTCCCTCTTGAACGACCTGGTGCTGGACGGCGCCGATGCGGAACTGGCGGAAGCGGGGGTCTTCGATTGCACCGAGTGCGGACTGTGCGCTCACGTGTGTCCCTCGAGAATTCCCCTGGTGGAACGAATCCGTACCGGAAAAGCGCGGGCCGGAGGGCACTTGTGAGTTCCGTGGCAGATTTTCGCCTGCCCCACGGGTTCCGTATGCTCACCGTGCGAGGGATCTATTTGCGGCTCTCGCTGGCCACCGCCGTTCTCCTGGTGGTGGCGCTCTTCCGCAGTGGAACTCCAGTTATGGTAACCGCGCTGGCAGCGATCGGGGGCGGAATACTTGCCGAGCTCGTGGTTGGGCTTACCGGAGACATATCGGTGCGACGGAGCGGGATCGGCAACGGTCGGGTTCTGTACTACGGTCTTCTGATAACCGCCTTGGCGCCGCTGGGAATTTCCGCGCCGGCAGCAGCCGCGGCAACGGCGACGGCGGTGCTCATCGGCCTGTGGTTGCCCGGAGGACCGGGGGCGTACTGGCTACATCCGGCCCTGGTGGGGCTGGTTTTCGTTCCGGGACTGTCCGTAACACCGGGAGAGTCCGTCGGTGGCACCGGTGGTATCGCCGCAGTGGTGGAATCCTCCCAGATATATCGAGTTCTCGACCAATACGTTTTTGATCCCCTATCGCTGTCGATAACTCCGGAGTGGATAGCCGCACTTTCCGGAATGGGAACGGGGGAGCCCGCCTCCGCCGCCGCCGGACTGTTGCTTCCGTTGCTTGTGGCGGCGATGATCATTGTCGGAGAAGACGTGGTGCCCTGGATCCTACCGGTTATGTATATCGTGGCCTTTGCGGTTACGGTGACTCTCTTCGGTGGGGAGCCCCTCACCGCGGCGATCACCGGGAACGCGCCGATAGTCGCGGTTCTTGCCGTGGCGGACCCCGGAGTGAGACCTGCCCATCGAGGGAGCATCGTCGTGTTCGGGGTACTTGCGGGGATCCTGACTGCGGTCTTCACCGTCTACGGAGGTACCGATCTGCCCGCGGTGGCGGGGCTGGTCGTGGCGGGGGCGTTTCGGCCACTTCTGGACCATCTGTGGTCGTACCGATGGAGGCGTGAACGATGAACCTCGGGTTCCTGCGTGCCGCCAAAGTTGCCGGCCTTTCCATCGCGGCGGTCACCGTAATTCTCCTGACGGATCTGCTGTTCTCCGTCGGCACACCCCCTGCAACCGGCCTTCCGTGGAATGAGCTGGTTGCCGACGGCGTGGGGACGGTGGCGGAACGGGTGGAGACTGAAGATTCCGCGGTCCGTTCATTGTGGCCGGTGGAGCGCGACGGCAATACCTCCGCAGTGGTTGTGGTGGCCTCGGCTCCCGGATACCGGTCCCGGATCGATGTCGCCGTCACGGTTGCATGGGACGGGTCGGTTCTTGCGCAGCGGGTAGTGGCGCACAGTGAATCGGCCTACGTCCGAAGAGCCCTGGAAGCCGGCGGCATCGATGCACTCAGTGGATCCACTCTCACCGAAGACGGGATTCGATCGGCCACCGAGAACGCTCTCTCGGCGGCTCGGAACTATATCGAGGAGCAGCGGTGACACATTTCACACGACACATAACGACGCGCAATCCGGTCTGGATGGTTCCTCTGGCGCTTCCCTTCGTGTTGTATGCCGGTCAGGCGTACGACGTGGCGGTATTGTTCGCAATGACCGTGGCGGTCACCGTCCCCACCGTTCATGGAATTTCATTTTTTGTGGAACGCCGGTTCCCACGACATCTGCGGGTCATTTCCGTTCTCCTTACCGCCGCGGTGGTGATGACGATCTCCGAAATGGTGTTGGTCCGACTGGGCCAGGTACCCTCACCGCGGACTCGATATCTTGTGCAGGCGCTGGCGGTGGCGGGCATTACTGTGTGGCCCGCGTTCTCGAGTTCCGCCGAAGAGTCGTTTCGCCACCGTATGGGAGTAGCCGGCGGCCTGGCGGTGGGATTCGTGTTGGGATTTGCTCCTTTGGCGGCAGTGAGAATCGTGCTTTCCCGAGGGGGATATCGGTACGCGGATTCGGTGGCTGTGGGCTTTCTCTTGCTTGCGCTGGGACGAATGATCATTTCCGCGTATCGGCGCTATGCCGGCGGCCCCTCGCCGAAAGGTGAAGACGCATGAGTACGATCGGCCTCATAATGACGGTGGCCCTGACCCAGAATGTGGTGCTGGTACACTACCTGGGAATCTATCCGCTTTCCGCAGTGGTACGTAGCCCGCGACGAGCGTTTGTCATGTCGTTGGCCACGACGGCGGCGCTGGTATGGGTGGCGTTGATGCACTGGTTCGTATATCGGTTCGTTCTGCTTCCGCTCGATGTCACGGTGCTGGCGTCAATATCCCTGACAACGGTGATTGCGCTGTCCCTGGTGGTGGCGCTGCGCATCGGGAGCATACTGTTTCCGTTTCATCGTCGTCAGTTGCGACAGGGAGCGCCCGCAGCGCTCGTGAATGTCACCGTCTTTGTCGTGACGATGGCACTGGTAGAAGAGGTGCCCACGCTGACGCACGTCCTGGTGGGGGCGCTGGCAGCGGGGATCGGTCTAATGCTTGCCCTGGTGCCGATCGCCGCGGTTCGGCTGGAACTCCGGCACCGAAGAATCCCGTGGATTCTTCAGGGAGATGTGAGCGTCTATCTGGCGGCGGCGATGATGGCTCTGGCGATCCAGCAGATAGATGGGCTCCTGCACCAGTTCTTCATCCCGTTATACTGAACCACCGCACCGAGTATCACGTGCCGGCCGTGGACCGCGTCTTGAACTCCGATGTAGTATGAAACTCCACCTTGGCGTGGTCGCGCTGGTTCGCGGCGAGTACCCACGGTGACTCCGCCAGGTACACCGGTTTTTCATCCTTGTCCCACACAATATTGCGGGAACGGAACCGCATAAACTCGTCCAGGGCGGCCGCGTCCTCCGAGGTGATCCACCGCGCCTCCACGTAGGGCAGGCTCTGCATCTTTGCGGCGGCGCCATATTCGTGCTCCAGGCGGTACGCGATCACATCGAACTGCAGCTCTCCCACCGTTCCCACGATGAGGCGGTTTCCCTGCCGGAAGAGTTGCGCTACACCTTCCTCGGTGAGCTGGCTCAGTCCCTTGTGAAATTGCTTGCTCCGCATCGGATCGCCGTTGATCATCTCCCGGAAGATCGCCGGAGAGAACGAAGGAATACCCCGAAATTCGAGTTCTTCCCCTTCGGTGAGGGTGTCTCCGATTTTCAGGTCGCCCCGGTCGTAAAGTCCCACCACGTCCCCGGGGTACGCAAAATCAACCGTTGACTTGCGTTCCGCCATAAAGCTGTAAGGATTTGTGAAGCGCATCTGTTTACCGTGGCGCACGTGAAGAAACTGCTTGGAGCGCTCAAACGTTCCGGAGCACACCCGAAGGAACGCCAATCGATCCCGATGCCGAGGGTCGAGGTTGGCATGGATCTTGAATACAAATCCGCTGAACCGCTCCTCATCGGGGGAGACATCCCTTGTGCTGGTGGGGCGGGCCACGGGACGGGGAGCGATCGAAATAAACGTCTCCAGCAGTTCCCGGACGCCAAAGTTGTTCAGGGCGCTGCCGAAGAACACCGGCGCCAACTCTCCCGACTGGTACGCCTCCACCGAGAACGGCTCGTAGACCCCCTCCACCAGCT
>JBBDTM010000085.1:0-288 GCA_040904425.1 Alkalispirochaeta sp.
GGCGCCCGCCCGGACGGCGGGGACGCTCTCCCGCCGGAGGTAATCCCCGTGCCGGCGGAGATCGATCGCGCCGTGGCTCGGTTGAAGTTGGCCGCGCTGGGGGTGACCCACGACGCGCTCACCGCGGAGCAGGAGGCGTACCTGGCGGACTTTGATAAGTAGGCGTGGCAGGCGGGGTGCGCGCGGCGGCCACGCTTGGGGTGGTGCTCCGCCTGGTGGCGATGACTCCGCCCGTCAGGCGGTGCCGGCCGGCGTTCGAGCCGGGGCGGGCCGATGATCCGGCCACGG
>JBBDTM010000085.1:298-86221 GCA_040904425.1 Alkalispirochaeta sp.
GGAAGCGCTCCCGGTAACCGCCTGCGGTCAACTTCATCCAATTACAAAACTGTAATCTTCTTGAAACGTCTTAGTAATCCGCGGACGGTACAACACACAAAACGACAGTTGGTGAGGTTTCGATGGTTGAGTTCGAATCGGTAGAAAAAGACTATGGAGATCTGAAGGCGCTCCGGGGTGTATCGTTTGCGATCCCCTCGGGAGGTATCGTGGGGCTCCTTGGTCCCAACGGAGCCGGTAAGACGACCTCCCTGCGGATTATGACGGGGTATCTGGAACCCACCGCCGGTACGGTGCGGATCGACGGAGCGGTTTTCACGCCGAACTCCGTGGAGCTGAAGCGACGAATCGGCTATCTCCCGGAATCGGCACCGTTGTACGGCGATATGCTGGCGTGGGACTACCTGATGTACGAGGCGCGGCTCCACGGCCTGGACGGCGAGGCTCGTGTTCCTGAGGTAATCCGCGAAGTGGGGCTCGGCTCCCACGCGCACAAACCGATCCGGGAGCTCTCTAAGGGATATCGCCAGCGGGTGGGACTGGCGCACACCCTGCTGCACGACCCGGAGCTCCTGGTGCTGGATGAACCTACCAACGGGCTGGATCCCAATCAGATTCTCGAGGTGCGGGCGCTCATCCGCCGGATCGCCGCAACGAAGACGGTGATTCTCTCGACGCACATCATGCAGGAGGTGGAAGCGCTCTGCCGCCGGGTGGTGGTGATCCACCAGGGGACGATTCGCTACGACGGCGCGATAGACGCCTTTGCCCCTTCTGTACAGAAGATCCATCTTCTTGCCGGGGATTCCAGTTCCCGGGAGCTGGTAGCGATGCTGAGGGAACTTCCCGGAGTGCGGAGCGTCCTGCCGGGCCAGGGAGACTTCAGCCCGGAGTTGGTGTCGGTGGTGGTAACGGGCGATACCGACGAGGATCTGCGACCGCGGATCTTCCGCCTGGCGGCGGATTCAGGTCGCTTCTCGATCTACGAAATGACCCGGGAGCGGACATCCATGGAAGATATCTTTCACGAACTCACGACGCAGGAGGGTTCCCAAGATGAGCAGCAGTGATGAAAAGCCGATGCGGGCCGGATCGCAGCAGCGCCCGGCGAGTGAGCCGGTAGGACGCTCCGGCCCCGAGCAGCGCCCGGCGAGCGAACCTGGAGAACGCTCCGGCCTGATGCGACGCTCCCTCCACCGACGCATCCGGAGTACCTGGGCGCTCTTCCGCCGGGAGCTTTCATCGTTCTTTCAGACGCCGGTGGCCTACGTGGTGGGCGTTGTCTTTCTGGCGGTCACGGCGTCGCTCTTCTTCTCGGTGTTCTTTCTGTTTGACCGGGCGGAGATGCGCCAGTTTTTCGGGCTCCTGCCGCTGCTTCTGGCGCTGCTCATGCCGGCTTTGGCGATGCGGGTGGTAGCGGAAGAACGCCGCCGGGGTACCTGGGAGGTGCTCACCACCTTGCCGATTCGAAATGGTGAGATCGTAGCCGCCAAATTTGCGGCGGTGTTGGTGACGGGGCTGTTTGTACTACTCCCGACGGTGATCTTTGCGGCAACCGTCTCCTCCTTCGGACCATTAGATCTCGGGCCGGTGGCGGGGGGCTACCTGGGATCGGTACTGCTGACGGCGGTGTATTCCGCGGTGGGGGTGTTTGCCTCCTCGGTGGCCCGCAGCGAAACGGTGGCCCTGATCCTCGGTCTGGTTATCGCCCTGGGATTGGCGCTGATGGAGGGCTTTCTGGTGCTGATCCCCGCGACGGCGGTTTCCCTGGTGGAGTATCTCAGCCTGGGGTATCACTTCTCGGGATTCACCCGGGGCGTGATCGATTCGCGGTCGGTGGTATATCTGGTTACCGTGACCGCCGCGTTCCTGATGTTGGCGCGGTATCGGCTTGATCGGATTAGGTGAGGGGAACGGCACGATGAACCAAGAGCGTATGTTTTCACGGATCAATCTTATCCTGGGGCTGGTAACGCTGGTGTTGCTCAACCTGGTGGCGCTCAATAGCTACGTTCGTCTGGACTTGACCGCCAACGACTCCTACAGCCTGTCCCCGGTGAGCCGGGAGACGCTGGCCCGGGTGGAAGACCCGCTGCGGGTGAAGGTGTTTTACAACAGCGAGGTGCCGGCGCCATACAACGGCGTACGACAGTACCTGCTGGATCTCCTGCGTGAGTTCGACGCGGCTGAGTCCCGCTTTTTCAGTTATGAGGTGGTGGATACCGGAACGGACGAGGGTCGTCGCGAAGCGCAGCAATACGGTCTCCAGCAGGTGGAAATCCAGGAAGTCCGCTCCGATGAGTTCGCCTCACGGGCGGTTTACATGGGGGCGGTGGTGCTTTACGGCAACGTGGTGGAGCGCGTGGACCGCCTTACCGCAACGGATGGTCTGGAATACCGTCTCACCACAGCGATGCGGTCCGCCGTCACTCAGGTGGACACGCTCTCCGCCACCGCCGAGGCGGTGACGATGCAGGTCTTTGCCTCGCCGGCTTTGCAGGAGTTACAGATTCAGGGGCTCCGGGAGCTGCAAACGCAGATGACCGCGATCCACGAGCGGATTAATCGTGATACGTCCGGTCGAATCCAGTTCGAATATCTAACCCCCGAAACGGAGAGCGCCATCGATCGTATCGCCGAGGAATTTGGGGTGGAACCTGTGCGTTGGAGAACCGACCAGGGGGAGACGCGCCGGGGCTTACTCGAGATCGTTCTCACCCATGGGGAACGGGTGGAGCGGATTCCGCTGGAGATCTTCTCCGGCGTGTTCGGTGGCTATTCCCTGGCGGACCCGGGAGACATTGAGGACACGGTGCGGCAGGGATTGCGCTCACTGGTGGCGGCGAACCCGCAAATCGCCTACTCCCTGTCCGCCGGGGAGAAGCGTCCCGACGACGCCCGGCAGGGGGCAGGACCGTTTGCGGAGCTTCTGCGGGAATCCTACGAGCTCGTCACGGTGGATCTGGCCGAAGAGGGTGTGCCGTCGGGGATCGAGACGCTGATCATCAACGGGCCCACCGAGGAATACTCGGAAGCGGAGCGCTACCGCATCGATCAGTTCGTCATGGGCGGGGGTTCCGTGTTGGTCTTCGTGGATCGCCACGTGCAGAACATTCCCACTCAGCAGGAGATGATGACCGGAGCGCAACCTACCTGGGAGTACAACGAAACCGGTCTCACCGAGCTTATCGAGCACTGGGGTGCCCGCGTGGGGGATGCGGTGGTGCTGGACGAGGAGAGCTTTGTCTCGCGCGGCCGAGACGGCCGACAGCAGCTCTTTCAGGCGCCGGTGATCTCTGGGGACGGGATGAACCGAGAGCTTCCCGTGACCTCGGGGCTTGAAGATGTGATCGTGCTCAACGCAACCGAGATTCTGCCGGTGTCGGAGAACGCCGGGGACGCCGAGGACGCCGAGGACGCCGGGAACCCCGAGAACCCCGAGGACGCCGAGAACGCTGGGGACGCCGAGAACGCTGGGGACGCCGAGGACGCCGGGAACGGCGAGGCGGCGCGGCCGAAGTACATCCCAGTCCTGCGAACCTCCAACCGCAGCTGGACCGTCGCCACCCCCTCCGAGGTGGGGCCCTGGATCACCGGTGCTCCCCAAGCGGGAGACACCGCTCCCCGCGAGGTGGCGGTACTGCTGCAGGGCACGTTCGCCAGTGCCTTCGAAGCTCCGCCGGCAGACCTGGAACTGGAGCGCTTTCGCGAGCGGTCGGTGGAGTCCGCGGAGGTGATGGTGGTGAGCTCCTCGGCGCTCACCACCGCGCAAATGCTGAACCCCGAGAGTCGCACGCCGAATGGAACGTTCCTCATGAACGCAGTGGACTATCTCAACGGTGCCCCGGGAATGGCGGAACTCCGTAGTAAGGGGTTGGGCGTGGCCCGGCTCACGGAGGCCACGCCGGCGGCGCGGGCGGTGGCGCGCTGGAGCAACACGATCATAGTACCGGCGCTGGTCTTGGTGGTGGGGTTGGTCGTGTGGTCCCGCCGCCGGGCACGGGCCCGCAGGATCGAACACCTCTTTGCCGATCGTGCAGCAGTGGAGGAAGATTGATGAAGGTGTCACGGATTCCCCGAACAACGCTAAGTTACCTTGTGGTTATCGTCCTGCTGATCACCGTGTACGTGGTGCAGGAGACGACCTCTCCCCGACGCAATACAATTCCGATTCCGGAGATCGCGGATGAAGTGGATCGCATCGTCATGGAGCGGGACCCGGCCAACGGCGAGGACGACAACCGCCTCGAGGTGTACCGCGACCAGGAGGGATGGCGGGTACGCCGGGCTTCGTCCGAACGCGCCGGTGACGGTGCCAGCGACGATTCCGGGGGCGCGCCGGAATCCTACCGTGCCGATAGCGCCGGCGTAGACGCGCTGCTGCAGGACATTGCTGCTCTTTCCGCGGCGGACGTGATCAGTACCCGCGGTAATTATGAAGAGTACGGACTGGCCGGTGAGAATACGCGCAGGGTCCGCTTTTTCGTTGGAAACACCCAGCCGCTGGCTATCGAGTTTGGTGGGACCGCCGCCGCGGGAGATGCGGTATATGGCCGGATCAACGGCAGTCGTGAGGTTGTCCTCTTACCACGGAGCCTCGCCTCCGCGGTCACCACCGACCCCGAGGAACTGCGTGATACCGCCGTGGTCCGGCTCCCGGAAGAGCAGGTTACGCACGTCGAGATTCGCAGTCCGGATCACGAAACACTCACCCTTAGCCGGGAGCGTCCCGGTGATAGTGCCTCCGCCGCTGCTGAAGAGGGGGAGCCGGTGTGGCGCGTTGAACCGGAGAGCGAGGACGGACCGATCGCCCCAGGCCGCGTCCGTGATTTCTTTACCGAGCTGAATCCGCTGCGAGCGCAGCAGTTTCTCAGCGATGATCCGCGGGGTGAGCCCTTTGCGGAGATCCTGGTGCGACTCAATGGTAACCGTGGTTCCCAGGAGATCCGGATCTGGCCCCCTGATGAGGATCGCCGCTATCCGGTGCGCGCCGCCTCGGCGGAACAGGCGGTGCTTGTTCCCGAGTGGCGGGCGCGGCGGCTCCTCCTGGGACTGGAGCGCTACTTCGAGCCCTTCGCCACCGAGGCGGATCCCTCTGAGGGGGCGGGTCAACCGGCCACGGACTGAGCCAGGTCGGCGGCACAGCGGCGCGCTTCCTGCAGGACCTCCGATTCTCCGGACACGACGCGCCTCTCCATCACTACTTTCCCGGCGATGATCACCGTGTCTACCACGGAGCCGTTGGCGGCGTAGGCAAGGTTGCTTTCGATACTGTGGACCGGGACCATCTGCGGGTGATCGAGTTCCAGCAGGCTTAGGTCCGCCGGACCGCCCTCGGCCAGGTGGCCGGTAACGCCGAAGCCGGCAAAAGCGGTGCTGTACTCACCCGCCGCCAGGGCCACCGTCTCCACGGCGCTCAGACGCGTGGGATCACCGCTGTGCACCTTCTGCAAGAGCGCCGCCAGCTTCATCTCGTCAAACATATCCAGATTGTTGTTGCTGGCCACCCCGTCCGGAGCAAGCATCAGCGGAATGCCGGCGGCTCGTAGCGCATGCCAGTCAAGTACGCCGGAGGCGAGCTTCATGTTGCTGGCCGGATTATGGGCGATCGTGATTCCGTGGCGCGCCGCGATTTCCCGTTCCGCCTCATCAAGCCAGATTCCGTGCGCCGCCACGGCCCGGCTTCCCACTCGGTCCACCACGCCCAACTCATCGAGCCAGGCGAAGGGACGCATGCCGTGGGCGTCGAGGCTGTCGGTAACCTCTTGTTCCGTTTCGTTCATATGGATATGAAACACGAGCTCTCGTTGTGCAGCGCGGTCCGCCGCCCACTGGAGAAGCTCGCCGCTGCAGGTGTACATGCTGTGCGGTGCGATCACGGGAAAGACGCGGGAGCCGGAAGCACCCCATTCCTCCTGAAGAACCGTCTCAACTCGCTCCTGAACCTGGTGGCGGGTGGCCGAGTCGCCAAAGTCGAACATAGCCAGACCCACTGCTGCGCGCATGCCTGAATCTTCAAAGGCGCGGTGGACCTCCTCTGTGAAGAAATACATATCATTGGCGAACGTCGTGCCGCTCTTGATCATCTCCAGCGCCGCCAGGCGAGTCCCCCAGTAGATCTGATCTCCGGTAAGCGCCGCCTCCGCGGGCCAGATCCGCTCCTGGAGCCACGGCTGTAGACGCATGTCGTCGCCGTAACCCCTGAGGAGCGTCATCGCGGCGTGGGTGTGGGCGTTCTTCCAGCCGGCAACCACCGCCCGCCGACGGCCGTTAATGACGCGTGTCGGGCCCTCCGCTCGTTGCGCTCGCTCGCCCGACGTCGCCCCAGCGCTTCCCGGGGCAGTCTCGCCCGGCCTCGCACCATCTCTTACAGCCACCGCGCCGTGCGGCCGGATCGCGACGATCCGGTCGCCTTCGACGTAAATATCTTGGTCGGTGAGCACCCCGGATCGCGTGATCACCCAAGCTGCGTTTTCGATCACAATGGACATACCGGGGATTGTAACACCGACCGTCCGGGGGTACCATGCGGTACCTATGAACATCCTGGTAACCGGCGTGGCCGGCTTCATCGGCTCCAATCTTGCCGAAGCATTGGTTAACGACGGCCACGTAGTCTACGGAATCGACAACTTTGACTCCTACTACGACCGGCACGTGAAGGAACGGAATATCGGTGAGCTGGTGGAGTCCACGGGCTTCCGGTTTTACGAAGCGGATCTTCGGGACCGACATGCTCTGGCCACCGTCTTCGGAACCGCCGCCGAGGCGGGCCGCTCGATTGACGCCGTGGTGCACCTGGCGGCCAAGGCGGGCGTCCGTCCCAGTATCGAAGATCCTCATGGCTACGTAGAGGTCAACGTGGACGGGACGGTGAACCTGCTGGAAGCGATGATCGCCTCCGACGTGCGGGATCTGCTCTTCGCCTCAAGTTCGTCCGTGTACGGCAATACCGAGGAGGTTCCCTTTCGCGAGGATGCATGGGTGGATCATCCGATCTCTCCCTACGCCGCGACCAAGAAAGCCGGTGAGCTTCTCTGTCACACGTACAGCCACCTTCACGGTATGCGCATCGCGGCGCTGCGATTCTTCACCGTCTATGGCCCCAGACAGCGCCCCGACCTGGCGATCGCCAAGTTTACCAAGCTCATCGAAAATGGGCGGCCGATTCCCGTCTACGGCGATGGTTCCACCCGCCGCGACTACACCTACGTGGACGATACCGTCGACGGAATCGTCGGAGCGTTGGCGTGGGTCCGAGATCAGCAACCCGGCGCTTACGATGTGTTCAATCTTGGAGAATCCCGGACGGTGTCGTTGAGTGAGCTCATCCGCACGCTGGAGGACACCCTGGGCAAGACCGCCGAGATCGATCGGCGGCCGCTGCAGCCGGGGGACGTGGCGCAAACGTGGGCCGATATCAGCCGCGCCCGGGAGGCGTTCGGTTACGCCCCCCAGACCGATCTTGCCGACGGTCTTCGCAATTATACTCGGTGGTACCGCGAACACGCGGATATTGAGCAATAGAATTACCCATTATTCGGAGGAATCTTTAGCATGGCAAAACAGATTACCGTACTTGGAACAGGATACGTAGGACTGGTGAGTTCCGTGGGGCTCGCCGATTTCGGCAACACCGTCATTGGCGTGGACCTGCGTTCGGATATCGTGGACACGCTTAGCAGCGGCCGCTCCACGATCTACGAGATCGGCCTCGAGGAGTACCTGCAGCGCGACCTTGAATCGGGGCGCCTCACCTTCACCACCGACGGAGACGCCGCCATTAAGAACGCGGATATCGTGTTCTTCGCCGTCGGAACCCCTCCCAAAGCTGACGGTCACGCCGATCTTTCGCAGATCGAAGCGGCGGCGCGCCAGGTTGCGTCAAACCTCAACGGTTACAAGGTAGTGGTCACCAAGAGCACCGTTCCGGTGGGTACCAATCGTCGCATCCAGTCGATCATCGCCGAGGCCTCCGGCACCACTCCGGGAAAGGGCTTTTCCGTGGTGAGCAATCCGGAGTTTCTCCGGGAAGGGAAGGCGGTGCAGGATTTCTTCCATCCCGACCGCGTGGTGATCGGCTACGAGGACGACCGCGCCCGGGAGTACATCGAGGATATCTATCGTGCGCTGTACCTTATTCAGACGCCCTTCGTGTGGTGCAATCTTGAGACCGCGGAGCTCATCAAATACGCCAGCAACGCGTTTCTTGCTACCAAGATTACGTTTATCAATCAAATGGCGAACCTCGCGGAAGCTGCCGGAGCGGATATTCACCAGATCGCGAAGAGTATGGGCATGGACGGTCGGATCAGTCCGAAGTTTCTGCACCCCGGGCCCGGCTACGGCGGCAGCTGCTTTCCGAAGGATACCAAGGCGGTGGCTGCCACCGGAGACGAACACGGCGTGGACATGAGCGTCATTAAAGCGGTAATAGAAGCCAACAACCGGCAGAAGGTAATCACCGCGGGCAAACTCATGCGGCTCATGGGAGGCTCTCCCGCCGGCAAGACGGTGGCGGTTCTGGGGCTCGCGTTCAAGGCGGAAACGGATGACGTTCGGGAAAGCCCAGCGATCGATATCGTGCAGGAGCTGCTCCGGGAAGGAGCCACAGTACGCGCCTTCGATCCGGAAGCGATGGACAACTTCAAGTCCGCCGTCGTCGGCCAGGGGCCGTTCGGCGGCAACCTGAACTCCGACCTTCAGGAGAAGATCGCCGAGGCCGCCGCCTCACGCCTCCACTACTGTGAAGATGAGTTCGACGCGTTGCAGGGGGCGGATGCGGTGATCATCGTCACCGAGTGGAACGCGTTCCGCAACCTGGACCTGGACCGTATGGCCGAGGCGATGACCGGACGGGTTATCTTTGACGCCCGCAACGTGCTGGACCCGGAGCGCACTCGCGACAAGGGATTTACCTACGCCGGTGTTGGCCGAAACTGACGTTTCGTCCTGAGTTGGCCGAAACTGACTACTGTATCGAGAAGCGTGTTGCAGATTTTCGGGTAAGATCTGATTCGGTATGGAATTAAATTGCGCCTGTCCGGTGGACGGGCCCAATCCTCACAGAGTGAACAATTACGCACCGATTTGCAACACGAATGTGTATACAGCCCCTTTTACCGCAGCCTCAGCAGGTAGTCTGCCCGCGTGAAGTGCACCCCGCGGCACAGTTGCTCCAGGCGGGCCACCGTCTTGTCCAGATTCACATAGTGGCGAAAAGCGTAGCTCCGCTTAATCCCCTCCACCCGGGGCTGCCCCGGGTCGACTTCCCACGGATGCAGGTAGAACATCCCGCCGTCGGCACGGCGTATCGCTCGTCGGAAACCCCGGCGAAACGCGCCCGCCGGATAGAGCCGGAACCAGCCGCCACCGCCCCAGGGAAAGGGACGCGAACCGATGCGGAGGGTAGTGATGGGAAGTTCGTAGAAGGGGCGCTCCTGAAAATGGCCACGTGCCGTACCGGCCGCCTCTTCCCTGGTGAGGCGCAGAACCGCCGGAGTATCCGCCGCGTCGGTCCGGTCCAGATCAACGTGCCCGTAGCGGTCGTGGCCACCGGCGGGGAACCAACTGGAATCGTAGCGGTGACCCGTTTCCGATAGAACCTGCAGGGACGCCTCGGTGATCGAAAAACTGGGAGCGCGGTAGCCCAGCACCTCGCCACCGGTGATATCCTCCAGGAGCGCCTTGGCACGGATCACGTCCTGCCGAAAATCCGTGAGCTCCTGCTCATATATCAGCCGGTGACTGTAACCGTGACTGGCTA
This sequence comes from Alkalispirochaeta sp., assembly GCA_040904425.1. Taxonomy (GTDB): domain Bacteria; phylum Spirochaetota; class Spirochaetia; order DSM-27196; family Alkalispirochaetaceae; genus Alkalispirochaeta. The sequence continues at coordinate 10,065 of JBBDTM010000085.1, forward strand.
TCTCGTGACCCGCATCCCGGATCTCGCGAATCAGCGCCGGCTCGCGCTCGGCGACCCATCCCAGGCAGAAGAACGTTCCCACGGTGTTAGTGCGGTGCAACACGGTCAGGATGCGCTCCGTGTTGGCCGCAACCCGTCGAGGAAACGTGTCCCAGCTCTCCCGTGATATAGCGCCCCGGAGGTTCTCCACCTGAAACCAATCTTCCACATCCACCGACATCACCGCGGTGGGCTCCAGTGCTGCAGCGGGTGCTATCTGCGCGCCGGAGTCACCGGTGCCGCTGGTCACAGAAGCCTCCGCCCACGCCGACGCAGCTCTCGCGCTTCCTCTCTCGTGGGCCACGAGTAGTAGCTGCCCTCATCCTTCGGCAGCGGGTATGTTTCCACCCCATCACGAGTCATCCGTACCAGAGTGTCCCACAGTACCTGCGCCGAGCGTCTCTTCGTTTCTCGCATGAGCTGCTCGAGACTCATCGAGTCGGTAATCGTCGTCGCCGCCTGCGTGAGAATATCCCCCTGGTCCAGATCGGTCACCATCTGGTGAATCGTGAGGATGCTTTCCTTTTCTCCGTGGTAGAGCTGGCGAAAATTGGGAAGCATCCCTCGGTAATGGGGGAGCGGGGCGTTATGGAGATTGATACACCCCAGAGGTGGTGTCGAGAGGACCGGCTCCTTGAAGATCTGGCTGGCCGAAACGGAGACGACCAGGTCGATCGACTCTCGCCGCAGGAAATCAATGAACTCCGCACCGTTGGCGTCATTCGACTCAAATTGCAGCAGCGGTACTCCCGCGCGCCGGCTGTAGCCGGCCACCGTCGGTGCCCAGCGACCCAGCAATGCCGGCCCCCTGCGCCACGCGTAGCGTACCCCCATCACCAGAAACCCGCCGGTTCCGTACAGCCGCCAAATTCGCTTGGCCAGTCCCTTGGCCGTGCGGTTTCCCAGGGCGCGCTGAATCATCACACCGGCGATCTCGATCGGTACCCGGGGTTCTGGTGTTTGACCGGCGGCGCGATTCCCGCGGGCTCGGTAGAACTCGCGAAAGAAGAGCGGGATGTAGAAGGGGTCTTCCTGCGTGACGATGACGATGCGGAAGTGCTGCCGGTCGGGAGGGAGGCGATAGAGCATGTGTGTCTCACCGTCCCCGGCGACCGAGAACGGTCATGATCGTCTTAAGAAGTATCTTCACATCCAGCACGAGGGATACATTTTTCACATAGTACAGGTCGTAGGTCAGCTTGATCGCCGCGTCCTCTTCGCTTGACCCGTAGCGATAGCGGACCTGAGCCCAGCCAGTGAGTCCGGGCTTCACCAGATGGCGCAGATGGTAGTGGGGGATCGATCGGGAGAGGGTGGAGACAAACTCCGGTCGCTCCGGCCGGGGACCGATGAAACTCATCTCGCCGCGGAAGACGTTTATAATCTGCGGGATCTCATCAAGCCGGGTCGCCCGAATCACCCGACCCACCGGCGTGATTCGCGGATCGTTCTCGGTGGCCCACTGAGCACCATCTTTCTCGGCGTCGGTCCGCATTGAGCGGAACTTGTACAGGGTAAAGGGCTGGTCGTTGCGGCCCACCCGGGTTTGAGTGAAGAGCGCCGGACCGGGACCGGAGGTCTTCACCGCGAGAGCGGTGAGAATTCCCAGTGGAAGAAAGATCGGCATAAACAGCAGCGCCGCCACCACATCCACGAAACGCTTAATCAGGTGGTAGCCACGGTTGGGTCCACGGTTCAGATTTTCCAGAAACCAGATCTCCCGGGTGGCGTAAATCGGTATCGATTCCTCCATCACTTCCCAGAAATTGGTGAGCTGGTAGAAGCGCAAATGGTTGGGAATCAGTTCATAGAGCTCGTTGTACACGGAGTAGTACCACTCGTCGCTGATAATTACCGTGTGAATGCTGTTCTCGCGAATCACCGCCTTCATTTCGGCCACCGTGTCCACCACTCTGATTCCCCTGTCGATGACCCACTGCGGGAGCTCGTGGTGCTGTTCGCGGACAATTACTGCCACCCGAAACCCCTGACGCCGTTCCGCCTCGATCCGGGACACGAGGGACAGCGAGTGTTCATCGCTGCCGATAACCGCCACGTTTCGGGTCCATCCGAAGGTGTCTATTACCCGGTTGAAGAGGAATCGCCAGCTGTAGAAGAGCACCACAAAGGCGGCCGCCACCATCGCCAGGTTGCGTCGAGGCGAAATATCCACCACATCCGAGAGCAGGTAGAAGGCAAGACCCGCACCGCCCACGTTGATCAGCATCGCATACAGAAAATTTCGGTGATTAAACGGGGCGTTGATGTCGTAGAGTTCGAAGATATAGAGCAGAAGCACCCACACGCCGAAGATCGCGGTGAAGGGTCCGACATGCTGCTCGAGGCGAAGGTTGTCTTCTCCTCCGTAGCGGACGTAGAGCACCGCCACCAGGCTGACGAACATAACAAGGTAATCGCCCAGGGCGAGAGATACTTTCAGTGTGTTCCGTCTCATGCGCTCTCCTCAGCGTGGACCCTACTGTAGCTGACTTGATAGGTGCTCGCAACTGTGGCTAGACTCTGCGTACTCATGCGCACACTGATCGTCCTAATAGGAACCATCACCATTACCTTCGGCCTTGTCCCCTCTGTAGCCTCCGCCCAGTCCCTGGACGACCTACTAAGCGGTTTGTCTCCAACCGATCGTGATGAGCTCCTGAGCACCGGCTCCTTGGAGCAGTATATCGAAAACCATCGAGGGATCGCGTACGTCCCCGATCATCCGCTGGCTGAGACGGTGGCGGATCAGGTGAACTCCGTTCGGCCCAACGTGATCTCAGAACAAATCGTGCTGGTACGGGAAGAGATCGCCCGCGACGAGCTCCTGACGCTTTTCAATTCTCTGCGGCGGGTTTCCGACCTTTCCTACCTGGAGTACTACAATTCTCGCAAGGATGAGACCAATGAGCTTTTCTATGACTCCTATGCGGTGGACGGACCTGCCGAACGCACCCGTATTCCAGATCCCACCGTATCGGTGATCCCCTCGGAAGACCGCGTGTGGGTACTGCAGGGTTTGCCGCCCTTCGGAACGATCCTCAGCCGTTACACCTATCGGTCGCAGGGGGATGCGTTTCTTTTTGCCGGTACTAATGAAGATACACTCACATACCGCAACGTTCCGGTGGTGCGCTCAGGCAATATGGTAACCAACATCGTCGTAATTGCCGGGGATGAGTTCGTGTTGATGTACGGTATCGGCGCTGTGAAAGCGTTCAAAATGTTCGGGCTGCTCGATGATCGGATCGAGGCGGCGTTTTCCGGTCGAACGGAGGGACTCTTTAACTGGTACCGGGACACCTACCTGAACTCATTGGGAGAATAGTCCCCCACGGTTGACCTCCTACGAAGCCCCTGCGTATGTTTCCCGCTATGAAGCAGGTACCGTTCACACGGGAGCAAATCGAAGAGATAACCGGGGAGTATCCGACTCCGTTCCACATATACGATGAGGCTGCGATTCGGGACCATGCTCGCCGGTTCCAGGGTGCCTTCGATTGGGTCTCAAGATTCAAAAATTTCTATGCGGTGAAGGCGCTGCCCAACCCGCACATCCTCGCCACCGTCCGGGAAGAAGGCATGGGGTTTGACTGCTCCAGTTACGCGGAGCTCGAGCTCGTGGAGCGTCTGGGAGTCCGTGGGGAAGAGATCATCTTCACCTCCAACGACACGCCGGCCTACGAGTACGCCAAGGCGAAGGAACTGGGAGCGATTATTAATCTGGACGATCTGTCCCATGTGGATTATCTCGTGGAACATGTGGGTATGCCGGATCTCATCTGCATGCGCTACAATCCCGGTCCCCTGAAGCAGGGAAACGTGATCATCGGTAATCCGGAAGAGGCGAAGTACGGCTTTACCCGGGAACAGCTCTTCGAGGGGTACCGGAAGGCTCGCGATCACGGCGCCACGCGCTTCGGATTGCATACGATGGTTGCCTCCAATGAGTTGAATCCCGACTATTTTATTGAGACCGCGCAGATTCTCTTTGACCTGGTGGTGGAGTTGCGGTGGGAGCTGGGCATTCACATCGAGTTCGTCAATCTTGGTGGTGGTATCGGAATTCCCTATCGGCCCGAGCAGAGGGCGGTCGATTATGAGTACGTCTCCCGGGGAATTCGGGAGGCGTACGATGCCACCATTCGCCCGGCGGGCCTCGATCCGCTGCGGATCGTCATGGAGAACGGCCGGGTTGTGACCGGCCCCTACGGATACCTGGTGACGCGGGTTCTGCACAAGAAAGACATCTACAAACAGTACGTCGGTCTCGATGGGAATATGGCCCACCTCATGCGACCGGGAATGTACGGGGCGTACCATCACATCACCGTTCTTGGCAAAGAGAACGCTCCGAAAACCCACACCTACGATGTCACCGGTTCACTCTGTGAGAATAATGATAAGTTTGCGATAGATCGGGAGCTGCCGGAGGTGGAGATTGGGGACATTCTCGTCATGCATGACACCGGCGCTCACGGACACTCCATGGGATTTAACTATAACGGCAAGCCGCGGTCGGCGGAGCTCTTATTGCGACCGGACGGATCGGTACGCCTGATCCGGCGGGCGGAGACGGTGGATGATCTCTTTCGAACGATTGTATGGGAAGGTGTCGCCACGGCTGCGGAACCCGCCGCCTCGCGCTAAGTGGCTACGTGACCGAGGGCCACATGACGCATGCCGTAGTGCCCGAACACAAAAAAGGTGCACTAACTGGCGCGGTAGCTGTCCATCGCTACTCCGCGCTGTAGTACACCGCTAAACGCTGAAAAGACTTTCTGCTGCGCCTCCTCCTGACAGATACACGCCAGGAGCTCTCGGCGAAACAGCTCGTTCCGCGCCATCGTCGCCAGCGAAGACAGGATTCTCAAATAGTCGATCTGACGATCCGGATGACTCGCCACGACAAAGAGTAGGTGTACCGGTCGCCCGTCAAAGGCATAGAACTCGATTCCATGGCGGGAAACGCCCAGGGCGATCTCACTGGTGGGAACCTGGCTGGTCCGGCCGTGGGCGATCGCGATACCGTGGCCAAAACCGGTGGACTGCTCGATTTCACGCTCCACCACCGTTTCCGCGAACTCATCCACATCCAACTGTGGAATCGAGTGAAACACATCGGTTCTGTGGATTGTCTCACGAATGGCGTCAAGGTTGTTGGTGCTGTGAAGGTCCCAGATTACACTTCCGGGAGCGAAAAACGCGCTGCCTTCCACTGAATTCATACCCAGAATATAGATACCTGCCGTGGCATAAGGTGTCAAGGGCACCCTCATACCAAACTCCTATTCCCTATGATGATTATCGGAAGTAACGAAACAGATGATAAGCCCGCGATTCACATCTGTTTGTAGCGGCAGGCGCAGACGGCCGATTCCGGATCCGCTCCCATTTCACGCACCCAGACCTCAGTTATCGTCTCTTGCGCGTCATGGATCACCTGGTATTCCTGCCCGGTATGCGTTTCCGAGAGAAACGTGAGTACTCCTTCAGAATGCGTGATCACGCCGGGAGCAGCGTCCTGCATCCACTGTACGTAACGAGCATTATTCACATGCCGATTCCGATCCGTGTCGCTGGGCCGCACCATGTGCCACCGGTGTCGGGTGCCGTCGCGGTGTACGTTTTCCGGTGGCACCCCCGAGAGCTTGCCCAGAGGCAATTCCAGGAGTCGTTCCGGGTCGATACGATCGGTGGGGAGGTGATTCTGGGGACGCACAGGGCGCCGGCGAACCGCATCGAGAATGATCCAGGCGCTACTGACGTCCACCAAACGGGAACCCTCCTGATTGTCGATGTGAAACTCCCGCAACGCGTAGAGGCGCTCCATGCCACTGGGCCAGGTGGTCAAGTTCACCACTTCGTTCCACCGCGGCCGCCGATGGAACCGGACGCGAATCCGATGCAGCACCCAGAACAATGTGGCCTCTTCCTCGGTGAAGGAGAAGCCCAGACGCCGGGCGTGTTGCCATGCCGCTTCCTGAAGCAGACTTGCCACCCCATCCAGCTCCACACTATCGTCGGGGCCGCAGAGATAACTCGGTATGCGCACCGTCTCGGTGAAGCGTTTGTCACTCATCGCGACCGCGATCGGATGTTCTGGTGGGCTTTTTCGGCTGGCTCGGCTTCTTGCCGGCTGCTCCCGCGGCATCGCCGGCTTGCTTCGTTCGCGGCGATTGAGAGTCGGAGCGCGAGTTCCCGTCGCGGTCCAACGCCTCCAGTAACGTTTCGACGCGGTAGCCACAGACCGTTTCAGCCTGCTGCCATCGAGTGTACACGTCGGCAACGCGCCCGGCGTGAGTAGTGATATCCTTCCAGACGAGCCGTGTCCCCGAAATTAGCGTCGCCGTCATCTCCTGCCAGACGGCAACTACCACGAGCCAGTCGATCATTACCTCGAACATTTCCTTGTTGAACCAGGTCACCCCCTCGTGGATGTGAATCTGCAGAAAGTCCTCCACGTTGGGATCGGCCAGCAGCGTTTCCATTACGGTGAGCGCTGCACGATCGTCGGTAGTACCCTCGGTGTAACTCCACCAGTTGTGGTGCGCCAGGATTACCCGCACCAGCGGCTCCCAATGGGCGGGAAGCTCCGCTTCGGCGGAAAGATGCTCCATAACTGTGCCCACGTGTGAGATCAGCTCCCACTCCGCCGCCTGGTCCAGTGCGCGAAATCCCCGCAATGCGGTGGTCAACTCCTGCTTACCTTGAACGAATACATCCAGCGGAATTAGCAGCGTCAAGGCGAGAAACACCGAAGAATCCTCGCGCTCCGCCTTCACATGCGACTCAATCAGCGCCGCCACCACTTTCGGTGCTCGCGAGATGAGCTGTGGGAGACGGATCAACGCCTCCCCGTTGTGTTCGAAAAGCTCGGCGGCGTCCTCCAGGCGGGTCGTATGATCCGAAAACTGCCCGGCGATACTGAGGAAGCTCCGATATTCGTCGGCCAGCTCCTTCCAGTCCACCGTGGGCTCCGTCGTAGCCAGCGCATCCGAGAGCTGACGGAGCACGCCGGTGTTTGCCACCACACCGAAGGCGTCGTGGAGGGGCTGAAGCAAGAGACGCTTCAGACTCCGGTCGATATCGGGGGTGCCGGCTCCGTCCAGGAAGTCCGTCAGCCGGGCAAAGTGGGTGTACTGGTTGTCCTCTACCTCGTAGATGTTGAGAAACACCTGGCTTTCATACCCGTTGAGGGAGATGTACAAGCCGCGTTCGCTTAGCTCGCCACTGTTGCGGATGAACCAGAGCCCGCTGCGCTGCTCCTGGAAAATAGTAAAGTGACGCCAGGAGTTAGAAATATCGAGCGCCGCTCCCAGCTGTTCGGTACGCACCTCCTGTTGATCGGCGGGAAGCGACGCATCCACCACATAGGGACTGGAGGTGTGAATCCACCCTTCGATACGCTCCCAGAAGTTGTTGTACAGCACGAGCGTCCGCTCGCCATGGTGGCGATTGGAGTAGGCGTAGACGTGCGGGTGAATCGCGCCGTCGGCGCCGTAGACGTCGAAGAGACGGAAACTGGCGGCATCGGCAAAGAGGTAGCGTCGGTGCATCAGGGGAAAGATCTCCCGGTTGTGTCGGGCGATTAGCGTCTCATCCGGAGTCTCCTCCCAGTACGCCTGGCGGTATTCCATGCCGTACTTCTCGGCGAAGCCTTCAGTCTGCCCATGTCCCCACATCGGAAGTCCCGGCATCGTCACCATGAGCGTCGCCACTCCGAAGTACTTGTCGCCGGAGCCGAACTGCGCCACGGCGGACTCTTCGTCGGGGTTATTCATGAAGTTCACGAAACGTTTGAGTATCTCCGGGTCATATTCAAGGGTGTTCTTGATCGTGCGGCGGTACTTCTCGTTCTCCTCGTTCTTGAGCATGTTCATGAACGCGCTGTTGTAGACGCGGTGCATGCCGAGATTACGCACGAAGTACCCTTCCATCATCCAGAACGCTTCCGCCAAAAGTAGCGTGTCCGGCACCTCCTGCGCCACGCGGTCCACTACTTCCCGCCAGAATTCTTGGGGCATCGCTTTGTCGAACTCCGCGTGCGGCAGGCCGTGTTCACTCCGGGAGGGAATATCTCCGCCTTGACCGGGAGCCGGATACCACAGGCGTTGGATATGCTTCTTTGCCAGTGTCATGGCAGCGTCAAACCGGATGATCGGGAAGTTCCGCGCGACGTGGAGAATCGTCTGGATCACCGTCTCCCGGACTTCGGGATTGAGATAGTCCAATTGCGCCGTGTCATTCCAGGGCATGCTGGTTCCGTCGTTCCCGTGGTAGATGTAGCGGGTGTCTCCGCTGTCGAAGTGGACGTGCTTGAAGACCACCGCCGCGTCGCTCCGGTCGTAGTAGTGGTCTTCCAGGTAGATCCCGACCCCCGGCTGGGTAGATAGGTTTTCGCCGTTGAAGCTGTACCCCGGAAAGGGAGCATAGGGGAGTCCGATGAACCATTCCGGGTGTTCATGGATCCATTTGCTGTCGATACCGGAGTGGTTGGGAACCATGTCGCTTGCGAGCCGAATACGCCGCTGCCAGAGCCGTCGCCGCAGATTGTCCAGTGACTCCCAATTGCCGAGCTCGTCGGCGACATCGTAATCGTACAAGGAATACGCGCTGGCCTCTGCATCGGGATTGCCGCAGAGGTGCTTAATCCGCTTCGAGGCCCCGGACCGCTCCCACAGGCCGATCAGCCACAGACCGGTGAATCCCTGGCCGGCGAGAATGTCCAGCTCCTCATCGGGAAGCTGATCCAAGGTCCGAATCTGGCGCTTGTACTTCTTGGAGAGCTGGTCCAGCCACACCAGGGTACTCTTCGCAATAATCACCGCCCGTGGCATCCATTCCCGATCGGGGCTGAACCGGGCGTAGTCATCTTCCTCCCCCGTCTCGAACGATCCGTATTCCAGGACTGGAACGCTGCCGGGAGGACCGTGAAAGCGCGATTTTCGCTCTTCCGCGATCATATCTACCGAGCGCAGGAGGCGATCAAGATATGTTCCGATCATCGAGCCCCACTTGGTGCGAATGTACTCCAGTTGCGCGTTAAGATCATCGGGATGTGCGATTGCCGGAACCCGAAGGAGATTCACCAGCGTCCGGTCTTCCGGTCCAAAGGATGGGCGCGAATCAAAGAACTCCTGCATGACACGACTGAACTGCGTGTAGTCAGTGTCGAGGGCGATAATCTCCTCGTCAAAGAGCTCTATCACCGGCGAGAAAGCGGGATTCCGGTTTCCCAGCCAAAGCACAATGAGTTCTTCGATCGCCACCTGTCGTCCTGAGACGCCGTCCACCGTCCGATCCAGGCTTTCCTGGGCGCTCTCGGTGCCGTGGTAGTGCGCTACGGTGGGAAATCGTTCGGCAAACGTGAGCAGCAGCCGCTCGAACGCCTCCGTTCCCAGAGTACTGCGCAACGCCTCCTCCAACTGATTCAGTACCGTGCGGCCGTACTGCTCGAGATAGAGCCCAATCAGGTGGTGAAAGATCTCATCGATTAATCCCATGGCGTAGATGTCGCCGGCGCGTACCGCCCGTTCGGGATGAAGGGCGGAGCGGCGGACGGTGTTAATCTTCATCGCCAGGGCGCGGGCACTTCGGACATCCGCAAACAGGACGTGCCCCGCCAGGGAGAATCCATCATCGGAGAACTCATACGTATCGCGTGCACTGCGGGCAACGTGGAACTCTCTGCGGGGGCCGGGAATGGCGCTTGGAATGACGGCTTGAGAGAGATGTGTTCTGACAACCATGGAAGACTCCTTTTTCAGTTGGAACGAACGGCGGTGAGGTGCGCAACCTGCGCCCGCAAATCCCCGTTATTCGCGAGCTCCTCCAGCGTGAGGGGCATACGCCACGTCCAGTTGAAATCATTGTACGTTCCGGGAACGTTAACTCGATCCTTGTGGGGATCGTCGTGGAGCGTTTCAGGGGCCAAAACCAGCAGGTCCTGGAGCGGAAACACGACGATTCGACTGGCCGATTTCAAGACCGCTTGGTACACGTGGCGAGCAGTGTCGACGGTAAATGTCTCCGGGCAGGCACTCTCCATGCCGATCTCACGCCACAGTTCTTCGCGGCCTTCTTCATGTTCCCACCAGCCGCGCATGGTAGAGGTATCGTGAACGCTCGGGGCGCATACGGTGAGTTCCGGGTATTCGTGAAACGGAATGATGGGCTGTCCGGGGCGGTCCCAATAGTGCGCCCAGCGGGGAATCATCAGACCCAGTATTTTTAGCTGTCCCAGAACACGGGGAACAACATCCGGGACGACCCCCAGATCTTCAGCACAGGGCAACATGTCCGAGGTCTCTTTCATGACGGAGAGGATCTTCTTGCCGTGGTCCGCCCATAGTTCGTGACTGTCCGCTCCGCGGGCGGCCACCAGCGACTCAAAGCGATCCTTCTCACCATCGGTGAGATTCACGTAGCGAGAACACTCGCGGAACGTCCAGGTGGCGGCGAAGCGCCCGTCGGGAAGCTCCACCAGTGCTCGATCGCGCCACTGGTTCAGCAGCCAGTCGCGCTGTTCCTCACCGATCTCCAACTGTGACAGCTGTTGCTCGCCGGTCACCTCCGGGGCGAAGAGAAACAGGTCCTCTCCGGGCAGCTGCTCCACTATCGGACCCTGCAGGTCGTCCAGCGATGATTCCATGCGGGTGCGTAGCTCTTCTCCGGAGAGGTGGGGTTGCCGGAGCCACCGAATGCGGCCGTCGTCAAATCCGTGTTCGTGCAGTTCTTCCCGGGAGATACCGTGCTGCGGCCAGAAAAATCCGGGAATCCCGGACCAGTTTCCGGCGGGAATCGTCCAGATCCGGAAGAATCCCAGGACGTGGTCGATGCGGTATGCGTGATAGTAGCGGGATGCGTGGCGCAGACGCTCGCGCCACCAGTCATAGTCCCGTTCGGTGAGGCGCTCCCAGTTGTAGATTGGAAACCCCCAGTTCTGGCCCAGCTCGCTGAACATGTCCGGCGGTGCCCCGGCGCGCAGATTCGGCCGGAAGATGTCGCGATCGTACCACGCATCCACGCTGTCCTCATTCATGAGGATCGGAATATCCCCTTTCAGGGCGATTCCGGCCCGTTCCACGTGGTCCGCGGCGGAGGCAAACTGCTCCGCGGCACGCATCTGGAGCCACGCGTGAAACCGCGTCTCATCCCGGAGGGAAGCGCGCTTCCAGAGTGTGTCCAGAGTGGCGGTATCGATGTCCCGGTGTTCCGGCCATTCCGTCCACGGCTTCTGCTCGTAGCGATCCTTCAGCGTGCGAAATACCGCATAGGCCTTGACCCATCCATTGCGGCGGAGAAACGCCGAAAGATCGTCACCTTTCAGGATCGCCTCCCGGACGGCGCGGTATATGACGCGGAGAATTGCCAGCTTCTCGTTGAGGACTGCATCATAATCGAAACGCTTCGCGGCCTCATGTGTTGCGCGAAGCTGGGAAAGACGCTGGTCGACCGCCGCTTTTTCAGCCTCCTGAAGGGTCTGATATTCCGGAACGTCGGTGATTCGCAGATATATCGGATGGAGCGCGAAGGCGCTGAGCGCGCTGTACGGCGAGCTTTGAGAGCCGGTGTCATTCACCGGCAAAAGCTGAATAATCTTCTGCCCCGTGGCCGAGCACCAGTGTGCCAGAGACGGAAGATCCGCGAACTCGCCGCACCCGACGCTGTGAGAGCTTCTGAGCGCGGCCAGCGGTATCAGGACTCCGGCGACACGCTCCGTTCCGTGGGGATATTTCAAGAGATTGCCTCCAATGCTGTACGTATTAAGTATAGAGGAGAAGGAATTACGGGGCAATGAAAAGCGGGGCCACCCATGGAGCGGAGTGGAAGGAACTAAAGCTCCTTCAGTTTGTCGCGGAGCCGCGCGGCTTCCTCGTAATTCTCTTCGTCCACCGCTTTTTGCAGCTGTTCTTCAAGCTCAGACTTGGGATCGCCCTGCGGGCCTTGGTCGCCACCGGCGTCACCATCGGTGTGAAGTTGCACCTCGTCCTCAGAGATCAGGTTTACTGCGACGCCCGCTTCGTCCACGATCGATTCGGCGATGTATACCGGGCAGTGAACACGGGAAGCGATGCCAAGACTGTCGGAGGGTCGTGAGTCTACCACGATCCGCTTGAGACCCTGCTTGAGAATCAGCCGGGAGTAGAAAGTGCGGTCCTTGAGATCGGTAACCTCAACCCGTTCTACAGAGATATTGCTTTTTTCAAGAACGGATATGAAGAGATCATGCGTCATTGGTCGCGGCACGGGAACACCGGCGAGACCGAACAGGATCGACTGAGCTTCGAGTTGTCCGATAAAGATCGGCACCGCCCGGTCGCTGCCTACCGGTTTCACCAGGACGGCGTTTCCTTTATCGGTCCGTGCAACTGTCCAAATTTCGGCTTCAACCAGCATGATGTTTTTCATACCCTGACTACATAATAACAGTGCCTCAGGCGATTATCAAATTGTCAACGCCGACTTTCGAAAATGGTGCGGGCGATCGGCATTCTTCGGCCGTTTCCGAACGCTCGTGGAGATACTTTGAGCACCGGCGGTGCCTGGCGCCGTTTGTATTCGCTCCGACCCACTAGGTGAAGGATATGCGAGACGATTTCCGCATCGAAGCCGGCATCCACGATCTGGGGATAGGTCTGGTTCAGGATCAAATAACGGTGAAGAATGCCGTCCAGCACATCGTAGGAGGGCAGGCTGTCCTCGTCTCTTTGGTCCGGCCGCAGTTCTGCCGATGGGGGTTTGGTGATTATCGCCTCCGGAATCACCTCCTCATGGCGATTGAAGTGCCGCGCCAGGGCGTAGACTTCCGTTTTTAGCAGGTCACCGATCACGCCCAGTCCCCCGGACATATCGCCGTACAACGTGCAGTATCCCACGGCAAGTTCGCTCTTGTTTCCGGTGGTCAAGGTGAGCGATCCGAACTTGTTAGACCACGCCATCAGGAGATTTCCCCGGGTACGGGCCTGGATGTTCTCCTCGGCGATACCCGGTTCCGTGTCGGCAAACTCCTCCCGGAGTAGCTCCGTAAACGCGTCGTAGACTGGAAGAATCGGTAAGGTTCGATGCGCCACATTGAGGTTGCGCGCGAGCTGCTCCGAATCGGTGACGCTGCCGCTGCTGGAATACTGCGACGGCATGAGAAACACTTTGACGTGTTCCGGTCCCACCGCTCGGGCGGCAATTACCGTCACCACGGCGGAATCGATGCCACCGGAGAGCCCCAGATGCACCCGGGAAAAACCGGTCTTGGCCAGGTAGTCCCGGAGGCCCAGGACCAGGGCGCGCTCCAGCTCAGCCACGCGGTCTTCCTCCCCCGGAAGGAGCGGAGCCGCCGGGGGCGTTTCCCGGCCGGAGGAGGTCTCCGTGAGGGATGCGCTGTCCACGACCGACACATGCTCGGAAAACCCCGGTGAGAGATGGCGGATCGCCCCGGTTCGGTCGGTGGCAAAGGAGTATCCGTCGAATATCAGACTATCGTTGCCGCCAACCGTGTTGACGTAGACGACGGGGACGCTGTTGTTGCGACCGATGCTTGAGACGAGCCGTCCCCGAGTGTGGAGCTTTCCTGAATGGAAGGGACTCGCCGAGGGCGCCAGAATCAACTGTGCTCCGCCGTCCAGCAGATCCCGCACCGGATCGACGGGGTAGCGCGTCCCCGGTACCGGTTCCGTTTCCCACCAGATATCCTCGCAGATCGCGATACCGATTTTCAGTGATCCGTACTGCCACACATCGCTTGCCCGGGCGGGTTCAAAGTATCGCGCCTCGTCGAACACGTCATAGGTGGGAAGCAGTCGCTTTGCTTGGCGAAACACCACCTGACCGTTAAGAATTACCGCCGCCACGTTCTGCAGACTCTTGCCGGTGCTTCCTTGCGTACGGTCCACATATCCCACGACCACCGCGATATCCGGTGGGAGCGTTTGCTGCAGTCGGCGCAGGGCCCTGATGTTCTCCTCCACGAACGCCTCATAATCGAGGAGGTCCATGGGGGGGTACCCGCAGAGGCTCAGTTCGGGAAACACGATGAGCTCAGCGCCCTCGCTCCGTGCCCGCACCGCGGCGTCGCGAATTCGAGTGCTGTTACCGGCAAAATCGCCGATCGTGCTGTTGATCTGTCCCAGTGATAGTTTCACGCCGTTGACCTCGTATTCCTGCCCAACTACTATAGCCTAACATGAACGGAGCCGTCCTGATAACGGGCAAGCAATCCGGCTTCACCGATGACCTCGTTCAGGAGGCCCTCAACCGGAAACTGCACATACTGGCAACTTACGATCCTTCCGATACGCCACCGGAGGTGCCGGACACCTTTGGCGATATGCTCACCTACACGCCGTGGACACGGCGCTCACTATTGTCGGCGCGATCGGTCCTGCTCTCGGCGGAACGGGAGCAGGGGGGACTGCGGCACGCCCTTGTGGTGTGCTCGCCGGAGGGAATCAACCAGCCTCTTCATGAAACGGAGTCCGCCGTGATAGAGGAACGGATCGACGCCTCGATCAAAGGGTATCTCTTCGTGATCAAGGAAGTGATCGCACAATTGCTGCGGAACGGAGGCGGCGAGTGCACGCTGGTGTGGTACGACGGTGGGTCCGATGTGATGCCACCGGTGGACGCGGCGATTGCCGGCGCGGTCCACGGCCTGATGCGTTCGCTGATCGCGTTCTATGAAGATGAACCGGTGGTGATGCGCGGGTTCCGCGCATCCGACAGTGAAAGCCGCGCCGTGGCCCGGTGGGTGCTGGAACAGACGTTCGACCGTGGCGAAAAGTCCGCCGGTCGCCTGCAGCGGTACGGTCAGAAAATGGGGATCCTGCCGTTTCGACGGTGATGGGAGACGGAGCATAGATGAAGATATGGATGCGCTACCTCTTGGGTACCGCTCTCGGAGTAATCGTGGGAGTGATGGTACCGCTCTCCGGTGGAGATACCTACGTCTTCCTGCAGGAGCTATCCGGAATTCTGATCCGCGTGGGACGATTTTTGTTCTTTCCCATGGTGTTCTTCGCCGCGATCGTCGCCATGGATGAGCTCCGGGATGATCAAACGGCGGTGAAGACGCTGGTGACAGGCGCGCTCGCACTCGCCTCCGCCCTGGTATTAGCCGTTGTCGTGGGAGCGTTGTCGATACTGGTGCTGCAGCCGCAGCGGATTCCGCCCATGGTACAGGAAGGTCGCGCCGGCACCGCCCCGGAGATGCTTTCTATCCTCTCGGAGATGATTCCCGGAAACGCGTTCCGGCTGTTTGTCGCCGGTGAGAATGCGCTGCTCATGATCGTGCTTTTCGCGATGCTCGTGGGGGCCACGCTCCGTTATGACCGGGAGATCACGTCGCCGGTGTCGTTGGTAGCGGACTCCGCCAACCGAATCCTGTATCGACTCAACGCGTGGCTTACGCAGGTTATCGGCTTCGCTCTGGCGATTCCCGCCGCCATGGTGGTGGTGGGAACGCGCCAGACGGAGGATCTGGCGATTTTTGGCCAGCTGTTGCTGGTGGTGGTTACCGCGGCGCTTCTCGTGGGGGCGGTGGCTTACCCGCTGGCGCTCTATCTGCTTGACCGGGAACACGCGCGTCCGGTGACGTGGTTGTACCGCATGACCCCGGCGGCGGCAGCGGCGCTGGTCACCGGAGACGTGTTCTTCGCCTCCGCCACGTACGCCCGGGTGAGTAATGAGAACCAGGGCGTTCCGCGGCCGGTGGGAGGCGTGGTACCGCCGCTGATGGCGGTGTTTGGGCGCGCAGGAACTGCGCTGGTGAGTGTCGCGGCGTTTCTACTGGTGATCCGGTCGTATACCGCGCTGGAAATCGGCGTAGCGGCGGTGGTGGAACTCACGGCAGCGGGTATTCTCTACTCGTTGCTTCTGGGACGGCACCCGGCGGGGGCGGTCATGGTCTTGTTAAGCTACCTCTCGGTGCGTTACGGACAGGGAATGGAAGAGTCCTACCTCATTCTGCTGCCGGTGATGCCGTTGCTGGAACGAATCGGCGCGTGGTTGGACGTGATGACGGTTGGTTTTGTTTCGCAGGCTGTCGCTGCTACCGGTGGATATCTCAAGCAGGTGGACCGCACCGTCTGAGGGTGCACCGTGTAGGAGCCGTGGATCGAGTCCTTTAGGAATCGCCGGTGTTCGTATACCACCGTACCCGGAGCCCGTAACGGAGCATCGTCTCGTCCAGGAACGGCGTCTCTTCAGTCTGGCTCCATAGGTTGTACACCGGGATATGCCAGGTGATTCCGGCGCCCGCCTGGATTCGGTCCGTGATTCGGTAATCTGCTGCAAGTCCCATGTCGGGGTAGATGAATCGCCCGGCGATCCAGTACCGACCAACCGGTCCGGCATCACTGCCGTCAATTCCACCGATCGGTATCCGGTAAATCAGAGAGAGTCCCAGGCTTCCGTGAAACTCCCAGTTTCCGGCCCATTCCGGGGACACGGTGTATACCCACGGCACCGAGACCGCCAATCCCAGCGTGTTTGCCACATCCCCCACGTAATTACCCGTTTCAATCTGGGTGGGGACCGTTTTATTATACTCGAGGAGTGCCGCGTACTCCTGCATAAACAGCCACCCCTGCGGCTGGAGAGACATGCGTTCGGTGAAACGAAGTTCCAGCCCCGCCCCGAAACTCATGCGAATCGGGCTTACCTCACTCCCTTGCACCGGATCGCCGTCGGCGGTTTCGGTGAAGCCGTTGTACATCCATACCGGCATGGCGGTAGCGAAGAGGCGGCTAATCGGCAGCCCGAAGAGAGTCTGAGCGGATATCTCCCCGGGGGTCATAATGAGTCCGGCGATCACACACACGGTTGTCGCGAATCCGCGAGTGAACCAACGTGAAGGGTGTACTGTGTCTCGGGATTTGGTCGTCCTCACACCCGGCAATATACCACGGGTCGACGGCGATCAGTAACTCTTGGCAAAGACCGCCACGTACTTCGCCGGATTGCCGCTGAACAGACACCGTTTGCCGTGGGCTTCCGCCTCGTTTCCGAAGGGAAGCACACGAATCGTGGCCTTGGTGTCCGCCTTGACCTGAGCTTCCGTGACGGGATCACCATCCCACGGAGCGACAGCGAATCCGCCGGGGCCGTCGTTGAACAGCTCCTTGAACGCGTCGTAGCTCTCGGGATAGTGGGTGCTCTCATCCCGGAACGCTTTCGCCCGGGCGTAGAGATCACCTTGCATCTCCTCCAGCAGTACGCGTATGCGCGGTCCTGCCTCCGCCGTGGCCACGGATTCCTTCTCGCCCGTATCCCGCCGTACCAGCGTTACCTGTCCCGCTTCAATATCGCGTGGGCCCATCTCTAAACGTACGGGAACGCCGCGCATCTCCCATTCGGCGAATTTCCAGCCGGGAGAGTTGTTCTCGTCGTCATCGATGGCGATACGGAACTCCGTTCTCAGCTCGTCGTAGAGGGCGCGGGCGGCGCCGAGAACTTCGGTCTTGTTCTTGTTGCGGAAAATCGGCACCAACACCGCTTCCGTCGGCGCCAGCTTCGGGGGCATTACGAGTCCCTTGTCATCCGAATGGGCCATGATGAGCGCCCCGATCAGTCGCGTCGACACGCCCCAGCTGGTGGCCCACACGTACTCCAAGGTGCTTTCTCGGCTCTGAAACTGAACGTCAAACGCTTTTGCGAAGTTCTGACCGAGAAAATGTGAGGTTCCCGCCTGGAGCGCCTTCCGGTCCTGCATGAGCGCCTCGATGGCGTAGGTTGAGACAGCCCCGGCAAACTTCTCCGATTCGCTCTTGGCGCCGGTGAGCACGGGGAGAGCCATGAAATCCTCAGCGAAGGTGCGGTACACCTCCAGCATGCGCAGCGTTTCTTCCCGCGCCTCTTCTTCCGTCTCGTGGGCGGTGTGGCCTTCCTGCCAGAGAAACTCCGTGGTCCTCAAAAACAGCCGGGTGCGCTTCTCCCAGCGAAGCACATTGGCCCACTGATTGATCAGGAGCGGTAGATCCCGGTAGGACTGGATCCACTTCTTGTACATGCTCCAGATGATCGTCTCCGAGGTAGGCCGGATGACCAAAGGCTCCTCGAGCTTCTCGCCGCCGCCGTGGGTGACAACGGCCAACTCCGGAGCGAATCCTTCCACGTGTTCCGCTTCGCGCTTGATGTAGCTTTCAGGAATCAGGAGCGGAAAATAGGCGTTGCTGTGACCGGTGGCTTTGAACATGTCATCCAAGCCGCGCTGGATGCGCTCCCATAGAGCATACCCGCGGGGACGAATGACCATTGAACCCTTGACCGGGCTATAGTCCGCCAGTTGTGCGTTGAGTACAATATCGATGTACCAGTCTGCGTAACTCTCGCTTCTAGGTGTAATCCGTTCTGCCATGGTAGTCCGCGAGAGTTTAGAGGCAAATTCCCCAGCCGTCAAGAATTACCGGAGCATGGGCCGGGGCGTCACCGCAAGGTCACGGTCTCCACCATGTACCGGATGTGTCGGCCGGTGGACGCGTCGGTGATGCGCTCGATCACGATCACCAGCGAGTTCCCATCAGGACCGGCTATCACCTGACGGATCTGGTAGCGGTTGACGCCGTCCCGGTAATAGTTGGGACGGCCGACACGCTTTTCAATTTCCGTGCCGTCCGCGAGTTCAGCGCTGACATCGAGATAAAAGGCGGCGCTACCTTCAGGGCCGCTGCCCCGGGCTTCCTGCGTCATAGAGATGGTGAAGGAATCGCTCGTTTCAAAGTCGCGGAACTGGATCTGCGGGCGCGGTTCCTGGCCGTTCACCAGAAGATAGATGAGCCGTCCCTGGCGTAGGTGGCTGACATCGTAGTCCTCTATCGCGGGACTCACCTCCGGCAGCAGTGCAAAGAGCGCGCCGCTTCCATCCTGCCCCGGGGAAATCGCGACGTCATACTCGCGAGAAACCACGCCATCGGAGATGAAGCGATTGCGCGGCACGTCGACGGTATAGATCTCAGCGAAGGGATTGCTTTCTTCCTGGGTGATGCCGTGCTGGGCAAACATGAATACCCGAGAATCGGGAGAAAAGCCCAAATTGGTGAAGTGCGCCACATCACCGGCGTACGTCACACTGAGCGATAGAAGCATGAGCAATACGATAGTAATTAATCGTTTTACGTCGTTAACCATGGGATCTCGCCACTCCTCTCTGTAGTGTATCGTCGTTTTTCGTCCGATGCTGTAGTTTTTCGCAAAACACGGTATAGTACTGGATATGACGCTCACGGGACGCAACCAGTCACTTCGGTTTGCCCTCGCTGTTCTTGTCCTCGTCACCGTGGCCGTGGCCGGCGCGTTTGGGATCGCCCTCCAAGGGGCATTGTTCTTCACTCAGTTACAGCTGTCGCTGGATGTGTTGCTCGCGGTTACCGGAACGTTCATCACGGTGGGGCTTGGATTCGTGTTATCGGCCGCCTATTTCCGCCTCTTCCGGCGCACTCCCGCCCTGTCGGTGTTTTTCGTGACCTGGTTTTTCATGTTGATGATTCTGGACGTTCTCAAGTTGGGCATGGTTTTCCTACCGGAGAGTCCGTGGCCCCAATTGGCGTCGGAATTCTCCCGGGCGGTCACCTTCGGCCACGTGACGGGAGTAATGGCGCTGTTCGGTGCCGGTTTGTATGCGGGCGGTCTGCGGATGCAGCGTCACGGCACCGCCATGCTGGTGGGAGGGATTATCGCTGTTGCCCTGAGTTGGTCGATTCCGATCGATACCTCGTACGTGCCGGACCATCTGGTATACCGGGCCGGAATTCGCTCCTCGCTGCAGGCGACGCTTTTTCTGCTACTTGTGGTGGCGGTGATCAATTACGTTCAGGCCTCGATCAACAGCGGTAACCCGCGACAGCTCATCTCCGCTGTGGCGATCGCGACGCTTGCCGTAGGCCGGGAGCTTCTTTTCTATCGCGTCGAGCCGATCTGGATGGGAATTGGGGCATTCCTGGTTGTAGTTGGGGGTATCGTCTTTGCCGGCCAGAATTACCGGGACTTTCTGCTATCGTAGGTGTATCTTGGAAAATGCGACCGTGGTAGGGAGCGCAAAAAAAGCTCAGACGGTGCTTGAGGCGACCATCTGAGGGTGGAGGAGACGCGTCCCGTTCAAGACATCGCTACACCAGGAGTGATGCGATAAGACCAACCCCAACGGGCAGAATGAGGTTGTCGGCGTCGCCGGTGGGGAGCGCTTCCAGAATCGTTGCGCCGATCGTTGTGACGGCCGCTACCTTGGGCTCCGGGTACACCAGGTAGGTACTGGTTGCCACGGCTGCCGCACAGGTGAGGCTACCTTCCAGAGTTTTCCCCCTGGTTCCGGGAATTCGGGTACGACCGTAGAGTTTGCCGGCGAAACTCGCAAGCCCGTCACCGAAGGCGAGGGCATAAATCGCAATCGTGGCAGCGGGGTTAGGGTATAATAGGAGTGCCAGCATCGCACCGGTGCCGAGCGTGATCGGGCCCAGTACGAAATGGTCCCAGTCCCGGCCGCGAGAGGAGAGAACGGTGAGGCGCGATATGACCGGGACGGCGTAGCCGTGTCGCCGTTGCGTTTCCGCCGCGGTATACACCAACGTTCCCAGAGCGAGGATAGCGAGGGTTATGGTGGTGCCGAAGATCGCCGCCACGAAAGGCGTGAGCGCAATAGAGAGATGGATTGTCTTTCGAATAATCTCCGTGCGAATTTCTTGGGTTACCGAGCGCTGCGAATGTTGAAGGGCGACTTCCTGCATCATAGTTAGATCTATGCAATATGTATGCCAATCAACAGCAAATCCTAAGGTTGCTCTAAGTCTTTTTTATGGGGTTGTTTAGCGCAGCAACTTCCTCTGTCACCGCGAGGTGGATTCGGATATGTACGATTTAGTGCACAGATGTTTTCAAAAAATAATAGGGGTCTTGGTGGTCGCGACGCTGGTTTCCCTTAGTAGCTGTGTCTCGTCGCCGGAAGCGGACGTTCCCCCGGAACGGGATTGGGCGAGTCTGGAGTCGGAAGCTACACCAGACGAGGAGCGGACGGATCGGGACGTGGGCGCCGTTGAAGACGAACGAGAAGAGGAGGAGCGCTCCGACGATCCGGAACCCGATGCCGACGCGGATGCCGATGCGGATGCCGACGCGGATGCCGATGCCGATGCCGATGCTGACGCGGATGCCGATGCCGACGCCGACGCGGATGCCGATGCTGACGCGGATGCCGATGCCGATGCTGACGCGGATGCCGATGCCGACGCCGACGCCGATGCGGATGCTCGTGAGAAGCGGCGGGTGTCGCGCCCACCGGTAGAACCTGACCCCACCGTCCTTACCCCGGAAGTCGCGATTGAGAACCTGCTCACCGGTATGTCTCTCCGGCAACGCATCGGGCAGATGATCATGCCCGGAGTGACGCACGACAGCAGCGGAAATCCGGTGCGACGGATGAACGAGGAACTGCTCACCATGATTGAAGAAGTCGAACCGGGAGGCTTTGTACTCTTTGGGCCGAATATCTCCACGGCGAATCAAGTCCGGGAGCTGGTGAGATCGATGCAGTCGGTCTCACCTGTGCCGTTGACGATAGCGGTAGACCAGGAGGGGGGTATCGTTCGGCGTGTGGTGCCGCAGGAGGGAATGCCGGCAACCGAAATTCCTCCTGCTCGGGCTGTGGGTAGGTTGAATGATCCCGTTCTGGCGTACGAACTGGGTCGGGTGATCGGCCGGGAGTTGCGGAGCTTGGGAATAACGATGAATTTTGCTCCGGTGGCCGATGTGCAGACGAATCCGGAAAACCCGGTTATCGGCTCTCGCTCCTACGGAAGTGATCCGCAGCGGGTGGCCGACATGGTAGCCGCCACAGTCCGCGGCCTGCAGTCGGAAGGAGTTTCCGCGGTGGTGAAACACTTTCCCGGCCACGGAGACACCGTGCAGGACAGCCACCAAGAGGCGGCAACCGTTGGCCACGATCTCGCGCGGCTCCAACAAATTGAGTTGGTGCCGTTTCGTCGCGGAATCGAGGCGGGGGCCGACGCAGTGATGATCGGTCATATCGCTGTTCCGGAGGTTTCTGGGTCACCTTTACCGGCAACGCTCGACGTGGTGTTGGTGGAGGGGCTCCTGCGGGGGCGCTTGGGTTTTGAGAGACTGGTAGTCACGGATTCGCTCGTCATGGACGGACTCACCCTCTATTTCGACGCCGACAAGATCGCGGTGCGGGCGGTACAAGCTGGAGCGGACATTCTCCTTTTGCCGGCGAGTCCGGAAGCCGCCGTTACCGCGATTGGGGCGGCGGTGGAAGCGGGAGACATCTCCCCGGAGCGTATTGATCGGTCCGTCCGGCGCATCCTCCGGTCCAAACTGGCCCGAGGGTTGCTCGTGGTATCACCGGAAGAGGGGCGGGTGACTGCGGCGGAAGAGCTTGTACCGCAGGAGGTGATCATGGGAACGGAAGAGCACCGCAGTCTGGTGGAAATTATCCGTCAAGGAGATTGACCGTGAGCGTACGTAAAGGAGATACCCACAAACCGGGAGTCGACCTCTCCTTCAGTCACGCCGTGATAACCGGCGGCGCTCGAGGTATCGGCCTCGCGACCGCCCGCCGTCTGATTGGCGCCGGGAGTCGCGTTTCGCTGTGGGACCTCGACGGGGATGCCCTCGCCGCGGCGAAGGCGGAGTTGACCGCAGCGATTCCCGATGCCCAAGTGCATACAGAGACCTGCGATATCACCGATCATAATGGGCTGCGACGGGCACTTTCCGGGAGCACTGCCGCGCTGGGGTCGGTAGACGTCTTGATTAACAACGCCGGTCACCTGGCACCGGGGCAATTTGTGGATCAGGAGGCGGAAACGTGGATGAGTTCCCTGGAGGTGAACCTCAACTCGTTGGTCTATCTGACGCGTCTGGTCATCCCCGGGATGTATGAGCGCGGTTACGGCCATATCGTGAACATCAGTTCCGCCGCTGGAACGATCGGGGTTCCCGGTTTGGCAGTCTACTCCGCCGCAAAGTGGGCGGTGTGGGGATTCTCCGAGGCGCTACGCGCTGAGTCACGGCCTCACGGCGTCATGGTAAGCTCAATCCATCCCAGCTACATCGCCGAAGGCATGTTCGCCGGGGCTCGACTTAAGGGAGTGGGCCGGGTCATCGTACCGTTGCTCCGCTCCCACGATGTTGTGGCGCAGTCGATCGTCGAGAGCGCCCTCCGGCGGGGGCGCAGCTCACCAAAACGTCCGCGGACGGTGCGAATTGCGATTCTTCTGCGCGGGATTCTTCCCGATCCGTGGTTTAACGGACTGATGAAGCATTTGGGGGTGTGGGACAGTATGTCCGGATGGCGAGGCCGCACACCCGAACGGTAAACCTAAGTTACACCGGGAGGTCGGTTCCGCGCCGCGGGAGCAGCTGGACGCCGCAGGGCGTCTGCAGTTCCCCGTCAACCTGCACGGAAGGAACGCGAATGAGATGCTCTAAGAACATCCCCGCCGCCCCGTAGGCGACAGCTTGCTCACCGAGGCGGGATACGCCGATCTGGCAATCCACCATGGTGGGATACGCCCAGTTCTGTTGGGTGTGCTCGCGGATCGCCGCGATCAACTCATCCGCCAGAACCTCCATGGGACCGCCGATGACAACCTTGCCGAGGTTTAGCGCGTTGATCAGAAACGCGATGTGCCGCGCCAACTCATCGATGATCATCTCGTCCACCTGCGAATCCTGGAGAAATCGTCGCGCCTCGATGTCACTGATGGAGAACTGGTTTACGGTGCCCGCCCGGTAGAGAATACTGCGGAACTCGCCGGCGGAATGACCGGTGCCGTGGTGCACCTTGCCGTTGAGGACGAGTCCCATCCCCAGCGCCATGATCCGGTAATCATCCATTTCGATCGTATGCTTGCGGAGCTCCCCGAGGACAAAGAGAAAGTTCTCCGGACGGGTACTGTGTTTGAACGCGAGTTCTCCCCAGCACCCGCAATTGGCATCGTTGTCCACTAGAATTGGTGCCGATAAGTCGAGCTGTTCCTGCGCCCCCGCGACGAAGTTCACTTCCGTATACTGCTCGAACGGCATCGAGGCTTTCAGGACCCCTCGCACCGGGTCAACGAAGCCCGGGAGGCCGACCCCGATTCCGATCACCGGCATGCCGGTTCGTTCCAGGCTCGGCCGAAACCGGTGAACGATGTCGACAAAAGAATCCACCAAGTCGTGAGTGCGGAGATCAAGCGGCTCGGTATGGGAGAAGAAGACGTCTCCGTGCAGATTTATTCCCACCACCGTGAACGCCTCCGTCTGAATCTCAACCCCCATGACACAGCCCCAGTCCGCTTTGATCTGGAGGTGGATCGGGCGCCGGCCGCCGGCGGGACCGGCATCGCCCACAGCCGCCGGTTCCACAAGGCTCAGTTCCTCCAGATATCCTACAATTTTTGATACGGTGGACTTGTTGAGGTCCAGCCGACGGGATATATCGATCCTGCTGAGCCCGCGATTGAGCCACACCGTTCTGAGTACACGGGTTATGTTGACGTCGCTAATGTAGTGTGCCATCTCAGTTGGTTGCCGAATCCAATTTACACCCGTCCGGTAGCGCTGTCAAAGATAAAACCTCTCCGCAATCATAGAGAAATTGAGTGAAAGTTTTGTTTGACAGCGCAAATTCGTCATGGTAATCTCAGAGTTGGTTGTATAATACAACCAAGAGGAAAACCAATAGGAGGTACTATGTTCAAGAGAACAGTTGCAGTGCTCGTAGCGGTGCTGTTCGTTCTTGCGTTGCCCATGGCGTTTGCCGGTGGGCAGCAAGAAGGCGGAGGACAGGCCGCCGATCCCGATCGGGATTACACGGACAACCCCTGGACCGACGGTCAGGATCTGTCGGGAACCACCGTTAACATCTTTGGTGCGTTCGTCGATCAAGACGCCGACCGATTTCGTGCGTCGATGGACGCCTTTGAAGAGGAGACCGGGATCGAAGTCGTGTACGAAGGAAGCGGTGACTTCGAGACGTTGATCACCGTGCGGTCCGAAGGCGGAAGTCCGCCGGACATCGCCGCGTTTCCGCAACCCGGTCTCGCGCGTGACCTGGTGAACGGTGGATACGTCTACGATATGCGGGACTGGCTCGGGATGGATTATCTCTCCGAGCAGTACAACGATGCGTGGACCGACCTGGCCGAAATCGGCGGGATCCAGGCCGGCGTGTGGTATCGGGCCAGCGTAAAGAGCCTCGTATGGTACAACATCCCCGTTTTCGAGGAAGAAGGCTATGAAGAGCCCCAGACCTGGGACGAGATGCTGGAACTCAGCGACCAGATGGTAGACGACGGGTATACCCCGTGGACGATCGGCATCGAGAGCGCCGGTGCTACCGGTTGGGTCGCAACCGACTGGATTGAAGACATTATGCTGCGCATTCATCCCCCCGAGGTTTACGATGAATGGGTCGCCGGTGAGCTTCCGTTCAATAGCCCCGAGGTCAAGGAAGCGGTCGACTACATGGCCGAGATCTGGTTTAACGAAGATTATGTTCTTGGTGGCCGTGAAGGAATCGTGTTGACGCCCTTTGGTGATGCTCCGACTCCCATGGTTGCCGATCCGCCGGCGGCGCTGATGCATCGACAGGCGTCGTTCATCACCGCCTTCTTTCCCGAGGAGGGATCCGAAGTTGGCGATACGATTGGGTTTTTCTACCTGCCCCCGATCGACGAGAGCCTGGGACGACCCGTTCTGGGTGCCGGTGACCTGATGGGTGCCATGCAGGATCGCCCCGAAGTCCGTGCCGTTATGCGCTTTCTCAGTACGGGTGAGTCGACCCGCGGGTGGTTGGAAGCCGGAGGCTTTGTGTCACCGCATGCGGATACCCCGCTTGACTGGTATCCCACCGTTGCTGATCGCGGCATCGCCGAAATTTTGCAGAACGCCACCACCTTCCGTTTTGACGCATCCGACCTAATGCCTGGCTCGGTTGGGGCCGGTTCGTTTTGGACTGAGTTCACGAAACTCGCAAACAATGAGAATGCGGATGTGGATCAGTTGCTGACCAACATCGACGACAGCTGGCCGGACAACTAAGGTACAGACGAGTCTTATACCACCGGTGGGGCAGTGTTGGCCGTCCCACCGGTTTTTTTAAGCTATTGGTGTCCGATAATTTCGGGCACGTTTTGGTGATGCGGTATACGCTCACCCATAGTCCATAGGTGAGTCCGAGAATATGACAATCGCATGCTTCACCACGGGGGTGTTATGAGTGATGTGGAAGTAAAGAACAGACCGCTTCAAGTGTTGATATCACTTGCCATAGCGGCCGTGTTATTCGTGGTATTTGCGTGGAGTTTCAACTTCATGCGCGCCGGCGACGCGCCGAGGTTGCTGATCGCCATCGTCGCTCTGGTGGTGGGCGTTGGTGGTATTTGGGCGCTGTACTTAACAGTGGACAACCTAATCACGCAGCTACCGATTCGGGTGCGGGATACGTTGAGACCCTACGTGTTTATCACGCCGGCCTTTCTTGTTTTGTTCGTCTACATTATCTATCCCACGTTACGTACGATCTGGATTAGTTTTTTCGACTACCGCCGGGGCGGAACACCTACCAACTTTGGGTTTCAGAACTATGTTCAAGCGTTCCAGGATCCGGCTTTGCTCACGGCGGTTCGAAACAACATTCTGTGGATCATCTTTGTTCCGTTGTTCGCCGTTTCATTGGGACTGGTTATTGCCGTGTTGGTGGACCGGGTGAAATGGGAAAAGTACGCGAAGTCGTTGGTCTTCCTACCGATGGCGATTTCCTTCGTTGGGGCGTCGGTCATCTGGCGATTTGTCTACTACTTTGCCCCGTATGGTGAACAGATCGGTTTGCTCAATGCGATCGTGGTTGGCCTCGGGGGCGATCCGGTGGGTTGGTTACGGATCGAGCCGTGGAACAACTTTTTGCTAATCGTGATCATGATCTGGCTCCAGACGGGATTCGCCATGGTGATCCTTTCCTCCTCGGTAAAGGGGGTTCCCTCGAGTCTCCTTGAGGCGGCGCGAATCGACGGTGCTGGAGAGGTTCGTATTTTCTTCCAGGTGATTATCCCCTTCGTCAGCGGTGCGATCCTGACGGTCACAACCACGATCATCATTCTGGTACTCAAGATCTTCGACGTGGTCTACGTCATGACCAGCGGCCGTTTCAACACCGACGTTGTTGCCAACATGATGTATAAGCAGCTATTCAGTCAGGGCGAGTACGGTCGAGGTGCAGCCTTGGCGGTGATTATCTTCATAGCGGTAACGCCAATTATGATTCGCAACATTCGCAGTATGAAGGAAGCGTGAGGAGGATCTGATGTCTGATACCTTTGAATTGCAAAAACGAAAAAAGACCTCCAAGGAGATTTGGGGGCGGGTCTTCCTGAACCTGGCGATCGTAGTGATCGTGGTATTGTGGACGATTCCAACGTTTGGCCTCCTGGTAAGCTCCTTCCGCGAGCCCGTGGCGATCAACACCAGTGGCTGGTGGACGGCGGTCTTTCAACCGTTCTCTAACGGCCAGTGGACGCTGGATAACTATGTAGTTGTCCTCACGGAAGACGGTATGGGTGGGGCGTTTCTGAACAGCCTTCTCGTGACGATTCCTGCAACCGTGATACCGATTACGATTGCCGCTTTTGCCGCCTACGGTCTGGCGTGGATGAAATTCGCCGGACGTCGTTTGATGTTTATCCTGGTGGTGGGGCTCATGGTTGTACCCCTGCAGACCTCTTTGCTGCCGTTGTTCCGGTTGTACAACAACGCCGATCTCAATGGAACGTATCTGGGAATGTGGCTGGCACACACCGGGTTCGGACTGCCTCTGGCGACGTATCTGCTCTACGGATATATCTCGCAGATTCCTCGGGATCTGATTGAGGCGGCGGAGGTGGACGGTACCACCCCGATGACCAAGTTTATCTATCTGGTGATGCCGCTCTCCGTACCGGCGGTGGCGTCCTTCGCAATTTTCCAATTCCTCTGGGTCTGGAATGACTTGCTGGTGGCGTTGGTATTTCTGGGAACCGGTCGGGATGTTGCCCTCGTGACAACACGGCTGGCGGAGATGGTGGGTTCCCGCGGTCAGGACTGGTACGTGCTTACCTCCGGAGCGTTCCTCACCATGACGATGCCGTTGATTGTGTTCTTCGGACTGCAACGGTACTTCGTACGCGGAATGATGGCGGGCTCCGTAAAGGGGTAATCTCAGACCGACTGAGCTATTCAGTTTTGGCGGCATCCGCAGGGTATGCCGCCTTTTTTTTGGAAAGGGCCGATGAAACTCAAGAACAACGTAAACATCGACAACTCCTGGGAAGTTTACGAAACCCGGTTCGTCCCGGAGCAAGTGGTCACAACCGGCAGCAACTACATGATCGGAAACGGGTATCTCGGATATCGAGGCACCTTTGCCGACGATGGCCGCGAACAGTACGTGGCGTGCGTGGTGTCGGATACGTATGACAACGCCGACGGCGTCTGGAAGGAGCTGGTCACCGCGCCGAATGGTCTCTTCACCGAATTATCGGTAGACGGAACCCCGGTTCGCTGGCGGGAGGCGGCGTGGAGTGAATACCGGCGCGCGTTGAACGTTCGCTACGGTCAATGGACCGCGGAAGCGTGCTGGAAGACGCTCGGCCTGGAGGTCAGGGAAGAGCGTTTCGCCGGGTACGATGATCTGCACCGGATTTCTTCCCGGATGCACATCACCGCCCACCGGGCGTTAAAGCTCTCCCTCCGAACCGGTATCGACGGCGATATCTGGAGCCTCAACGGTGAGCACTTTTCCTCGTATACCGCTGCTGAAGATGGCGAGGAACTCGAGATCGCCTGCGTCACCGGTGAGCATGGCTACGATGTAGTGGTGCGGGAGGTATCACGCCTGACATTTAGCGATGGTATGAATGTAGCCAGTCGCCTCACCGATTCCGCCGACCGGATGATCGTCCGCACTTTTGATCTAGAGTTGGAGCCGGAGCAGACGATCGTGCTCACGAAGTACGCCGCGGTGTACTCCACCAACGATCTGAGGACCGGTGCCAACCCGTTTACCCAGGTGGCGGTCCCCGATCAACCACCGGCCTCCGGATACCTGGGCATTGCGCCCGGGGATCCATCGGAGGCGATCGACACGGTGGTGGACGGCGAACGCCCGCCGCTGTCTGAGGTGCAGGCGGCCGCTTCCGCGACTCTCAACCACGCCCTGGGGCGGGAGTGGAAGGAGCTGTGGCAGGCGCACTGTGAGGAATGGGATCGCCGTTGGCGCGACATGGACGTGGAGATAGCCGGTGACGAGACCGCCCAGACGCTGCTGCGCTACAATCTGTACCACAACATCATCGCCACTCCGGCGCACACCGATCACCTTCCCATCGGTGCCCGGGGGCTGTCGTGCCAGTCCTACCAGGGGGCGGCGTTCTGGGACCAGGAGGTGTTTAACCTCCCGATGTTCCTCTTCTCCGCGCCGGAGATCGCCCGGAAGATCCTGATGTATCGGTACCGGACGCTCAACGGCGCACGAAAGAAGGCCCGGGAATTGGGGTTTGCCGGCGCGTACTACGCCTGGATCAGCGGCGACAGTGGAGAGGAGATCTGCCCCTCTTTCTTCTTTAAGGACGTGATTTCCGGACGGCCGATTCGCACCCACTTTAACGATTGGCAGATTCACGTATCTCCCGATATTTCCTATACGATCTGGAAGTACGTCTCGGTGACCCATGATTATGAGTACCTGCGACGCTACGGCGCGGAGATTGTTTTTGAGGTGGCGCGCTTTCTCGTCTGCCGCGCAAACTACCGCCAGGACCTGGAACGCTACGAGATCCTACGGGTCTTGGGCCCCGATGAGTACCATGAAAACGTCGATAACAACTTCTTCACCAACTTTCAGGCGCGCTTCGCCACCCGGTATGCCGGTGAGGTTCACTCTTGGATGCAGGAACACGCCCCGGAGGACCTGCGTGCCCTGGAAACACACATCGGACTCGCCGAGGAGGAAGTGGCGCGGTGGCGTCACTTGGCGGATCATCTGGACGTGGCGGACCCGCAACCCGATTCGGGCATCATCCCTCAGTTCGACGGATTCTTCCGCTTGGAGGACACCACCCCGGAGGCGTTGAAGTCGCGTCTGTTGGACCCGGGAGAGTATTGGGGGTATCCCAACGGTGTGGCCGTGCACACGCAGGTGAGCAAACAGGCGGACGTGACGCAGTTATTCATGCTCCATCCTATCGCCTACGACCGGGAGGTGATGCGCGCCAACTGGGAGTACTATGAACCGCGCACGCAGCACGGCTCCTCCCTGAGTCCCGCGGTGTACGCGATCGTCGCCGCGTGGGTGGGACACATGGAGGAGGCGCAGCGCTACTTCATGAAGTCCTGTACGGTGGACCTGTACAACGACAATAAAGCGGTCAGCGGTGGTACGTTCATCGGCGGAATCCATACCGCCGCTTGCGGTGTGAGCTGGCAGATCGTCGTAACCGGCTTTGCCGGATTGTATCTCACCGACGGAGGATTTGGCTTCGCGCCGCACTTGCCGC
This sequence comes from Alkalispirochaeta sp., assembly GCA_040904425.1. Classification (GTDB taxonomy): domain Bacteria; phylum Spirochaetota; class Spirochaetia; order DSM-27196; family Alkalispirochaetaceae; genus Alkalispirochaeta. The sequence goes on from JBBDTM010000085.1 coordinate 40,619, forward strand.
CGGGATGGGACTCGCTCTCCTTTGTGTTGCAGCGTTGGGGCGCTCGTCTGCGGGTTACGATACGTGGCGCGGGCGAGACACGCACCGCCGCGGCCGGGACAGACACTGCCGCGGCCGGGACAGACACTGCCGCGGAACAGGCTGCCGGCGACTCCGCAGTGCCCACCGTCACCGTGACCAACGCTAAAGAGAGCCCGCGGGCCCTCACGGTGAAGGTCGGAAAGAACGTCGTGGAAGTTGCACCCGGTCGTGACGAGGCGGTACCTTACACCGCATGACACCCCCAAAGCCAGAAAGGGTTCGCAGTAGCGCACCCAGCCGTCGCTCTGCCCCCGCCGGCGAGTCGTCGGTGGTCCGCGGAACCGGACCCGCCGGTTCAGCCCCGCCTCGCGCCCCGCGAGTGGCCGTGGTGGGGGCCGGCCTGGGCGGCCTTTCGGCAGCGATTCGCCTCGCCGCCGCCGGCTACCCGGTGGACGTGTACGAAAAACAGTCCGGTCCCGGGGGCAAGGCGTTCTCCGAGCAGATCGGTGATTTTCGCTTTGATACCGGGCCCAGTCTCTTCACCCTGAAGCCGGTCTTCGATCGCCTCTTTCAGGAAGCCGGCCGCCGTCTGGAAGATTACATCTCCCTCACCCCGCTGCCGGCGATCTGCAACTACTTCTGGCGGGACGGAACGCGCACCGTGGCCTACCAGGACCGGGATGCGATGAAGCGGGAGTTCGCCCGCGTCTTCAACGAACCCTCGGAGCACATCGACCGTTACCTGGACTACTCCCACCGGATCTACCGCATCACCAGCCACCTCTTCCTGGAGCGCAGCCTCCACGAGTGGTCCACCTACCGGTCCCGGGGATTCTGGACGTCCCTGGTACAGCTACCGGCAATCGACGCCCTGCGCACCATGGATCGGGCAAACGGGGCCTTCTTTCGGTCATCCCATCTCAGGCAGTTCTTCGACCGCTACGCCACCTACAACGGCTCCGACCCCTACCAGACCCCGGCCACCCTCAACATCATTCCCCACGTGGAGTACGGCCTGGGCGCCTGGGCGGTGGAAGGGGGCATCCACGCCGTTCCCCGCGCTCTGGAGCGACTCGCCCAAGAGTTGGGAGTTCGATTTCACTACGGGGTTTCGGTGGATCGGATTATGACGAACCACGAAGGCGCGGCGCGGCGCCGGTTCTCACACCGTTCAGCCGTGACCGGCATCATGGTGGCGGGGGAGCGTGTTCCCGCCGAGGTAGTGATCTCCAACGCCGACGTAATTACCACCTACGAGCGGCTACTCCACGACGCCGAGGCCCCGCTCTACAAACGCTACCGCAAACTGGAGCCGTCCAGCTCCGGTCTCGTCTTCTACTGGGGGATTCGCAGGCGCTTTCCGGACCTCGGCCTGCATAACATCTTCTTCTCCGACGACTACGCCGGCGAGTTCCACCGGATCTTCCAGGAGGGGCGCTGTGGTGATGACCCCACGATCTACATTAACATCACCGCCAAAGAGGGCAGTCCCGGCGATGCCCCGGGTGACGGGGAGAACTGGTTCGTGCTGGTAAATGCCCCCTGGGATAACGGCCAGGACTGGGAGGCTGAGGCGGGGAGGGTGCGGACCGCCGTTCTGCGGCGGCTCAGCACGGAACTGGGAACCGATGTGGAACCACTGATTGAGGTGGAGTCGCGGATGCTCCCCCCGGATATCGTCGCGCGGACCGATTCTTTCCGGGGGAGCCTGTACGGGATCTCGTCGAACTCGCGGGTGGCGGCGTTTCTGCGCCACCGCAACCGCTCCCGGCGGTATCCCGGCCTCTACTTTGTCGGGGGGAGTGCGCACCCCGGCGGAGGCATGCCACTGGTGGTGCTCGGCGGTGGGATCACCGCCGACCTGGTGCAGCGGCACCATCCGGTGGGGTAGGCGGGCCGGTAGCCTGCCGCGGGTCGGCGGGCAGCCGCGGGCCAGTTCAGGCTCGGGGGGAACCCACCCGGCCCGGCCTCACATCCGGTCGATGGAAACCTCATCCTTGCACTCATGTAGATCCCGGCGTAGGGTATACGGGCAGGAGGTGCCGATGAACATCGTGGTAGTTAAAGAGACCGCCCCCGACGAGCCTCGGGTGGCACTGGTTCCGGGCGACGTGCCGGGGCTTACCAAAACCGGAGCCACCGTGCTGGTTGAGGCCGGTGCCGGTGGTGCTGCAGGTTTCACAGATGAGGAATATACGCAAAAAGGTGCCAAGATCGTGGACCGGGCGGAGGCACTTAAGCAGGCCGATGTGCTGTGTGCCGTACGTATCGCCGCCGCCGCCGATCCTACCGCCGCCGGTGGCGTCGTGGAGCAGCTGCCGGAGGGTGCCGCTGTGGTGGCGCTCATGAACCCCTACGGCCCACACCCCGATTTTACCACGATGGCGAGGCGCAAACAGCGGGCGTTTGCCCTGGAGCGGATTCCCCGCATCACCCGGGCGCAGAGCATGGACGTACTTTCCTCTCAGGCCAATATCGCCGGATATCGGGCAGTGTTGCTGGGAGCCACGGCGCTCCCCAAGCTGTTTCCCATGATGATGACCGCCGCGGGGACGTTAGTCCCGGCGCGCGTGTTTGTGGTAGGAGTCGGCGTGGCGGGTCTGCAGGCGATCGCCACCGCCAAGCGGCTCGGCGCGGTGGTCAGTGCCTACGACATTCGCCCCGCGGTCAAAGAGCAAGTGCAGAGTCTCGCTGCGCGCTTCGTAGAGATAGAGATCGATTCCGGGGATACCGAGACCAGCGGCGGCTACGCCCGGGAGATGGATGAGGAGTTCTATCGCAAGCAGCGGGAGAAGATGCTGGAGGTGGTGGCCGAGACGGACGTCGTGATCACCACCGCCGCAATTCCCGGCAAGAAGGCGCCGATCCTCGTGACAAAGGAAATGGTGGAAGCGATGGCGCCGGGAACGGTCGTCGTCGACCTGGCGGCGGAACGCGGTGGAAACTGTGAGCTGACTCAAGCTGGAGAAACGGTGGAGCACGGGGGAGTGCGCATTCTGGGGCCGGTGAATCTCGCCGCCGGTGCCGCGCACCACGCGGGACAGCTTTTCAGCCGTAACGTGGCCACCTTCCTGAAAGAACTTATCGACGAAGAGGGAAACCTCACGGTGGACACGGAAGACGAAATCGTGGCGGCCACGCTTATCATCGACGGCGGCGGCGCCCGGGACGAGCAACTTGCGGAGACGCTGGCGATCGCCCCTGCCAATGCCCCGGGGACGGAGGAATAGACATGGATTTTGTAGCAATTATCACCATCTTCGTGCTGGCGATCTTCGTCGGGTTTGAAGTCATCACCAAGGTGCCGCCGATCCTACACACGCCGCTCATGTCCGGATCCAACGCGATCTCCGGCATTACCGTGGTGGGCGCGCTGGTGGCGGTGGGCACCGGAGAATCCCCGCTGACTGTGTGGTTGGGATTCGCGGCGCTAGTCTTCGCCACAATCAACCTGGTGGGCGGCTTTCTGGTGACGCACCGGATGCTGAGCAAATTTCGCAGGAAGGAGCAGTCATGACGGCAACTGTGGTGAATCTCGCGTATCTCCTCTCGGCGGTTCTCTTTATCGTGGGTCTCAAAGGGTTGTCCCATCCGCGGAGCGCGGTTCGGGGCAACATAACCGGTTCCCTGGGCATGCTCCTGGCGATCGTTGCCACGCTGGTGGCGCAGGACGTTCTCAATCCCCTGCTGATCGTGGCGGGGCTCGCCCTGGGGACACTGATTGGCGCGATCTTTGCGCTCAAGATTAAGATGACCGCCATGCCGCAGCTGGTGGGGTTATACAACGGCTTCGGTGGTATTGCCAGCGTCCTCGTGGCGGGGGCGGTGCTGTACCAGTCGATGAACACCGGTCTCAGCGGTGCCGGGGTCTCGGGACCATCAGCATCGGGGGCGCTGCAGTTTCTCATCGCCACCGTGGCCGGGGGGCTCATTGGTGGGGTTACCTTTTTCGGTTCGGTGATCGCCTTCGGTAAACTCCAGGGCGTGGTCAGCGAGAAACCGCTGCGCTACCCCGGAGAACAGGTGGTCAAAGTGCTGGTGGCTGCCGCGGCGATCGCCGCCGGCGTACTGGTGGTGCTGAACCCCGGGGAGATCCTCTACTACTGGGTGCTGGCGGGAATCGCCTCCCTCCTCGGTATCCTGCTGGTGATGCCGATCGGCGGTGCGGATATGCCGATCGTTATCGCGCTCCTCAACTCCTACTCCGGTATCGCCGCGGCGGCCACCGGATTTGTGCTGACCAATACCGTTCTCATCATCGCCGGTTCTCTGGTGGGGGCCAGCGGTCTGATCCTGACCAACATCATGTGCCGCGCCATGAACCGCTCTCTGGCAAATGTACTCTTCGGAGGCGTTGGGGCGGCGCCTGCCGCTCAGGAGGATGAGGACGACATCTACGCCGGTCGAGTGAAGAGCACCTCTCCAGAAGAGGTGGCGATGATTCTCAAGACCGCCCAGAAGGTAGCGTTTGTTCCCGGCTACGGTATGGCCGTGGCCCGGGCGCAGACGCCGGTGCGTCTGCTCACTGAACTCATGGAGGCCGACGGCATTTCCGTGGAGTTCGGTATTCACCCAGTGGCGGGGCGCATGCCGGGCCACATGAACGTACTCCTGGCGGAGGAAAACATTTCCTACGACAAGCTCCGGGAGATGGATCAGATCAATCCGGAGTTCCCCAATACCGATGTGGTGATCGTCCTCGGCGCCAACGACGTGGTGAATCCCCTGGCGCGAGACTCCTCGGGAACGCCGATCAGCGGCATGCCGATTCTCAACGTGGATCAGGCGCGGACGGTGGTGGTGATCAAACGCAGCTTGAGCCCGGGCTTCGCCGGAATCAAGAATCCGCTGTTTGCCGCGGACAATGCGCTCATGCTCTTCGGCGATGGAAAAAAGATGATGGAGGGCCTGGTATCGGCGTACAAAGACGCATGACGTGGCGCGGAATGGTGCGGATTCTGGCCACCGTCCCGATTCGCCTCTACCAGTTTCTCATCTCACCGCTGTTTCCGTCGCACTGCAATTACTATCCCAGCTGCTCGGAATACTCCCGGCGGGCGGTGGTTCGCCACGGCGTGTTCAAGGGGCTCGTCATGGGAGCGATGCGTGTGGGCCGGTGCTCGGCGCGGTTCTACGGTGGAAATGACCCCGTCCCGGATGAGTTCACGTTTGAATCGCTCCGCGGCGAGTATCGGGCGCGATCGGTGAAGCGGCACTTGCGCAATTGACAACCGCCGGGGTACAGCTCATGATCCGGTGCTATGGAAGAGGATGAGACGATACCGCTCTCCCAGGTAAGGCCGGGTACTCCGGTCGTGGTGGCGCGACTAGACGGCGGCGAGGGCTTTCGGAGCAAGGTGATATCGATGGGTCTTGTGCCGGGGAAAACGGTTACCGTTCGGTCTTCCAGCAAGCGCGGACCGCTGGTGGTTCAAATCGAGAGTGGTCGGGTTGGCTTGGGGCGAGACGTGGCGGAGCGCATCTTTGTGAAATCGGACTAGGTCGGAATAGGAAGGTCCACGCCGGGGGCCACTCATCGCACCGGAGCCACCCATCGAACCGGAGCCACTGATCGAACCGGAGCACAAAAAAAAGGTCATCCTCCAGGGATGACCTTTTTCGAGTTCACGTGTCGCTTACGAGGCGATCGGCGTTCTCAGGAAGTAACGTCCTTGAGTTGCAGCCCCTCTTTTCGCAGATAGGGCATCAGACCGATCTTGCTGACGGTTCGCAGGGCGCGGGTACTCATCTTAATGCGCACAAACCGTTTCAGCTCGGGAACAAACAGGCGTTTCACCTGGATGTTCGGGCGCTGCCAGCGTTTGCTCTTATTGTGGGCGTGCGACACATTGTTGCCGGATAGCGGCTTCTTGCCGGAAATTGCACAACGACGGCTCATGGTGACGCTCCTTTTAGACTTTTCCCGACTCTTTGAAGAGCACGTGCTTTCGCACAAACGGATCATATTTCATGAACTCCATCTTGTTGGGAGTGTTCCGCTTGTTCTTTTGGGTGTAATAGCAATACCCGCTTTCCGTCGATTTGAGACGAACGCGTACCAGATTACCTTTCTTCGCCTTAGCCACTGTTACTCTCCTATCCTTCGTTCGGGAGCACTATAGCTATCACAGAACCGAGGATGAGGTCAAGCTAGCGTGCTGCTGCACGTGCCGTACCGCCACGTCCCACTTGTAGGTGTTGCCCCGGGGATTCACGGCCGTAACCCGGTAGAGACCGTTATAGCAGTAGAACTCCAGATGTTCGTTATTCTGGACGTTCATCCCCTCGATGTCCGCCACAGGAAATTCCCAGGACTCGCCGTTATCCGGATAGAAGCGGATCATCTCCGGAAAGAACTGCAGCCGACCCGTGCCGATCGGCTGTAACGGTAACGCCTTGTAGCCCTCCTGGATCGTCACCGCTCCTTCCTCCAGGACCGGTTCTTCGGTATCGCCGGCGGCGATAATCGCATCCAAATGCCGACGAAACGTCTCGAGTTGCCACAGATTCCAGTCGCGAATCGTCTCGAAGCGGAGCGCACCGTTGCGCGCCTCAAAAAAGCCGTACGGCGTAAAGTGAACGGAGTAACCGCAGGAGGTACACGTCAATCGACGCCGGTGGGAGTGCAGGGTATCGATCTCTCCACAGGCGGGGCAGATGAAGAGCGCCCGCTCCAGGTATTCCGCCTGCCGGGCGCCACGGAACCGCACCTGCGCGTGCCGCTGGTAGTCGAAGGCATCGAAGGCGAGCGCGGCGCGAATCTTGCCGCGGACCTCCTCCACCGTGGCGTCCTTCAGATCCTGCTCCGTGAAGAGCCGGCTGAAAAAGATGCGGATCTCACCCCGACGTATCCGACGGCCCCACCGGGGCCACGAGAGGTACGCCCCGCGAATCTGCGCCACATACACCGGAATCTTGAGTGATTTCACCAACTTGTCCGTGGCCTTCACGATCGGCAGTTCCGACCCGTCCCAGGAGCTCTGACCTTCCGGGAAGATGCCGATGATTCCGTTCTCCCGCTTCACCGCGACGATCCGTCTCACCGTGTCCAGGTCGGCGACGACCTTCGTCTTCGGGATCACGCCCACAAGCCCCAGCAGAAACGACAGAAACCGTGAGCGAATCTGCGAGTCGGATATCACGTACTGTACCGGGCGCCGGATAAAAACCCCCACGATAAACGGATCGATCACGGAACTGTGGTTGCCCAGCATCACCAGTGGTCCGTTGTATCGATTAATGACGTCCAAATTTTCCGTTTTTACGTTAAAGAGGTTCTTCAGGAGGACCCGGGCGAGAAATCTCAGGATACGGGCCGCGGGACGGTTCGGTCGGATCTTTCGCCGTTCCCGTCGGCGATCCCGTCGTTTGCGCCGCCGTTGTTGTCGTTCGTTTTTCACCGGATGCTTCCCTTTTCACTGAAGACTCGATGGTTCCCCGGTCCCCATGCGCCCCGGGGAACCGCTATTATAGGCGCATGTTACCGAAAACGGAATACCCGCCGCGGCTTGTCACCGCCGTGGCGCTTTCGGGCGTGTCGCTGGCAACGATCCTATTCGCCTTTGCTCCCGAGATTTCGATCGCCCCCATCGACATGGGGAGCGTCTTCTATCTCGTCTTCGTCATGCTGCACCCGGCGTGGGCGCTGTCGCTCCTGGTGGGCGGTCCGTACCGCCCGGTTGATTCCGATCAGCAACGGCGGGCAGCGGAGATCCTGTTCTTTCTCGGTCTGTTTCTCTTTCTTTTCGCCTACATCTTTGCCGGCAACGCCAATATGGACTACGTGCAGCGCTTCATCACCGCCAGTGGGAACTTGCAGCTGGCCCCCGACACCGGGACGGAACGGCGTATCGTCACCGGTAGATACGTGCCGCTACTTTTGGTGGATCTCCTGTTGTGGGGTATGGCCGTAGTGCAGAACCGTCGCGGAGGTGTGCAGCCGGCGGCGTGGCGCGCGCCGGTGCTGACGCTGCTTTCGGTGGCGTTGTCGGTGTTTTCCAACCCCTCCTTCGCCGATGTCCAGGGAATCTCCTGGTTGGGGTGGATCGCGCTGGTGCCGCTGTTTGTGATGCTTCGCCGGGAGACGGCGCAGGGTCGTCCCGGGCACGCCGTAGGCTACGGAGTACTCTTCGGCGTGTTGTTCACCCTGGTGGGCAACTACTGGCTGGGAACGTTCAACCTGATCAGTCTGCAGGCGGTGGGAGTGATTTTTCTCGGATTCTACGTGATCTACACGCCGGTGACAGTCTTTCTGTTGCGAATCGTACCCCCCGGACCGGTGCGGGCCGCCGTTTTACCCCTGTCGTGGACCGTATTTGAAGCGGGCCGGAGCGCCGGATTCCTCGGGTACCCGTGGTTGTTAACGGCTCACAGCCAGTACCGGAACCTGCCGGTGATCCAGTGGGCGGAGTTCGGCGGGGTCTGGCTGGTAAGTTTGATCGTGCTGGTGGTCAATGCCGCACTGGCGGAGGCGATCCTGGCGCGTCGCGGTGGCGAGAGCGTCCCGCGCGGGCATGGCGCAGTGCGCGGCGATTCCGGGCTGTCGGCATCGCGGGGATGGATCCTTGTGGCGGTGTCGGCGCTGGCTGTCTCGCACGGGGTGGGGGCACTTCTGCTGGCGCGGGATCTGCCCAGCGGGGAAACGGTACGAATGGCCCTGGTGCAGCAAAACAGCGATCCCCGAAAACATGATTACGGGGATACCCTGGATGCTCTCAAACGGATTACCGATGAGACGTTGCAGTACGATCCGGACCTTATCGTGTGGTCGGAGACCGCCTTCGTGCCGAACATTCGCCGCTGGTCGCAGGAGGACCCGGAACGGTACCGTCTGGCGCGGCTGGTGCGGGAATTTAGCGCGTACCAGGAGTCGCTGGGACGATGGCTGGTGACCGGCAACGACGATTATCGCCGGGTGCTGGACGACGATGGCAATGAGGTAGAACGCAACAGTTACAACGCGGCGGTGCTGTTCTCCGCTTCGGGAGAGCGGCAGGAAACGTACCACAAGATTCGCCTCGTCCCCTTTACCGAGCACTTCCCCTACCAACGTCAGTTTCCCTGGGTGTACTCGATGCTGCAGGAGTTCGATGTCACCTTCTGGACTCCCGGTGCGGAGCGCACCATTTTTCACCATCCGCAGGTACGCTTTGCCACCCCCATCTGTTTTGAAGACGCCTTTCCCCAGGAGGTTCGACGGTTTGCGCTGAACGGGATGGAGGTGATCGTCAATCTGACAAACGACTACTGGTCGCTGCAGGAAACCGCCGCACGACAGCATTTCGCGGCGGCCCTCTTTCGCACGGTGGAACTTCGTCGTCCCATGGTTCGCGCCACCGCCAGTGGTGTCACTTCCCACATTGACGCCCGCGGTTCGATCGTCGCCACTACCCCGCAGTACTCCGAGCAGTACCTCATCGCCGACGTGGCGGTGCCGGCGGAAGGTACCACGGGAAGCGGGCCGTCTACGCTGTACATGCGCTGGGGAGACTGGGTACCGTATGGGTCGGCCCTGGTGCTGGTGGTTTTTGCCCTCGGTGGCGCATTCCGAAGAAAGGAGCGGTCCGACCATGAGTGATACCACGTTTCGTATTGCGATCGTCAGCGGGAAGCTGGGAGGTGTCGACGGCGTCTCCCTGGAGGTGGACAAATGGATCTCGGTGCTCCAGGACCTGGGACACGAGGTGTTCGCGGTGGCCGGGGCATACCCGCAACCGCTGGGTTCCATCCCCTCGGAGCGGCAGTTTGAGCTGCCGGACTTCCGTTTCGATAGCGAGTTTCAACGCCATGTGGAGCTACAGGTGTTTCCCCATATGTCACGCCGTCCACCGCACCCCAGTGGCAGTGAACTGCGCCAGTTGATCGAGCAGATCGAAACGCGCGGGAGAGAGCTGGGTGAGACGCTGCACGATCTGGTAAAGGATCACCACATCGACGTGCTCATCGGTCAGAACACAAACGCCATGCCGATGACGATTCTCGGTGGCGTGGCGATGTACTACGTGGCAACCGTTCAGCGGGTGGCCACGATCTTTCACCACCACGATTTCTGGTGGGAGCGGAGTCGCTTCTCCAACAGTCGGATCGAAACGCTCCTTAACCGGATTATGCCGCCGGTTGATCTGGGACTGGAACACGTGGTGATCTCCTCCTATGCGGCGCACATTCTCGCCTCGCTTAAGCGGGTGCGACCGCACATCATCCCGAACTGTGAAGATTTCCACACGCCGGTGGTGGCAGACGACTACAACGCACACTTTAGGAGGGATTTCGGGTTCAGCGAAGACGATATCCTGGTAGTTCAGCCTACGCGTATCGTTCAGCGAAAACGGATCGAAGACTCCGTGGCGCTGGTGGGCCGACTTGCCGTGCGGTATCCCGATCTCCGCGGTCGGTTGCAGTATATTATTTCGCTCTACCAGGGAGACGAGCCGGATGAAGAGTATCTGGACCTGATACGTCGAACCGCCGCCCAGTGGGACGTCTCATTGCACGTAATCAGTGATCGTGTGCGCAGCGTGCGCGCTACCAATGAGGCCGGGGAGCGGATGTATACCAACCGGGACGTGTTAATTAACGCCGATCTGGTCACGTACCTGCCGGCGTGGGAAGGGTTCGGAAACGCCCTGCTGGAGGCGATCGCCGCGCGGGTGCCGGTGGTAACCACAACCTACCTCGTCTACAAAACCGATATCATGACCGCCGGATTGCGGAATATCGAGGTTCGGGACCGCTACGATGAACGCGGTGAATTGGTGGTGGAGGATCACGTACTGGAATCGATCCGTGAGGTAATCACGAACCGGGAACTCCGACAGGAGATCGTGGCCCACAATTTCGAGGTGGCGCAGCGGGAGTTCAGCATCGCCACTCTGAACGAACGATTACAGACCGTGCTCAGTGAATACGGCGACGAGATCCGGGCATCGCGGAAGCGTATCGCCAAGAGTCGTGTTCGCTATTCCGTGTAAGGCGGACCCCGGTTCGGGTCCCCTGCGGGTCATGCGTCAAACGTTTCCACCCGGGGTGAGCGTTGGGCGTACGCCCGGAGAATCAGCAGAAGCACCACCCCGGCCAGCGCCATGAGCAGACTCAGGATCTGGCCGGTGGTGATATTCAGGGGAGAGAGAAACAGCCATCGCGGATTATGTGCCGGCCCCCATTGGATGATGAAATCCAGGCCCGGGTCCGGTGCCCGGAAGTACTCCGCCACGTACCGCGCAAGGGAGTATCCCACCAGATAGATTCCGATCATGAAACCGCGAAACGGTTTCCGCTTTCTCAGGACGAACCACATGATCGCCCACAGCAGGATCCCCTCCAGAAACGCCTCATATAGCTGGGAAGGATGGCGGGGCAGATTCACCATACTCTGTCCGGCGATATCGATTCCCACCTCACCGGCGATCTCCCGTACCGCGGGATGGCTGGTTGGTACCCGCTCAGCCTGAGGAAAGAGCACGCCGTAGGAGGCGGAGGTGATGCGTCCGTACAACTCGCCGTTGATGAAGTTCCCCAGGCGGCCGAAGGTGTAGCCCAGGGGTACGGCGGTCACAACGGCATCACCCATTTCGAGAACGTCGATCTTCTTGGCTTTGCAGTACGCGATGAACCCCACCACGGATCCCACCAGCCCCCCGTGGTAACTCATTCCCTGGAGGCCGACGAAGTTCATGTTGTCGTCAAAAGGCCAGAATATGAGCCAGGGACGCTGAAGGTAACGCCCGGTGGTGTCGTAGATCGTGGTAGCAAACAGGCGCGAACCGATGAGTAGTCCGATGATCGTCCAGAAGAAGAGGTTCACCACGTCATCATTGGAGAGGTAGCTGATACCGAGGCGCTGGGAGCGAAGCTGCCGTATCGTCAGCACGTAGGTAATCCCGAACGCCACGAGGTACATCATTCCGTACCATCGCAGCGGCAATCCGGGGATGATCTCCGGCGATATCCACTCTGGAAAATTCACAAATAGAGACATAGCTAACTCCCGTTTAGATCGGAAACACCGAGGTTTCCCGTGTGGGGATCAAATTCCACCGAAACCCCTTTACGGGCGGTGGTTACCTCGTAGGTTCGCCCGTGGCTCTCGAAGATCGTTCCGGAGTGGACCTCTCCGCGGACGACTACCTTACTGGGAAAGTGCTGCTCGAACCGCTCCCGCAGCGTGAATAGACGCAATCCGCGCTTTTCCATGAGCTTGAGCATCTTCACCTTCTCCTTGCGGAGCGCCTGGAGCTGGTTTTCCTCGGAACCTTTCTCCGCTTTGTTCATCTCTATGTCCAGCTGAGAGATTCGCGTCTTTACCTTCTCTATCTCCTTCTCTTCCTTCTCGATGAGATCCGCGATGAGATAGTCCTGACCGAAGGAAATCGTCGTTTTCACGCCGCGCGGTGAGCCCACCGAGGTAGCCTCGATGCCGCGCCGGGCGCGAATCGTACCACCTACCAGGCGTCCCTTGTCTCCCTGAAACATGATCCGTCCGTTGCATTTGATCCGGGATCGCACAATCGCGGTTTTCAGTACCACGTCTCCCACAGAAAGCAGGGTGGCCAGTTCCACAAAGGGGCTCATGATGTTGTTTTTGCTGCGGAGAACCGCCTTGCCCGCCCCCTTTACGCCTTGCTTGATCACGATATCGCCCTCCGAAGAGAGCAACGCCGCCTCCACTCCGCCGGCGATTTTGATATCGCCCCCGGACATCACGTAAAAGCCGGCCCGCACCGTACCGCCGATCAGCACCGTACCGGGAAACTTGATATTACCTACCGACATATCCACGTCACCCTTGATCGTATGGGTCGTTCGGACCTCCATACGATCCTTGCCGTAAACAAACTCTCCCTCCGTGGCGGCCACAAGGAGAACGCTTCCGTCCTCCTGCTCCCGCTGCTCGATGTTGTCGCCGAACTCGATCTGCAGACCGGTTACCGACTTCGCCGGTACCGCCTCACCGGTAACGGTGACCCCGTCGATCGGTTCCTGCTGGGATGGAAGAATACGGCACAGCTCCTGGCCCTTTTGAACGGTGACGATGGAATTCTGAGTGCGGTAATCGGCGGTGCCGTCGTTCCTGATCCGGACGGCGGGGCCATGATCGGTGTCTACCGCCATCTCCAGGGTATTCTCACTCTGGTCCACAGCGGGCGTGCCCTCGGCAACGCTCAGCGTGTCGACCGCGGTTCCCGCTTTGGCCGCGGCCAGCGCCTTCTTGATCGCCTCTTCCCGTATTCCGTGGGAGACTCCGGCGTCGTCCAGCGCTGCCTGGACGATCTCGCGATTGAGGCGGCGACCCGTGCCTGCTCCCTCCCGCAGTGAGAGGGTGGCGCTCATCTTGTCCGGCGCAATATCTACAGTGGCCTGCGCGTCGACGTGGGCCCGAACGCGAAGGTGATACTCGCCGTCGATCTCGGCGTAATCCAGTACGCCCGGTGCTGTGGTGGCGATGATCACATCTTTCTGTTCTACATTCTCATACAGATGAAACACCGGTGTTGCCCCCGGAGAAGGGGCGATCGTGGCTCCGAAGACGTCCGTTCCCGCTTCTCCCGGTGTTGCCGGATCGATCGTCGCTAGGAGCTGATCGTGCTCGACGCGCGCGGTCCGTTGAATCGCATCTGCCGGAAAATCGGTGAGCGATTCCGGGGTATCCTCCGGGGCCGCGGCTCGGAGCGCCTCGAGCTGCTTCTGAGTTCCCGTTTCATCCTCGAAGCGTACGGAGAATTCCACCTCCCGGCGGGGACCCGGTGTGGGAGCGGTTCCTTCCGTCAGGAGGTAGCCGGTGAGGTCGAACTCGTTGGTGTTGTAGAACGCCTTGATATCCTCGCTGATTTTCTGGAGGTTAAGGCCTTTTAATCTGCTCCCCTTGATCGCCGCTCCCACCTCTTTCAGGTTGAGCTTCTTGCCGCGTCCCTTTCCTTTGTGGATGTACAGTAGGGCCTGCAACTTATCTTCGGACACGACGATATGAAACGACGCATCCCGCGAGGACGAAATCGGCAACTGCGCCGCCTCCCCGGAGGCGATCTGTCCTTTGACGAGACGTTGTAGTTCATCGACACTCATCAGCGAAGATTCGGGGTACGGAAGCTGCACCGCGGTTTCCAGTATCTCTCCACCGTCGGGGAGGGGGCTTTCTTCACTTCCTGGTGTCACTGTCAGGTAACAGGTGGCCTGGTCCTCACTGAGCTCTACCGTCCACCGGTGTGGCGCGTAGGGGACGATATCCGCCCAGTTTCGTCCGACCCTCAGAAACCCCTCCGCGCCGGCGACGACGGTGTCGCCTTTGCGCGTGAGGTTGTCTCCCAAATAGAAGCGCGGATCCGCCGGTTGTTTCGCCGGTACCGGTCGTCCGAAGATATCCTTGCCCGGTTTACCTGCGTCCGGTGGTACCAGTTTACCCAAGGCCTCGTCCTCCGACACCGACCATACCTGCTCCACGGAGGGATCTATGAACACCTTTTCCCGCCGAGTCGCGGTGTCCGTGACCGTAACCGTTTCCGTCCTGGAGCCGATGCCGAGCATACCCTTCTTGGAGACATCTTTCTTTTTTTCCACCGTCTCCCGCACTTCCCGGAAGATTTGAGGAGACGATGCGCGCTCCAGTACCCGGTCCCGAAACTCCGTTAGGTGGTCCGGCATAGAGAGCTCCTCGTTCCACACCACGTGTTCCGGAGACGGAAGCTCGGGCTCAATGCCTTCGAGAACGGTGGTACTCACCGTGTCGGAGGAGGATCGGGCGTTTTCGATAAACGCCGCCAGCGTGTCCCGCGGAACATCGGGGGCGTTCCGCTCTTTCAGGGCTGCCGATAGTCGATCAGCATCCCATTCATCGCCATCGTCGCTTACCTGAAACGTCAGTGATACTGATAGAGCGGGAGTGGGGATATCTATCTTGAGAAGACCGGTGACAGACTCAGCACGTTCCGCCATGGTGCCTCAAACCTGAAAGCCTTTCTGCATCGCCGCCACCAGCTTGGATTTATACAAGGCGTTTTGCCGTTTGAGCTGCACGATCTCATGGTGCTGACTCTTGATCGTCTCCACCAGATCCCCATGGGAGAGAGCGCCGGTATTCATTAGCTCTTCGATGTAGTTCAGTTTGCTGTCAAAATCCTGCTCCGCCTCCTGCCCGGCGGCGTCGTAGGAATCGTTCACCGTTTCCAGATCCAGAAAACTGTCCTGATCCTCTTCCTGGAGTGAGCGCATTTTTTCCGCGATGCGGTAAATCGCCTGGGAGAGTACAGCCCGCGGTTTGTACCGGAGAATCGGCAGCCGCGCGGAAAGCGCGGTGTCCTGGAGGCTGTCCCGGTAAATGACCCCGAGATGCAGCAGATCGAGGTCAAGATACTGGTGTGCGCTTCGACGGAGACGCGTCACCGTCTCGGCATCCTTGGGATCGTCGATCATATTCATGATCAACCTCGGGTGAAATCTGCGAGCCGCCTCACGATAACGGGTGGCGGCATCCGGATCCCGCTGGTCGAGTTCCCGGACGATATCTGGTATATAGATCTTCTGCAGCGAGCTGCGATCCCGGAAGAGACCGTCGATGTAGGTGCCACCGGGAGACTTTTTGTTTACGGACCGTTGCAGCAATCGGAAAACGGCGTTCTTGAGAAAGAGATAGGCGTTTACCGTGGCGGTCGGAGTCGGGGCGGTAACGATAATACCTTGACCGGACATCAGAAAGAAATCGAGGATGTTCTGCGACGTACCGGCCCCCAAGTCCAGAACGAGATAATCGGCGTCCAGATCACTTAAGCGCCGAATGAGCATATTCTTCTGGGAGCCATTAAGGTTGGCGAGGCCGGGAATCTCCGCATCACCGGGGATGAAGCGCAGATTTGCCACCTCCGTTTCCTGGATTACATTGGCAAAGTCAATTTTCTTCCGCCCGAGGAAACTGCCGATGGACACGCCGGTTCCCCGAAAACCGAGCACCAGATGCAAGTTGGATCCGCCCAGATCGAGATCCGCCAGCACTACCCGATGCCCCGCTTGCGCCAAGGCGATCGCGAGATTTGCCGATACCAGAGATTTTCCTACGCCGCCTTTGCCGCTGGCCACCGGCACGATGTGCATTACTGGTCCTCCACCTCTTCCACGGAAATCTGCGGCTGATCCGTCGTGTCCGTTGAGGATTCCGGTGGATGCCGCAAACTCGTGTGTGGTGTCAATAATAACAGAAAGAGGAGGCTTGCTGCATCGAGGAGCACAAGAATTCCAGCCAATCCCACGGTGGTGGTGGAGAGTCCCACCAGCGATGTGCGACCCACGGCGACCTGGGCCAGGGTTACAGTCGCACCCACGAGTTGGAGAATTAGCGCGACTCGTAGCGGGGCGACCAGCGCCGGGGAGCGCGTTAACACAAGTTGAAGAAGCAACAACGTCGGGAGGATTGCGGCTCCTCCCACGGCGAGAGCCACGCCTGAGAAGCTCGGTTGTGAGGATGTCTGGATCATCATGACCAAGGCAGTCGTGAGTACGACAAAGCGTGCCAGCTGATACAAGCCGATTGAGGCAAGAAGAAGCGTTTGTTTCGCCACTCGCCAGAGTCTACGGGCCGGTGGTTGCTGGCGTCAAGCTGCAATCAGTACAATAATCGGACAGGAGGTCTCATGGACCACAAGCAGAGTGCGCCCCGACCCGTAGTGTGGGGCGGGATAACAGCCGTATCCGCTGTCTTCTTTATCGCCTTGACTCTGGTTCCCCAGGTAACTGCCCAAGGTTCGCAGGGAGGGGCGAGCAGCTCGGAGGAAGCCCTGGGGCTGTTTGAGCAGGTATACGAGTTCGTGCAGCGCAGCTACGTTGAAGAAGTTGACCCCGATACCCTTATCGAGGGTGCGCTGGAAGGAATGTTCGAAGCGTTGGATGATCCCCATTCCGCATATCTGGATACGGAAGAAATGCGTGGTCTCACGGACACCACCAGTGGAGAGTTCGGCGGCGTGGGCATGTACATCAGCAAGCCGATTCGCAACAACGGTCGATCCCAGTATGTCGAGGTGGTGTCTCCCATTGAGGATACTCCCGCCTTCCGTGCGGGCCTTCGTGCCGGAGATCGAATTATGGAGGTGGAAGGAGAATCCACCGCTGATATGTCCGTTGACGACGTGGTTGATCTGCTCCGCGGTGAACCGGGGACGGAAGTGGGCATACGGATTCTCCGGGGCGAGGAGCTGGAGTTTCCCGTGGCGTTGGAACGTGCCGTGATTCAGGTTCCCACCGTCAAGTCGGACATGATCGACGAAACCACCGCGTTCCTTCGGATTATTCAGTTTACGCCGCACACCGACGAGCGCGTCCGGGAGGCGGTCGATGAGTTTCGGAACGCCGGTTATGAGTCGCTCATTGTCGATCTCCGGTCCAATCCGGGGGGACTCCTAAGCGGAGTGGTGGACGTGTCCAACCTGTTCTTCGACGGTGGTCTAGTGGTTGAGACGCGGGGCCGGGTGCCCAGGGAGAATCAACGGTACACCGCCGATTCCGGCAAGGACGTGGATGACCACATCGAAGTGGTGGTTCTCATTGACGGAGGATCCGCCTCGGCGGCGGAGATCCTTGCTGCAGCCTTGAAGGATCGCGAGCGGGCCACGTTAATCGGTCGCACCTCCTACGGCAAGGGTAGTGTGCAACAGGTGCGCCGCATCGGCCGGGCGGGGTTTCGCTTGACGATGGCGCGTTACTATACCCCTGCCGGTACCGATATCGATGAGGTTGGTGTGGAGCCGGACATCGTGGTAAAGGAGGATGAACTCAGCCATACTGAGCAGGAAGCGTATATCCAACTCCAGGAAGAGCGCCGTATCGAAGGTTTCGTGCAGCGCGTGGGAGAGCCGTCGGACCAGGAGCTGACCGAGTTTATCGCCGGTCTACAGGACGAGGGGTTCGAGGTGACTGAACGCTACATTCGACGCCTGGTACGGGTGGAAGTGAACCGTACGTTGAACCGGGACGAAGCGTACGACCTTGAGTACGACCGCGTTCTGCAACGCGCCATGGAGTTTCTGGAGCAACGGCGACAGTGAAACAGCTAGTGGTTTCGGCGATTCCTACTCCGGGAGAGGTAATCGAGCTCACCGAGGAGCAGTACCATTACCTCATGCGAGTTCGCCGCGTTACGGAGGGGACGGAAATCTCTTGCATCGACGACAGTGGGCATCGGGCAAAGACCGTGGTTGCTTTGGCCTCCTCCGATCACGGTCTCCCCGTCCTCCGGGTGGTTGAACGTTACGCGTCAGGAGCTCCCGGTTCCTCGGCGATAACCGCCATCCCGGTCACGCTCTATGTGGCGTTCCTGAAGGGGAAAAAGCTCGATGCCGTAGTTCGACAGGTGACGGAATTGGGAGTTGACCGGATCGTGCCGGTCATCACCCGCCATTGCGTGAGCCGCCCCGACCCCGGTGATCTCCTGCGGAAGAGCTGCCGCTGGGAGGGAATCGTCCGGGAAGCGACGCAGCAGTCCGGTCGCGCCACCGTACCCACCGTGGAGCCGGCGGCGAAGCTGGAGGACCTCACGGCGCAGGTTGCTCCGGCGGATCGTCCCGCATCTCTGTCCGTGGTATTCCATGAAGCGGCGGAAGACGTGCTTTCCATCGCGCAGGCGGTCAACTCACCCGGGCCTCCGGATGAGATCCGGGCGTTGGTGGGCCCGGAAGGTGGGCTTGCCGCGGCAGAAGTGGATTACCTGTCCGGCAGCGGGTGGCATATACGGCGAATGCCGGTCCCGGTGCTACGCGCGGAAACCGCCGCCGTGGCGGCTGCTGCACTTGTACAGTCGTTACGGAGTGAATACACTGCCGGCGCTTCGTAAGCAAGGGAACATATGATGGCGTGTACGCAACGACGATTTTTTGGCGTTCCCCTGGTGGAACAGACACCCGAAGATGTGGCGGATACCTGGGGCGCGGCTCGCTCACAGGTGGGTGCGCTGATCTTTGCTGATCGGATGCTGTTGTGGCGAATCGTGCGCTCCCGAATGACCCGGCAGTACCTGTTGGATATCCAGGGGCGAGCTGTACCCAACGGCCGGGGTCCCGCGCGGCAGATTAGGGTGGCCACGGGGTGTAGAGTCGGGGTTTTTCCGGAGTTTCAGAGCGTGGTACGAATCATGGCGCGCGCCGAAAGTGACGGTGCCACGGTGTACCTTGTCGGCCGATCCCAAGATCAGCTGCAGCGGGTTGAGCAGAACGTCCGGGCCACCTTCCCTCATCTGCGTGTCGTGGGGCGGGCGGTGTTTCACGCCTCCAATACGGAGGCGATTACCACGGCGATCCGCAAAGCGGGTCCCCGTATTGTGTTTGTAGGCTCCGATGCGCCGGTTATCTTACAGTGGATTCGAGAGCAATCGCGGCAGTTCGGACCGGTACTGATACTGATGGCGTTTCGGGCCGCGCAGCGTATGGCCGGTCGAGCCGCCACGCCCCGAAGCGGCACGTGGGCCGCCATTCTGGTTCGGCCGTTTATGGGATTGCCGCTTATCGCCCATCGCTCGTGGGCCCATCACCGTCGGAATATACGTTCAGTTTGAAATACTCGTACACCACCGGAATGCGCTCCCGATTTCTTCGGATGAAGAGCGCCACGAAAAGCGTCCGCCCCGGAGGGGTATAGATCAGCAATCCGATCACGTCCGTGGCGAAACCGGGTAAGACAAGCAGTACGCCGGCCACCACGTACGCCGCCAGCAATCCGTATTGTTTCGGTCGAAAATCGCCGTCCCAGGCGGAGCGGTACAGATACTGAATCTGGTGATGAATCGTGCTACCCACGACGATCACGGCGGCCGGCGCCACCGCGGCTTCCAGGGCCAGGGCCAGATACACACCGACCTCCCGAGCCACGCGAACCAAAATCCATCCGTCCGCCAGCATTGCTATGCTCAACAGCAGGATGTCCGCGAAGAACTGCACGAGGTGTCGGCGACTGGTAAACAACGATAGCCATTCCGCTTGCGGCACGCGCTACTCCGGGGAGTACTGTAATACCTCTTTCCGGCGGTGGACACCAATTAACAGTTGACAAAGCGTACAAATCACCGCGAATATACTGAGAGCACCCCAAAGGAATTGTATGATTGTTCTCTTCTCGGATGATAATGTGCTTTTCGACACAATTCAGGTCGCCGTGCAGCGAACCGTGCCGGTTCAATACGAGACCGATGTGCGTCGATATCTGAGTTGGATCGAGAGTTCCTTTCACCATCCCACCGCGATAGTTGTCGATTGCCGGTCGAATTCCGGTTCACCGCTGGCAGTGATCGACGAGATATCCTCGCAGCTCCGCTCCGTGCCGGTGATCGCCGTGGTGGAATCAACCGACTCCCATATGGCGTACGAAGTAGGTGACCGCGGGGTGGCGGGATGGATTCCGGCGCCCTTCCACAGTCGAAGTGTGCGAGAACGGCTTCTTCATGCACTGGGGCGACGCGAATCCTTCCCCGAAGTCCATGAGACTCCCCAGCAGTTGCGGGAGCAGATTATCGGAGGAAGCCGCAAACTTTCCGAACTCCGAGCCACCGTGGTGAAGGCGGCTCGGTGCAGAACTCCCGTCCTCGTAGCAGGAGAGACCGGGTCCGGCAAAGAGCTGGTGGCCAGAGGAATTCACGCCACCTCGGAAGCGCCGGGGCCGTTTGTCACGGCTAACATGGCTGCCGTGGCGCCGAGCCTGTTCGAGTCTGAGCTGTTCGGTTCGCGGCAGGGAGCGTTTACCGGCGCCCGGGATAAGGAGGGGCTTTTCCAGGCCGCCCGGAACGGAGCGTTGTTCCTCGATGAAGTCTCGGAGATCGCGCCGGAGTTGCAGCCCAAACTCCTGCGCGCCGTGGAACGTATGGAGATTCGAGCGGTAGGGGCATGCGAAGCGCTGCCGGTGAAGACACGAATCATTTCCGCTACCAATCGGGACATCGGAATGATCCACCGCACCGGACGTATCCGTCGGGATCTGTGGTATCGACTGGCGGGGATTATCATCGAGGTACCACCGTTGCGGGAACGGCTGGAAGATATCCCCGCCCTATCCCACGCGTTGCTTGAGGCGGAGGGCTTTGGCGATGTTCGTTTGAGTCGTTCCGCGCTGCAGGTGTTGCGGGGTCACCGCTGGCCCGGTAACGTTCGCGAGCTGAGTTCCGTACTTGTCCGCTCGGTGGTAATGTCGGGCAAGCATACGCTCCACGGCCGGGACGTTCAGATCGATCGGCATATGCGTACGTGAAAATCGGGATTTACCGAATGACCCGAACCTGAAACGCTTGAATCACGGGAACCAGCTTACCGTCAGGAGCTTCAGCCACATTTACCAGCCGACCGGCGACCAGGACGCGACGATTCCGAAGGATCATGTCGTCCGGCGGATCGCGGGGCTCTCGTTCGGCTACCTGCTCGGAGAAGAAAGGATCATCAAGGACAACATACGCGCTGTGGACGTTCACCGTTTCCATACCGTCCCACGACCCGCTCACGAGTTCCACTTCGACGTAGAAATCGTCCTCTTCAACGGAATAGACGGTTACCGATGCGGCGATGCCGTCAAGAATGAGTACTCGCTCCGCCATCTCCTGGAGCAAGGACATATCGTCTGCGGCAGCGCTCACTTCCGCCAGTGAGGTTCCGAACGCCACCGCGTCACGAAACTGCTCCGCCGTTTCCAGAGAAACGGGCGCCTCCTGGGCTGGGATATGAGCCACAGCCAACGCCAGGACCAATCCCACACGAATGATCGTCTTCATGTCCTCAGTATAGGTTGCTCAGAAGGTGAAGACAACTGTACCCTGTGCCAATGGGCCTGTTAAGTCGGGTCGACACCCAAAGCATGCGATTACAACACCACCGGGCACTCATTATCGGCGGCAGTGGCGGCATTGGGCGAGCTATCTCCTATGCATTGGCGTCTCAGGGGGCCTCCATCATATGTCACGGCGGACACAACCAGGACAAACTGGACCGCGTGGTCTCGTATATACGAGAGCATGGCGGCAGAGCTCGGGGCCTCCTGGTGCCGATGGAGCGAGCCACCGACCTGATCCCTCACCTTGACAGTCTTGGAGGAGTGGATATTCTGGTCGTTGCGCTGGGACCTATTGCGTACCATTCCCTGGCGGAGACCGAAGATTCTATCTGGCAACAGATAGTTGATCTAAATCTTGTGCTGCCGGGACTGCTCCTGTCTCGGTATCTTCCCGCCATGGTGAAAGCGGGGTGGGGACGAATCGTACTTTTTGGTGGTCCCCACGGCGACACGATACGAGGATTTCGGACGATCGCAGCCTACGGTGCGGCCAAGACCGGCCTCGCTTCCCTCTGCAAATCGGCGGCGCAACAGACAAATGGGCAGAATGTGGCGGTGAATCTGCTCGCTCCGGGTTATGTTGATACGGAGTATCTGTCACCGGTTCAACGGAAGAAACTCACGAGCAGGTCTCCGCGGGGAGCACTGATTTCCCCTGAGCGGATAGCGCGGCTTGTGAACCAGCTCATTCTTGCCGAAGAACCTGATATGAACGGTGCGGTGATCACTCTTGATCAGGGGTTGGCATGAGGGCTCTCGGTTTGACAATTCTATCGGGCGCATCTAATATGGTTGAATCACTGGAAAGAACAGAAACGTATGAGCAATAACGATATTGTCCCCGGATTTGATGAAGAGAAAGATGAAAGCCTCAAGATCCGTCTGCAGAAGATAGATCAGGTCGAGGGCTGTCTGGTGCTGTACCTTACCGGATACATCGACACCTACAATTCGAACTTCTTTCAGAAGCGCGTGAATCGTGCCGTCGAAGCGGGGTATTCCCGGCTCATCTTTCAGTGTGGCGGGCTCAACTACGTTTCCAGTACCGGTATCGGGTCTTTCACGGCTTTCCTGAAGGCGGTAAAGCCAAAAGGCGGAGATCTCGTCCTTCTGGAGATTCAGCCCAAGGTGTATGAGGTATTCCAGCTTCTGGGGTTCTCCCAGTTCTTTCACATCAAGGATTCTCTGGATGACGCCGTGGAACATTTTTCCCGGGGCGGTAAGACGCAGCAATCATCCGATGTGTTTCCGAAGATTTTCAAATGTCCTATCTGTTCAACCAAGCTCAAAGCTTCCAAACCGGGACGGTTCCGATGCTCCAACTGTAAGACGATTCTTGCAATCGATGCCGGCGGCCAGGTTTTTCTCGGATAACGATGGGAGTATTTGAGCGTATCCGGCGACTAATCCGCTCGAACGTGAACGACGTCGTTCGAAAGGCGGAAGATCCCGAGAAGATGCTGAACCAGCTGATTCTCGATATGAATAAGCAGCTTGTTGAGGCGAAACGGAACGTCGCCACTGCAATATCCGAGGAGAAACGGCTTCAGCGACAGGTAGAGGCGCAACACCAGAGTGCTGAACAGTGGGAGCAGCGGGCGATGACCGCCCTCCGGGCGGGAAAAGACGATCTGGCGCGGGAGGCGCTCCAGCGCAAGAAGCGTGAATCGGATTACGCCGCACAACTACAGGAGCAGTACGACAAGCAGCACGAGGCGGTGGAAAGTCTCAAGAGTTCACTCCGGGATTTGCAAGGACGTATCGAAGAGGCGCAACGAAAGAAGAATCTCCTCGTAGCTCGCGTCAAGCGAGCGGAAGCACAGAAGAAAATCCAGGAGATAATTACCGGCTTGGGAAACACCTCCGCCTTTGACGCCTTTGACGAGATGTCCCAGCGGGTGGAACAGCTGGAGATCGAAAACGAGTCGATGGCTGAGCTGGAGAGCACCCCCGCGGATCGGTCGCTGGAGGAGCAGATCGATGCCCTGGAAAACCCCGGCGGGGACGATGCAATGCTTGAAGACCTGCGCAAAAAGATGGATCACGGACCCGCTGATCCCGATGTGGATGCCTCCCTGGCCGAACTGAAAAAGAAGCTTCGCACCGAAGAATAGCCGTGGCGAGACGGGTGTTCGTAACTAGCCCCGGTTCCACTGAAATGACTCACACACGCCAGATTTCCGTACTTCCCGGCTGGGAGGTGACCTCAGCTCTTCCCTCCAATCCTCGGGACGGTAGTATCTCCCTGATCGTTGCTCCGCTTCGCATCCTCACTCCGTTGTTGCGGGACGATCGAAGTGGTCCTGCCCTCTTACCATATGGTCCCCCCGAGCGGACCGCCCAAGCGTTCCTACTGGGTGCTCGGGATTACGTGAGTACTCCGTTCGCGGCGCAGGAGCTTCTGGCCCGGGCGGACCGAATCGATCACTATGGGTCGCTGGATGCATCAACTCTGGGATCGGTGGTGGAGATCGCCGGTGAGAGCGTCGTGCTCACTGGAATTCAGCGGGAGATCTTTGACCTATTGGCACGTCACGCCGGGGGCGTGGTGGACCGTGAAGCGATCCAGGCTAAGTGTGGTGGCGTGACCGAAACACCGGAGGGATCACGGCGGGTGGATATGGCGATGTGTCGTTTGCGGCGAGTGCTCCGTGATTATCCGGTTCGCATCGAAACGGTTCGTGGCAGGGGGTATCGGCTGGTGAATCGATAAGCTCAATTCTTCCAATTTGAACGTGGAAAACCGGTGGAAAACTCCGGGGTTTTCGTCGATATCCGAAACGCATGGGATTAGGGTGGAGGTGTGGTGAGCCGTCCGTGGAGGAGATACGGTTTCGTGCTCTTTTTTATTCTCGTTAGGGAAAAGAGTTATGCGTTGTCAACCCAATCCGTGTAGGTTTGGTGTGTCAATTTTACTCATAGACATTGGAAATTTTGTAATGATGGGGACACGGCTCCTGTGGAAAAGCTGTGGAAAACTCGTTTTCGCTATGGTAATCTGGTGATCCTGTGAAAGACGCGCTGCTGCACTTGACTCTGTATGTTCTCTTCGCGGTCGCCTGCGCCGTGGCGATTCTATCGGTGCTTGTGGTGATGGGCGCGTCGCTGGGGGCGATCGTCCCCATGTTAGGAACGGTGGCGCTCTCCGGATGGGTGGTGGGTATGGTACCAGCCACGCTCCGGTTGCTACGTCGGGGACGGCGCCCCGTGACCACCGCAACTATGGTGGCATGCATCACCGCCGGAATGGTCGTGGTGGCCATTCTGACCCAGGGGGGCGGGGAACGCGTTCCCGCTGAGTCGCGACTGTTGAGCTCGATGTCTGAAGGCACGGTAGTACCGGGACGCGTCTATCAGGGGCGGGAATACTCGGTGCTGGTTGATCGTCTATCGGGGAACGAAGTGGGCCCGGTGATCGTGGCGGACCACACCGAGGATATCGACGCACGATTCCGGGTGCACCCCGAGGGATACTGGGATCGTCTTCACAACGAACTGGTCCTTCCCGACGGTTCGGATATCAATCTCAATGATCTGAGAGGGTTCGGGGTTCCGTCGATGCCGGCGGCGGTCCGGAACACCGCCGCCGATGTCCGTGGTCTGGTGGAGACGGCGGCCGTGTTGTGGAGTTCGTCTGTTCCCTTCGTGGAATCGGGCCAACTTCCCTTGATTCTGCGTTCCACCATCTCGCCTGTACTGGTGGTGCTGGTGCTCACGTTGTTACTTACTGCCGTATGGACCCCCCTTCGACTCACCCGGTGGCCGTTGCTGAACGTGGTGGTGGGTCTGGCGTACCTGAGAGCGGTGACTGCGCTTCCAACTATAGCGGTGTGGCTCATGCGCGTAGAAATCGTGACGCGATGGATGCCGGGAGTGACTCGGGCGGAACTCGTGCTTCTCGGAGGAATTGCGATGTTTCTCGTTCTTGCGCTTGTAGCTCTGCTGGTGCCGTCCCTCCCAAACTGGCGTCACAATATGCACTTCCGGGAGAGCGGCTCGTGACCTACCGGTTTCGCTTTTTCCTGGTTTTGACCGGCGCGATTCTGGTGCTGCTGGCGGTCTCGGTCTACAACGCGTACCACCAGGTGGTGCAGGTGTCCCCGGTGGACCAACTGAGAACCGCATTCTGGTTTCGAGCGTGGATGCCGCTCTTTTTTGACCACTTCTCGATAGCAGTGGCGGTGAGTGCTGTCGTCACGTTCTCGCTGCTCCTGAGCCCGTACGATCTGGGGAATACCGGACGGTTGATGCCTTCAGTTCGTCCGATCCTTCTGGCGCTGGTGGCGATGGGACTGGTGAACGGGCTATGGTTTGCGCTTGTCGGTCCGACGGTGGAGCTTAGACTCGATCAGATCGAGTATCGGAGCCGAGTTGCCGGAAGCGCCCGGCAGCGGTCGGAAGAGCTCCTGTCGCACGATCGATACGATGAGGCGTTGGCGGCGCTGCGCCTCTACCGGTCTGCCGTGGGGAGCTCCCCGGAGCTGGATGAAGAGATTGAGGAGCTGCAGGTGCGCGCCGGACAGGAGCGACGCCGGACGCGGGAAGCGGCGCGCCGTGGCGGTGAGACTACCTTTGCTCGAGCCTTTGAAGTGCAGGGGCTCTCGGTGCCGGAGATGCTCCGGCGCGCGCGGGTGGCGTTGGAGGCCGGTAGTTTCTATACCGCTCACTACTACGCGAGTGTTGCCGCGGATCAGAGTGAGTTTCGTCGCGAAGATGCCCTCGAACTTCGGGCTGAGGCGCTAAACGCGATCGAGGATGGCATTCGGAGGCGAGAAGAACTGGAAGAGCGCTCATTTTTTCAGGACAAGCTCCAGGCGTACCAGCTCATGCAGCGCGGCGACACCGATTCCCGGGCGCTGGTGGAAGCGTACTACCGGTTTCAAGAGCTTGGGGAGAGAGCCCCGGACGACCCCGATATTCGGCGGTACTCGCAGGAAGTAGAACAGCGGGTTCGGGAGGTTTCCTTCTTTGTCGATGAAGCGCTTGACGCCCAGATGTTTCCCGGTCGGCAGGATGTGGTATTTCGCAACGATCGATCTGGAGAGTTCTCCGAGCTGATCTCCGCCGAACAGATTATCGACTCCCCCCAGGGAACGTACTTATTCGGTGTGGAAGTGCTGCGGCGCGGCGACGAGATCGTGCATCTCTCCGCCCCGTACGGCAAGCGCGTCGGTGATATGCTCGTTATCCGGGCGATCGCTCGCCGCCGTGAAGCAGCGAGTGACAGTGTTGATGAGTATGTAGTGGGCCCGCGTTACCTGCGGGGTACGCCCGGCCGCGATGACCTCGGTGAAATGATTCCACTGCAACCGGATGTGGATCAGCTCATGCTCGTTGCCGGCGGTCTCGAAACGTTGAACACGCTCAACCTCGTTGGTCTCGTCCGAGCCCCCGCGGCATACGATGCTGCCGGTCACATCGTGGCGCCGGTTCACGCGGAGCTGGTCTACCGGATCATGCGTATCGTCGGATTCTTCGTCACGGTTTTCTCTTCGATTTCCATCGCGTGGCGCTATCGCAGTCTGTATATCGGTCGCCCACCGATACTGGTGGTGCTTCTGGTGCCGCTCTTACCATGGGCCACGTGGTGGGTGATTTCGCTGGTTCGATCGGTGGCGGACTCGGTCCTCCGGGCTCTGGTTCTGCACGGCGCCGCCGCGACCACGGTTGTGGTTGCGGCGGGAGTCATGATTGTTGCACTGCTTCTGGCTATCACTTCCGCGGCACGACAGCAGATTGAACCATGAAGCGCTTTCTGGGACGGATGATCGGCTTCACCATCGGTGCGCCGGCGGGGCCGGTGGGAGCCGTTTTCGGTTTTCTCGCCGGTTGGCTTGTGGATCAGTTTCGCCACACGGTGGGTCCCTGGTGGCGGTTGGAGCGGTTTCTCTCGGAACCGCAGCGGGAACGGCGGTGGGAGCTCGTTGAGAATTGGGGGACCGCCGCGATTCTTATCAACGTCTTGCGCGCCGACGGTCCCCCGCGGGTGGTTCAGGTGGAGCAGGCGTTACGCGAGCCGTGGCCCCGTTCCTCGCGATCTCGACGAACGCGAGGAGGGTTTTCGCGGAGGTCGGTTATCGACCTGTGCTTGCGCGAGCATCCGCGGATCAACAGATCGGCAATAGTAGAGACGCTTCAGCAATGGGACGATGAACGGAAGTCTCAGCTCCTCTATCTGATGGTGACGGTGGCGTGTGCCGACAGCGAGGGAATGAGCTCCGCCGAATTGGAGGTGATCCGCACCGTGGCCCACGAATTCTCTGTGCCGCTGCCCCCCTGGCAGGGCCTCGATCGTCACGCCTGTACGATCTTGGGGGTTGCCGCCGATGCCGACGAGATATCGGTCCGCCGAGCGTTTCGCTCGCTTGCCGCGGAGCTTCACCCTGACACCGGGGGGGACTTGGAGCCGGAGCAGCGCCGGACGATGGCGGACGCCTTTGTCCGCATCCGGAACGCTCACGATCGACTGCTTTCGCAGATTCGCGAGCGCCGATAGAGCGGTCGGAATCCGCTATTCCGCTACCGTGACTCGCTGAATATCCGCGCCCAATGTTTGCAGACGCCGGGTGAGATGCTCGTATCCCCGCTCTATCTGGTACACGTTGTGGATTACGCTTTCCCCTTGCGCGCTGAGGGCGGCAATTACCATCGCCATGCCGGCCCGCACGTCCGGTGAGGTCAGTTGTGATCCCGTGAGTGGTGCCGGACCGCTGACAACCGCGCGATGTGGGTCACACAGCACGATTCGCGCCCCCATGCCGATCAGCTTGTCTACGAAAAACATTCGAGATTCGAACATCTTCTCGTGGATGAGAACGGTTCCGGCGACCTGCGTAGCTACGACGGTGACGATGCTGGTGAGGTCGGGGGGAAATCCGGGCCACGGGCTATCATCGATCTTAGGAATCATGCCGCCGAGATCGGTCTGAACGCTCAATTTCTGTACGGCCGGCACATGGATCGTGTCGCCGTCCGTTTCCCAGTCGATTCCGAGCTTATTGAACGCGATCCTGGTCATCTTGAGCTGGCTCGGCGCCGCCCGCTCGATGGTGATTTCTCCCCGCGTGGCAGCGGCGAGTCCGATAAAGCTGCCCACTTCCATAAAATCCGCCCCAATGTCGTAGGCGGCTCCGTGAAGCCGGTCCACACCGTGAATCGTAAGAATATTGGACCCGACCCCGCTGATCCGTGCTCCCATGCGGTTAAGCAGGTGACACAGATCCTGGACGTGGGGTTCGCTGGCGGCGTTCTCAATTACCGTCGTACCATCTGCACGGACCGCGGCCATGATCGCGTTTTCCGTAGCGGTAACCGATGCCTCGTCCAAGAAGAGATTAGCTCCCCTGAGGCGGTTTACGTGCAAGTGAAACGTCCCGTCCACCACCACCGTGGCACCCAGGCCCTCCAAAGCCAGAAAATGGGTGTCGAGCCGCCGCCGACCGATAATGTCTCCTCCGGGGGGAGCGAGCACCACTGAACCGGTGCGAGCGAGGAGCGGTCCCGCAAACAGAATCGAAGCCCGAATCTTTGTGGCCATCTCCGAAGATATTTCCGAAGAGTTGAGACCTTTGCTGTTTATGCGCCAGGTGTTGGGCCCGTCCTGTTCCGCAGTGACCCCGATGCTACGGAGAATCTCAGTCATTACATGGACGTCTTCGATATCGGGCATATTGCCCAGAACCACTTCCTCCTCGGTGAGAAGGCACGCCGCGATGCACGGGAGAGCGGCGTTCTTGTTTCCACTGGCTCGAACGGTACCGTGAAGAGGTGTCGCGCCATTAATGATATACTTGTACATCGTTACAGTCCTTGGATTCCGGCGATTCGCGCCGGATGCTCCGCCAGCGGATTTGCCTCAAGATGGATACGAAGCCGGTAGAGATTTCCTTCCACGGCGATATTGTGAAAGAATTGCCACTCTCCCCGGCCCAGGTCGATGGACAGTTCCGCAATCCGCGGCACGCGAACACGTTCTGCCGGAAGGAACGGTCCCACCGGTGGTGCCTCATCGAGCGGTTGCAAGGCGGCGTTCGCAGTCGCCACCCACTGGGCATCGTCGTCGTTTCTAAGTCGCTCTTCGAGGTGCGTCAATTCTTCGTTGATCGCCCGAATCAGGGAGATCGACCCAATGTGAACGAAGTCCGTTGAATCCCATCGGAGGGCGTCCACGATGATCTCCCGTTTACCGCCGGTATCAAAGACGACCGAGAGGTGAACCATCTCTCGAACTCCATCATCGGTAAGGTCTCGGAACGCCGTCCGGCGCACGGCGGTCATCGGGAGTCGCCCCGTATACGGAGCGCTTTCAAGGCGGTTCGTCCAGATCACGATGATCTCTTCATCGCGGTTGTCCCCGGAAAAGCGTACCCGGAATCCGGTGGGTCGACCGGGGCGTGTCGTCAGGTCCACCGGCTCAAACGTACGCACGCGACGGTTCTCGGATTGCGGCAACAGCAAAGAGATCTGGGTACTGCCATCTTGGCCGCCGGAGGCTGACGGAGCAGGCCGGTATGCCAGGTAGAGGGACTGGGACGACGCGTAGAGTCCCATCGCACCGGGAGTAATGCGGTCTGATTCCGCGTGGTCTTCTTTGTCCGTGCCGCCGCCCTCCAGGGGATAGAACCACCCCGCGGCCACCGCGTTTTCCACGATCACCGGGTCAAATCCGCTGGAGAGTCCCTTGCTCAGAAACACCGATGCGTTTTCTGGAAGGGTAGTGGCGGTCTCCCCCTCCTCCAGGACTTCGTCCTTTCCATTCCCGGACGGCGTCTCGACCGATGACGCAGCGTGCGACTCAGATGAACGGGGATCGACCTCACGAACCGGCTCGGGGGTCATGCAACCCGCGAAAACGGTCAGAAGCGAGGTAATTACGACCGATAGGACCGCGCAAGAGCGCAGGGAGAAGCGCATACTTGCAGCTATGGTATCGGTTGGCTACAGTGGGGCGCAACATGAAAGTGATGAAATTCGGCGGGAGTTCGCTGGCCGACGCGAGTCGGATTCGGGGGGTGGCCGAGATCGTACGGACCTCCATGAAGGACCAGCCGGTGGCTGTGGTGCTGTCCGCGATGAAAGGTGTAACCGATACTCTCATATCCGCCGCCCGGAGCGCCGAACTGGGGGACCCGGGACATCGCGACGCCCTGGACGAGCTCCGCAGGCGTCACCGCGACACCGTTGCGGATCTGATCCCCGGGGCGACCGGTACCACGGCGATTAACACGGTCACGGAGATGATCGCCGAACTGGGAGACGTGCTTCACGGCGTGGAGCTGATCCGGGAGTGCTCCGACCGCACCATGGATCTGGTGTTGAGCTTCGGAGAGCGCATCAATTGCGTGGTGGTGGCGGCTTTTCTCACCCAGGAAGGGATGCCCGCCGAATTTGTTGACGCCCGGGAGATCGTTCTCACCGATACGACCCACGGCAGCGCGGTAGTAGAATACGCCGAAACGTACCAGCGCGCCGCCGCGCGGCTGCACCGGTGCGCGGGGATTCCCGTAATCACCGGATTTATCGCAACCTCCGAGGACGGATTCACCACAACCCTCGGACGGAACGGTTCGGACTACACCGCTTCGCTCATCGGCGCTGCAATTTCCGCGGAGTCGGTGGAGATCTGGACCGATGTTGACGGAGTCATGAGCGCCGATCCCCGTTTTGTGGAAGATGCGTTTGTCATTCCGGAGATCAGTTTGCAGGAGGCGATGGAGCTTTCGTACTTTGGGGCTGAAGTGATCCATCCCTACACGATGCTCCCGGCGGTGGAACGGAATATTCCGCTGTGGATTAAGAACACGCTGAACCCCGGTGTGGTGGGAACTCTCATCAGCGGCAGGCCGGTGCACCATGAACGGGACATCACCGGAATCGCCTCGATCGGCCACGTGGCTCTGATCAACGTGGAGGGCGGCGGAATGCTGGGCATTCCCGGTATGGCATCCCGGGTCTTCGGCGCTCTGGCCAAGGCGGGAGTGAACATTATCATGATTTCCCAGGCATCCAGTGAGCATAGTATCTGCGTCTGCATTCGGGAATCCGAGCTGGACCGGGCCGGGCGGTTTCTTCGGGAAGAGCTGCGGGAGGAACTGGAACAGCGCCGCATCGACCAGTTTGAGGAACGCTCCGGACTGGAAATCGTGGCGGTGATCGGCGCGAATATGCGGGGACGTCCGGGCATTTCCGGGCGGCTATTCAGCGCACTGGGAGACAGCGGCATCAACGTTCTCGCGATCGCCCAGGGGTCCAGCGAAATGAATATCTCCTTCATTATCGATCGCACCGACCGCCATAGCACGTTGAACGTGGTGCACGGCGCGTTCTTTTCGTCGCAGGGGGAAACATGAAATTCGTCAGTACCCGAGATACCACGGAACGCCGGGAAGTGAGCTTCGGGGAGGCGATGTTCCGCGGCCTCGCTCCCGACGGCGGGCTGTACCATTCCGCCGAAGACCCTGACCTGCGCGCCCTGATTCGCAGCTTCGGGGCAGACCTGTCTTTCGTGGATCTGGCGGGGGCCCTGATACAGGGCCTTCTTCCGGACGAGTACGATGCCGCCGGCGCGCGGAAGCTGGCGTTGAAGGCGTTCCCCTTCGAACCGAAACTCAAACCGCTGGAACCGGGGGTGGTGCTGCTGGAGCTCTTTCACGGCCCTTCCTGCGCCTTTAAGGACTTTGGCGCAAGTTTTCTGGCGGCGGCTATGGAAGAACACCTGAAAGCGCGGGGGGAGCGGGCGGTGATTCTCACCGCCACCAGTGGCGACACCGGCAGTGCTGTGGCCAACGCCTTCTTCGGTCGGGAAAACATCGACGTGGTGATCCTCTATCCCTCCGGTCGGGTAAGCCCGCTTCAAGAGAAACAGCTGACGACTCTCGGGGGAAACGTGTTCGCCCTGGAAGTCGAGGGTTCCTTCGATGATTGTCAGCGGATGGTGAAAGACGCGTTTGTCGATGAAGAACTCACCGCACGCCTGAATCTGACCTCCGCCAATAGCATTAATGTGGGGC
This sequence comes from Alkalispirochaeta sp., assembly GCA_040904425.1. GTDB lineage: Bacteria > Spirochaetota > Spirochaetia > DSM-27196 > Alkalispirochaetaceae > Alkalispirochaeta. Next base: position 73,432 of record JBBDTM010000085.1, read on the forward strand.
GCCTCATTCCGCAGAGCTTCTACTACGTCTACGCCTTTGCCCAGCTCAAGGACGAGGTCGCCGACGAAATCGTGTTCTCCGTGCCCAGCGGCAATTTCGGTAACCTCACCGCCGGTGTGATGGCGTGGCACTGGGGCATGCCGGTGTCGGAGTTCGTGGCCGCCACCAACGCGAACGATGTGGTTCCGAAGTATCTGGAAACGGGCATTTTCACGCCCCGGCCCTCATTGCGGACGCTGGCCAACGCCATGGACGTGGGAAACCCCAGTAATTTTGAGCGCCTGAAGCAGATCTTTTCCAACGGCGCGCTCGACATTAACAGCCTCATCTCCGGAGTATCCGTGAGCGACCGGGAGATCGCCGCCACAATGAAAGAGGTGTGGCAGAGCAGGGGGCACCTAATCTGTCCCCATACCGCTACCGGCGTGTACGCGGCGCGCCGCCGACTGGAGAACGAACGGGGCAGCAACGCTACCGTGGTTACCCTGGCTACCGCCCATCCGGCGAAGTTCGTGGAAGTGAGCCGCCGGGCGGTGGGAGTTGAGCCGGAAATTCCGGAACGGTTGTCGCGTCTGCTCACTCGCGAGAAGCAGTCGGTGGTGGTGCAACCCACGGTGGATGATATGAAACGGATTCTGCTGGAGCGGCTATGACGAGCCTCACGGCGTCCGGGGTTCTTTGGTAACACGACCGTAGGGGAACGCCTGCGAATGCCGGATCCGGTATCGTTATGCCGGTACAAAGCCGGCGGGCCGCTACTCGACGTAAAGTTCCACCAGCCGGCGAGTGGCGCACTCCTCCCGGCGGCGGCGATCCCGTTTGAGGAAGCGCCGATACACGCGACACGCGCGATAGTAACCGTCGGGACCGCGATAGGTGGAGCTGAGATCGCACCTATATACCTCCAGCAGTTGCGGAAACAGCGGCGACTCCATGATCGGATCACGCCGGTAGTCCGGTAGCCGTTCAAGCGCTCCCGGCATCATATGGTTTCGAATGATCCACGTCACGTCTTCCACATCACCCCGGTGAGCGTCCAGCCGCTCCAGCAGACGCCGGGAGAGATCGGCTCCAATCTCGGCATGACGGTTGAACCGGTTTTGCCCCTCCGCTTCGGCGTACGGTTTGCCGGCGTCATGCAACAGGAGCGCCAGGCTTACGATGAACTCCGGTGTCTTACGGTACTTCATCGTTTCCACGCTGTGCTTCCAGACGTTGCCCTCAGGATGGCCCTCTTTGCTGTGGTCCGTCCGGTTCATGGGGGCCAGCTCCGGCAGAACGTCGTCGACGTACCCGCTCCGGGAGAGAATTTCCAGCCCACGCCAGGCGAAGCGTCCCGTGAGGATCTGCTCCAGGAGGAGCCTATGCCATGTCCCCGGTATGCCGGGAATGGGGGTCCACGTCGGCACGGTAAGCGGGTATCCCCGGGGGACCAGGGGCGTGCGAGCGCTCAGGACCGCCGCTTCCACCGCGTCCAGGTTGTCCACCTCTACCGGCTCTATATCGGTGGCGTCCAGCTTCTTTCGGGCGTGCCGCGCACCGAGTCGCGAACGGGCTACCGCCAGCGTCTCATAGAGTCCATCCGGATCGGCAAACGCTCGCCGCCGGGGGTCATAGGTGAGGCGCATCAGGGGGTGGCGCAGCCCCTGGTCGGACCAGGCGCTCTCGCCGTGACGGTGGGGTGCGGCACCGAACTGATCCACGGAGCGAACCAGAACCCGATTCCCACCGGCGGTGAACATTGCATCCCATCCGGGAAATCCGGGAAATGAGAGACGTTCCACTACCGAGGCGAGCTCCACCACATCCGCCGTCGTCTCGATGGAAACGATCGGCGACGGTGTGACATCCATGAACAACTCCAGCGCCGAAACGCCGACAACGCGGTAATCGATGGAATGGGTAGCGAGTTCCGGAATGTTCATCACAGGTGTAAGAGTATCGCAGCGGTGAAGCAACAGTCCACCGAAGCGCAACATTCCAGCGCTCCGGTGGGGAGTATCCCGCACGTGCCGGGTGCGCCGGAAGGCTTACCGGCGATTACCGAGGAATCGGAGCAGAAAGAGAAAGAGGTTGATAAAATCGAGATAGAGCTTAAGAGCTCCGAGGATGGATACTCGCATGTAGTCGGCTTCGTCCGCCGAACCACTGAGCTGGTCCGACCAGCGCTTTATCATCTGCGTATCGTAGGCGGTGAGTCCCATAAAAAGAAACACCCCGATAAACGAAATTATGTAGTCGATCATGGCGCTGCCGATAAACATATTCACCACCGAGGCGATAATGATGCCGATCAGCCCGGCGAACAGATACTGTCCCATCCCTCCCAATTCGCGGGTAGTGGTGACGGCATAGATGCTGAGCACGCCGAAGGTTGAGGCCGCGACGAAAAAGGTCACCGCGATGCTTGCTCCGGTGTACGCCAGAATGATCACCGACAGCGTGATTCCGTTGAGTATCGCGTATCCGGCAAAGGACATGGTCGCTGCGGTGGGACTCATCGTCTGGATGCGCGCGGATAGAAACCACACCAACGCCAGTTCTCCGATGATCAGTCCGAAAAACAGACCTCGGTTCATAACGATCGACCGCACCAGTTGTGTATTTCCGGCGACATACATCGCCACTACGCCGGTTATCGCCAACCCCAGGGCCATCCAGGTATATACGTTCTTAAGAATGCTTCGCTGCCGCGCCACTGCCTGCGACAGGGCGTGGGTCCGTTCATTGAATGCCATCTGTGTGTTCCTCCGTTGTTCGTTGAACGGCTAAAAACTACCACTCGTAATCCAAAAGTCAAGTGGTGTTTCCTCGACAGCGTGTAAACCGTGGTACAATTCCTCAACGGAATTGTAGGAATGGAACGTGCGCAGATCGGGCTCTCAGAGTTGCACAAGGCTCTCTTTCGGTTACACATTCGCCCCATGGTCGTGGCGGACCGGTTGGGGTGTGTGGTGGAGTGGAATGACGCCGCCGGAGAGTGGACGGGGCTGAAACGCGAGCGGGTGCTGGGTCGTCCGCTGTGGGAGGTGCAAGCTTCCGTGGCGCCGGCGACGATTCCCTATGAGAAAGCGTGTAGCGCCGCCCGCGATACGTTTCTGCGGTTGGTGCACCAGAGTGAGCGGGAAGATCGCCCGTGGCATCTGCACACGGACGGTGACATACTCTCCGCCACCGGTACGGTTCGCCACATACACTCCGAGACGTTTCCCGTGTGGGTCGGAAGTGAGCTGGTGATCGTCAGCACCTTCACCGATGAAAACGGCTACGCTCCCTCGGACTCTTCCGACGCCGTTTTCGCCGACTCCTCTGAGCTTCCTCAGACCGCCACCGCCTCATAGTACGTGCCGTAGTGCGGCGAACGCCTCGGTTCGTGCTGTTTCGTCGGTGAGAGCGCTCACGATAAACCACGGCGCCCCGCTGAACCGCGGAAAATCCAGGCCGTAGAAATATCCCGGATGAAGATACACCCCGGTGGTGTTTAGTATCTGTACCGCGATCGCTTCGTCATCGACAGTTCCGAATCGCTCCGCCGCAATCACCGGATCGAGCGCAAAGGGAACGTGAATGCCACCGTCTACAGGAGCCGTCCGGCAGCCCGGCAACGAGTTGATTTCGTGGACCAGCGCCTCTCGCAGGTCGTTCACGCGCGCTCGTATCGTACGGCGAGCGGTGCGGGCGCCATCACCCGTGATGAACGGCTCCACCGCCGCCTCCGCGAAGCCGGAAAGAGACAGGTAGGTGTCATGGTGGGTGTCGAGGGTCTCCGTGAGGCGATTTCGCTCCTCGGGTTTTCCACCGGATACCATAATCCATCCGAGTTTAATCTCCGGAGCTGCGCACAGTTTCGAGAATCCGTTGAGATGCACCACCGGTACCGAACTCCCTGAGGTGTCGTGGGGTACCAGATCATTTTCCACTGTTTCCACCGTGCCGGTTCGAAACAGACTGAAGACCTCGTCGATAATGACCATCACCCCGGCCCGGGCGCACGTTTCCACTATCGCCGTGATCGTCTCCTCGGGGTACGTTACGCCGGCGGGATTGTTGGGGCTGATAATCACCAGCGCCGCCGGGTCCGGTCCGGGGCCCACCACGAGGCGTTCGATCTCCGCACGATCCGGAAGAAAGCCGTTCTCCGGGGGACAGCGATACCACACCGGTTCCATCCCCAGTGGCGAGAGGATCCCCTCGAACAGCGGGTACCCTGGTGTGGGCAGCGCGACAGTGGCTGATCCCTGCCCGTTCCGGAGAGTGGAAAAGAGCAGGTGATAGGAGATGCTCGATCCGGCGGTGAGCAGGAAATCCTCCGGTTCGGCGCGCATTCCCCGGCGGCCGACCTCCGCCGCCAAAGCGGCGCGCGCCGTGAGACCGCCGCGTCCCGTGGGCGTATAGCTCGGGTTTCGGCGCCATTCCGACCAGGCTTCCTGGTAGAGCTCCTCCAGCCAGCGGATGCCGGCGGCGGAGAACGAGGTGTTTACCAGCGTGCGGATACGCCCTTCAGTGAGGGCGCGGCGGCGCGCCCGTTCCACGGGATTCATCAACTGCGGCATATGTGATCCATTGTGGCGGCCCGCCTCTACGTTTACAATACCGGCAGGAGTAGCCATACCATGACTGATACAATCGCGGTCTTTGACGTGGGAAAGACCAACAAGAAGATTATGATCTTTGACGGCAATTTGCGGCTTCTCGACCGGAGATATCGCCATTTCGAGAGCGAGGTCGTTGACGGTATCGAGCTGGAACCGATGGACGCGGTACGGGAGTGGTTGTTCGCCACGCTCAAGGAGCTTTCGGCGGAATACACAATTACCTCCGTGGCGGTTACGACGCACGGAGCCTCGGTGGTTACGCTGGATGAGAACGGCACCCCGGCGTGTCCCGTGGTCTCCTATACGCACACCCCGGAGGCGGCGTTTCACGATCGGTTTTACGCAGCGGTGGGATCGCGAAACGACTTGCAGCGAGAGACCGCCACCGCAGAGATTAAGCCACTGGTAAATCCCGGCAAGCTGCTCTTCTTCACGCGGGAAACGTGGCCGGAGCAGTTTAAGAAGGTATCCAGGGTGTTGTTCTTTCCGCAGTATTTCGCCTATCTGTTAACCGGCACGTACGCCGCGGATTTTACGTACGTCGGATGCCACTCCTACCTGTGGGACTTCAAGAAGTGGGACTGGTCGCATGTGGCGGATGAGTTGGGCATTCGGGCCGCGTTGCCCGCAAAGCCGATGCGATCCTGGGAAACGATCGGCACCGTGAGCGCGGCGGCTGCGAAACAGACCGGTATCGGTACCGACGTGCCGGTGACCGCAGGCATTCACGACAGTAACGCCTCGCTCCTTCCCTACCTCCTGAAGAAGAAGGGGGAAGATTTCCTTCTGAACAGTACCGGCACGTGGTGCGTGGCGATGAATCCCGGTCCCCACGGGGAGGGAATGCCGGCGGAGTTCGCGGAAGAGGAGATCGGGAAGACGGTGTTTTTTAACATCTCCCCTTTCGGAACCCCAGTGAAGACGTCGATTCTCATGGGTGGACAGGAGTTCGAGACCTACAGCGACATCCTGAAGCAGATCCACAGCACGGATATGCTCCCCGACTTCAATAAGAGTCTCTACCAGCGGGTGCTGGACCAACGGCAGCACTTCATTATCCCCGGTATAGTCCCCGGTTCCGGGCAGTTCCCCACCTCCCGGGCCCGCGTCATTGATGCTGGTCGGGAGTATGAACTGGAGGAGATCAAGAACGGAACGGTGGTGCCGCCCCTGTTTCAGGACCTTCCGGCGGCGTATGCCACCCTGAACCTTTCCCTGGCGATCCAGAGCAAAGTCGCGTTGGAACGGGTGGGAATCACCCCGGGGATGGCGATCTTTACCGAAGGTGGGTTCCGTCACAATTTGGATTACAACATTCTGGTGGGAGCGTTTCTCGGACACAATCCGGTATATCTCACCGGAATTGAGGAGGCCACCTCCCTGGGGGCGGCGATTACCGCTATCGCCGCCCGCGACGGCGAGGAGCCGTCCGCCTACGAGTCGCTCTTCGAGATTGAGACGTTTCCCGTGCGGTCCGAGGCGTTCCGGGGATTGGCTGAGTACGAAGCGGCGTTTCTCGAGCACATATGATCATCATTCCCGCGATTGACCTCATCGGCGGCGCGTGCGTGCGCCTGCGGCAGGGATCCTACGCCGATACCACCGTCTACGATGAAAACCCGGTTGACATGGCGCAGCACCTGGTGGACTCCGGTGCCCGTCGCATTCACCTGGTGGACCTGGATGCGGCGCGGGGACGCGGTGACAATCGAACGGTGATTCGCGATATTCGACGCGCCGTCTCGGTGGAACTCGAAGTTGGCGGCGGTCTCCGTGATCGCGATGCCCTGCAGACGGTGCTGGATCTGGGAATCGACTACGCGGTGGTGGGCACCGTCCTTGCCCGGAATCCCGATCTGGTGGCGGAGTGGACCGCGTTCGCCGGGCCGCGAATGATCGCCTCTATCGACGCCCGGGATGGCTGGGTGCGCGTTTCCGGGTGGCAGGAGGATACCGCGCTTCGCGCCGAAGACCTTGCCCGCCGCGCCGGAACGATGGGCTTTTCCGCGGTGGAATACACCAACATCGCCCGGGACGGGATGCTGGAAGGCCCGGACATAGACGGAACTGTGGCCGTGGCGCGCGCCACGGAGATTCCCGTCATTCTTTCCGGTGGGATCGCCGATACGGACGACGCCTTCCGCGTGCAGCAGTTGAGTGAGAATATGGTGGCGGGTATTATCGTGGGCCGGGCGTTGTACGAGGGGCGCTTCGACCTGGCTGCAGCGATTGCGGCGGTTGCTGCGGCTTGAAACTGTACTGCCGCACAGCTGCACCGCTTAAAACGCCAAAACGGGAGAATTCATGTCTGACACGCTACTGATATATGGGGCAGACGCCGACGGCACCGTTGTCGCCGTGGCTGCCTGCAACGAGAAGAGCCGCACAAAGAGTCTCGAACAGAGTGAACTGTGGATCGTGGATCCCGGCACCGGGCGCGTCCTGCCCTATGGCGACGGCGGGATTGGCTATGATCGCTTTGTTCAGCGCGACTCCTGGTGGGAGGTTCGCCTTATCGGGCGGGGCGTCACCGGCGCGTCGGAGAGAACGGTCTCGCCGGAGCAATCCGTCGTGGCGCCCGCCGGTGAGTCCATCGATGCACCCGCTGATACACCCGCCGGAGATCGGCGACTCCAATCCGGCGCTCCTACCACCGCTTCCGGAGAAGGGGCGAGTCGAACGGAATCCGTGCTGAGTGCCCTCGGTGACGTTATCGCGGAACGCCATCGCACCATGCCGGAAGGATCCTACACGACTCATCTCTTCTTGAAAGGAGCGGAGAAGATCCGGAAGAAAGTGGGAGAGGAGGCGGTAGAACTGATTCTTGCCGGCGACCCCGAGCAAATTCGCTCCGAGGGAGCGGATCTCATTTACCACATGATGGTACTCCTGCAGGCGGAAGGCGTGCGCATGGAAGAGGTCCTCACGGAACTCGATCGTCGCCATCGGAAGGGCTAAGCGGTATGGCTCTGGGCGATAATGACGCCAATCAGTCGCCGGCGCTTTCGGAGCTGGCGCAGTTCTCCCTCCTCTGGGATCCTGCTGCCCGGCCGGAGCGGCCGGCTGTGCTGGATCTCACGGTGTCGGAAGACCTCCGTCTTCCCCAACTCATCGCGGCGATCACCTCGTCCCCTTCGGTTCGTCGCGACGTGGAATCTGTACTTGCCGTTCCCGCGTCGGAGGCGGTGCGCCACTCTCGAACTGAAATCACCGCCGACTTCGTCCGGAACGAGAAACTCCGTTCGGTAGTTGCCACACTCCATGACCGCGCTGCCGAGATTCAGACGGTGGGTGAACGGGAGCAGGACCGCGACATTCTGAAGCTGGTATGGAGATTGGGCGATCTTTCGCTGTTCGTGGAGTCGCTGGATACGTTGAAATCAACCCTAGATGGGTGCGTCGAGAGCGTGAAATCGGCGCGTCTGAATGAGCTCCGGGAACTGCTCCATCGCCTCGATTCCGATAATCAAGTTTCCCGTCTTCGGCGGGAACTGCCCGCGTTGCAGGATGGATTGCGTGATCGACGGAGCGTCACTGTCGGAATCAACTTGGACGATCGGCTTCGACCGCGCGAGGCGGTGCTCCTGTCGGTGAATGAGGAGGAATACACCTCCGGCGGTGTTCTGGATGCGCTGGGGGAATCGCTCTTCGGGACGGACCACTCCTACCGTCCGCGGACCACGATCCGGAAGAATACCGCCCCGTCGGAATGGGCCGGTCCGGCTCCGTTGTCTCCGCTGTTTGAGGAACTGGATCATCTGTTGCGGGACGTATCACGACCGCTGGAGCGCGCGTTGAAGCGATACAATTCGATCCAGCTGTCCTGGTTGCAGCGACTAGTGGCGGAGCTTTCGGTGTATGAATCGATCTCGGAACTCGAACTCCGCCTGCAGGCGGCCGGTCTCCCCACGACTACGGCGGACATCTCCTCCGACGGAAGCTTTGCTGCCAGGGAGATCTACGATCCGCTCCTGGCGCTGAACCAGATCGGCCCGGAGGAGCCTTCGATAGTACTAAACGATCAGACGCTCTTCGCGGAAACGCCCCTGGCGATCGTCACGGGACCAAACAACGGCGGTAAGACGACATTCGTCCGAGCGGTGGGCATCGCACAGCTCTTCGGGCAAGTGGGGTTGCCGGTGGCGGCGCAGTCGGCGTCTGTCCTGGAGCAGACAAAGGTTGTGACGCATTTCGCCGGTGGAGAAGGAGCCGAGCCGGTGGGTGGGCGCTTTGCGCAGGAGGCCGCCCAGGTGGCCGCGCTCCTGGCCCACTGCGACGACCGAACACTGGTTTTGTTGAACGAAACGTTCTCTTCCACGGGCGTTTCCGACGCACTCGAGCTTTCCCAGGAATTGCTCGAAGTGATCGCAGCTCGCGGAGCGCGAGCGCTCTTCGCCACGCACCTGCACGACGTTCCGCAGCGGGTGGAGGGGTTGAGTCTGACCATTCGTCCCAAAAACCTGTTTCGGGTTATTCAGGGTACTCCGGACGGCCGCAGCCTTGCGCGGGAGGTTGCCAAGCAGGCCGGACTGGACTTTGATGTGCTTTGAGGGGGCTGTATACACAATCGTGTTGCGGATTGGGGCGCATTTCTCGCTGCTCAACGGAAATAGGATCGGCGCAACAATTCACGCTGAGTAATTACATGTCACGCCGGGTGTTACCGGGCAAGTCGCAACATGATTCTCGATACAGCCCATTAGAATAGGCGCGCGCCGTCGGCTACCGGTTCATCCGGAGACACCAGGACTACCGCACCATCAGCGGCGGCTACTCCCACCGTGAGACACTCGGACTTGAATCCGGCGATGCGCTTCGGCGGGAGATTGGTCACCGCCAATACCTGCCGGCCCACCAGGGTGTTAGGTGTGTATCGGTCGGTGAGCTGCGCGCTGGACCACCGCTCGTCGCCCGCGCCGAAATCGATATAGAGTTTGATCGCCGGCGTTCGGGCCTCGGGGAACGGATGCGCTTCCCGCACCGTACCCACCCGGATCTCCACGGAGGTGAACGCATCCCACACGGCGTCGGGTTGACTCACGAGGTGGCCACCGCCTCAGCGATTCGGCGACCCATTTCCGCCGTGCCGATTACGGTATCCCCGGTGGCGGCAATATCTCCGGTGCGGTATCCGGCGTCCAGCACGGTCCGGATCGCGTTGAAAATCGCGTCGTACGCCTCGCTCATGCCAAAGCTGTACTTGAGCATCATCGCCGCCGACAGAATCTGGGCGATCGGGTTGGCGATACCCTGGCCCGCGATGTCCGGAGCGCTGCCGCCGGAGGGTTCATAGAGACCGAACCCGTCCGCGGCGAGGCTGGCGCTGGGGAGCATGCCCAGGCTTCCGGTGAGCATCGCCGCTTCGTCGGAGAGTATATCGCCGAACATGTTACCGGCGAGAATTACATCAAACTGTTGCGGGTTCTTTACCAGTTGCATCGCTGCGTTGTCCACGTACATGTGGGTCAGTTCCACGTCGGGATACTCCTTTCCAACCGCCGTGACCACTTCCCGCCAGAACACCATGGAAGTGAGTACGTTGGCTTTGTCGATGGAGCATAGCCGGGGCGAGTTGCCGTCGGTTGCGCGCGAACGGGCGGCCTCGAATCCGATCCGGGCGATCCGTTCTATCTCGCTGCGATGGTACACGAGGGTGTCGAAGGCGCGGGGATCGTCACCTTCTTCCCGCCCTTTGGGGCTTCCAAAATAGATGCCACCGGTAAGCTCTCGAACCACCAGCACGTCCAGGGTGCCGCCGAGGACGTCCGGTCGGAGCGGCGAGGCGTGCGCCAATTGCGGAAAGACGATCGCCGGGCGCAGGTTTGCAAACAGTTTGAAAATCTTCCGTAGCGGGAGCAGTGCCCCTCGCTCCGGCTGCTCTTCCGGGGGCAGGTGCTCCCATTTGGGGCCACCCACCGACCCGAAGAGGACCGCATCGGCGGCACGGCACGTCTCCACCGTTGAGTCGGGGAGCGCCGTGCCGTGGGTGTCGATGGCGATTCCTCCCACATCGGCGTGCTGCAGCGTAAACCGCTCCCCAAACCGTTTTTCCACGGCTCCGAGAACCGCCTCCGCCTGTTCCATAACCTCCGGGCCGATCCCGTCGCCCGCCAGTACTGCGATCGTCTTGCTCATGCCGGGCATCGTATCCCGCCCGGGCGCCCGGTGCAACCGGAGTGGGTGGCAGGGCAGGCAGGTGGGGGCAAACAGGCGGCCGGCCCCCGCCGGTCGTGCGGGGCTGTGGGGTGCGGGGGCTATTCCGCCGAGACTGGAGCCGCCCGGAAAGCGTCCGCCGGTTCCGCGGCGAGCTCCATCAGGACTACCTCTTCCGTGCGAAATCCGCCCCAGATCGTGAGCGTGCTGTCCTCCGGTGACTCCCCGGAAATGTAGTAGCCCTTGAAGAGTTGGAAGTTCTCCAACAGCACATCTTCCAGTTCGGAAAAGCTTCCCGCCGCGCGGCGGCGGATGATATCTTCTCCAACCAGGACCCCTTCTTCGAACTCAAGCGAATTGCGCGGAGATTCTTCGTCCGCCTGGTAGCGATACCGGCCGTTGATCGGATTCTCCGGTCCCTGGGCGATGATCGTTCCTGAGCCGGCAGGAGCTCCCGCCTCCGCCGATTCCCCCGGTTCGAACTCAACCCACACATCGCGCTTCTGGGGGGTGAGTCGCCGCATGTCCCCGTACAGCCGAAGGAGCGTCCACCGCGTGCCTACCAGTGGTGCGTGACCGAGCGGTTCAGGCTCCGGTTCCGGCGCGGGTTCTTCTATCTCTGGTTCTTGTGGTGTCGGCGCGGGAGCTTCAGGAGGGGGAGCGGGAAGGGGTTCCGGGTCACCGGCACACGCCGCCAGTACCAGGGCCATCGCGATCATCAACAGGAGCGCTCGGCTCCAGGGCGCACGCATCATCTTCATACCAAATGTATCGGCCTCGACCGGAGCAGTCGTGACAGCCCCCCGGGTAACTCGCTACACTCCGGGGCCAGGAGGCGTCGATGCGGGCAGTGTGCACGGTAGTGGGCAAGGACAAACCGGGGATCATCGCGGCGGTGAGTTTTGCCTTTGCGGAGCGATCTGGACGAGCTCGGCCGCACCATTGAAGTGCAGATCTCCTTGCAGCACGAGGATGTCTACACGGCGATGCACCGCGTGTAGGGGAGAGTAGATGATATTCTCCCCCTTTGAAATTGAAGAAACGCTTCGCATGTTTACCGAGGAAAATCTCGATGTGCGGACGATCACGATGGGAATCAACCTATTGGACTGCGTGGACAGTGATCCCCGGCGCGCTGCGGGGCGCGTCTACGACAAGATTACGCGTTCTGCGGCGCGCCTCACGGAAGTGGGAAGCCAGATCGAGGCGGAGTTGGGCCTACCGATCATTAATAAGCGCATCGCCGTAACACCGATCTCCATGGTAGCCGGTGCCGGCCTCGGCCCCTCAGCTCGCGCCGGTACATCAGCGTCAGCGGGTCCCGCCGTAGCCGGTGGCCGAGCGGGAGACGGGCCGATGCTCTTTGCCGAAACGCTGGAGCGGGCGGCGCAGGAAGTGGGAGTCGATTTTCTCGGAGGATTCTCCGCTCTGGTTCACCGGGGACTGACTCCCGCGGACGAGCGCATCATTCGGGCGATTCCGGCGGCGCTCTCCACTACCGAAAAAGTGTGCGCCTCCCTGAACGTCGCCACCTCCCGGGCGGGAATTAACATGGACGCGGTGCAGCTCGCCGCCGGGGCGATCAAAGAGGCAGCCGACCGAACGCGGGATCGCGGCGGGTTTGCCGCCAGTCGGCTGGTAACGTTTGCCAATGCTCCCGAAGACAATCCGTTTATGGCGGGGGCGTTTCACGGGCCGGGGAACCCCGATACCGTGGTGCATGTGGGGGTGAGCGGCCCCGGCGTGGTGCAGAGCGCCATCAGCCAGTATCCGGACGCCGCCGTGGATACGCTCTCCGAGGCGATCAAGAAGACCGCCTTCAAGATTACCCGCCTCGGTCAGTTGGTGGTGGATATGGCCGCCGATCGTCTCGGTGTGGCCCGAGGCATCGTGGATCTCTCGCTAGCTCCTACGCCGGCGGTGGGGGATAGCGTGGCACGTATTCTGGAAGAGATGGGGCTCGAGATGGCTGGGGCCACGGGGTCGACGGAGGCTTTGGCGCTACTGAACAACGCCGTAAAGAAAGGTGGGCTCATGGCCAG
>JBBDTM010000086.1:0-20010 GCA_040904425.1 Alkalispirochaeta sp.
TACCGCGATCCTTCCCGCGGTGTATATGAGTACCCTTCTGACGACTTACGGTCCCCGGCTCGGTATTCCGCACATCGGGTGGACCCTGTGGTACGGCTTAATCTACGTAGTGCCGATGGTCGCCATTCTTCTTGATTTTGTCTTTACCTTCCGTTCCGAGCGAATGTCGGCCACGCAGGGCCGCGGTCTCAAATTAACCGGATCGGGAGCGATGATCGTTTTCGGTGGGGTGCTGGTGATCGCGCCGCATCTGCTGACGTTCTAGTTTTAGCGCCTGCTAACCCTTTGGTGTGTGCCCGGACCGCCCGGTGTGTGCCTGCACCGCCGGGTGTGTGGTGTGTGATTCCCGGGTGAGTGCCCGCCCGGTGTGTAATCCCCGGGTGTGTGGCCGGACCGCCGGGTGTGTGCCCGCCGGTCCCCCCTCCGTTCTTTGAAAGAAAGGGCGTTGCGGCGGAGACCCTGAGCCACGCGGACCCTGAGCCACGCGGCGCTACGCGAGTTTCCACAGACTGACGAGTACTATCTTCGGACCGTACTATTCTCGGTCCGCCGTCACGCGCCGCGAATGACTCTCGAAATGGAAGCTGACGCTCCACAAGGGGCTCGCCCGAGTCACGCGCCGCGGATGACTCGAGATACGAGCTTTACTCGGTTTCCATTCCTTCCACCAATACAGAGGCGCACGCCCGTGCCACATCGGTGCGGAATTGTTCGCGTACATTGTCAACCCAGCCGGCCTCAATAACGAAGTCATCCTGCTGCCAACTGCTTTCCTCATTGAGAGCAACGAGCATTTCCGGCTCCTGCTCGCCCTTGGCGACACACAGCGGTGTAAGTGCCTGAACGGTGGCATTTGTTGCACTGGCCTGTTGCATGTCTGTTGCTGTTCCGCCCGTTACCCAGCCGCCCCAGGCGAACCCGACGATGATGGCCGCAACTGCGCCTCCAACTACACCCCAAACTGCAGGTTTTAACCAATCTGGTAATTTCATCATGAACTCCTTTAGATGAGTAATACTCAATCTGAGTTTTTATGGTACCAAAATCATCCCGTATTGCCAACCGTTCATGTTCAGAGGAGCTAAACGCGGATCGTGCGGAGCCTATTCGCTTCCGGAAGATCACGGTCATTCGGCTACAACCCCGTCCCCAACAGCTCCGCCAGGACCATGGCGTTGTCCGGGCCCTGCCGCCCGTAGTTGGTGTTGAACACCACGTGCGTCCCGATCACCGCCCGTTCCGCCAGTGAGCGGACGGTGGTCGCCCACGGTTTTAGTTCGTCCCGGGAATACTCGTAGTTGAAGCGGTCCGACGCCGCCGAGAGTCCCTTCGTCTCCCAGGTGGCGGTGTTGCGGCCGTGGAAGCGAACGATGGCGTACGGGCCGGTGACCTCGGTGACGGTGGGGAGTGATGAGTCGAACCCTTGCGGCTCGTCCACCACTACCAGTGAGAGGTTGAGGAGCCGGAGAAACTCCAGCGTCTCCCGCCGGTGCTCCTCGGCAAACCACGCGCGATCGCGAAACTCCACCGCCAGGTCGAATCCCGCCAGCCGATCGCGGCACTCCTCGATATGCTTATAGACACGCGGGTCGGGGCGCACCCACGGGGGATACTGAAACAGCACCACTCCCAATTTCCCCGCCTCCTGTAGCGGTCCGATCGCCGCGGCGTACCGGGCCCACATTTCGTCCCGCAGTTCCTCCGGGAAATCCTTATAATAGACGTTCTTCTTGTCGGCCAGGCTCTCCGGCAGGGCGGTACGGATGTCCTTGGGAAGCGCCTCTGGGGGCGTCTGGTGGCCGGTGAAGAGCCGGAACGACTTTATGTCGAACACGAAGTGTTCTGGGGTGCGCTGGACCCACAGCTCAGCGTTGCGCTGGGACGGCATGGCGTAGTAGGAGGAATCCACCTCCACCATGGGAAAATGCGAGGCGTAGTAGCGCAGGCGGCACTCGGCGCTGGTGCAGTCCGGCGGGTACCACCCGGCAGCGATCAAGGTTTTGTCCGTCCAGCCGGCGGTTCCGATTGCGATGGGTCCTGCCATTGGGCGCCTCCTTCTGATTTCCGCTGGGCTGGTTTCCGCCGGACTGATTCCCGCCGGTTACGCTTACAGGTTCTGCTCCACAAACCAGGGGATCACGTCCCAGTCATCATCCCGGGGTAGAAGAATCCATTGCCCGGGATTCTCATCCGCGTCCCATTCGTCGGCGTCTTCCGGGGCGATTCCCCGCAGGTGGAGATTGCTCCACGTGTTGTACAGCACGTTGTCAAAGGTGAGGCCCGTGCGGTTGGCGATTTCCGCGTTACGATACCCCAAAAAAAACTGCGCCAGTTCCCACATGGAGTAGCTGGTGTCCACGTGGCGGTAAAGCGACTCCACGATCTCATAGACGCGGTCCAGGTTGCCTGCATGTAGTCTATTGATTCGATCCCGCAGGGCGGTGAGGATGCGCTGCTGCCGCAGGGCTCGTTCAAAGTCGTTGGAGGTGTGTCGGGAACGGGCCACCCGCAGCGCCTCCACACCCCCGAGCCGGTGGGTACCCGCTTCGTAGTGCAGCGTCTGCCACTCTCCCGCCTCCCGCACGCGGTAGGTGGGATCGATGAGAGGCTCTTCCAGTTCCACCTCGATCCCCCCGAGGATGTCCACAATTTCAATAAAGGCGTACATATCCACGGAGATCCATCCATCCAGGTCAACGGCGGTCAGCTCGGCGATTTCGTCCACCATATGTGGTACGCCATAGACTTCGGCATGGCGTCCGAGCTTGCGGTCTTTCCACCAGATGTCTCGGGGGATGTTAATCATGGAGATCGTCCGGTCCGATCGCAGATGCACCAGGATAATCGCGTCGGCCTGCCGCTCGTGGGTCCCCACCAACAGAATCGAGGTGCCGTCGGTCCCGGCCGACCCCGGACGGAACCCCGGAGGAAAATCCGAGGGCAGTTCGCGCGAGCTTTCGCCCGGGGGAGCGGCGGAAAGTTCGGTAAACGCTTCCTCCCGCACGCGGGTGAGACGAGTGATCACCACGTCCTCCGCGTTGGTGATATACACCGTGCCCAGATCCTTCTGAATCGCGAACGCGCCATAGCGTGCTCCGTCCCCGGATTCCAGGTCCCCTGATTCCAGGTCGAAGTAGAAGAAATCGATGCTTTCCCGCAGCTCAGTGCTCAGACGTAGATTCAGGCTGTCCAGGTAGGTCTGAAACGCCCCGTCCTGCGCCACCTCCTGCACACGGCGAATAGAAGCCTCCGTAACGCGCTGCGCGGCGGTGCGCGGATCGGATTCGCGAATCCGTTCGCGCAGGATCTCTCTCGCGTGAGTCACGTCGTCGGCGGTGGTTCCATCCACGGTGATCTCCGGTGGGTGAGGGCGAACACGTACGGCGAACGCTTCATCCCGCGTCTCGGCGGTACGGAAAGGAAGCACCGTGGCGCCGTCGGTTTCCGTGGGGGTGGCTGCTACCAGCTGCGCACCGTTTAGGAGGGCGAAGATCTCCTGGGACTTCACAAAGCGCTGCAGCTCCGCCACAGCGGTACGGTGGGAGGCGCGCTCCTCCTGGATTTCCGCGTACAGCTCGCACACGTCATCGGCCACTTCGGTGAGCGTGTCCTCGTGGGATGCTCCCGGGCCGGCATCGATTCGCTGTTGCGTTCCGTTCAGGGAGGAGACCATCCACTCCTCTCCGTCGGTGGCCAGGGTGATCACCGTCTCGCCCTGCTCCCGGACGTTCCACTGCAGGCGTCTGCCGGAGCGTACTTCCAGGCGCGCCGGGAGTGCGTTGTTCACCATCCGCGGAAGCGTCTCCGCCAACGCCGCTTCAAGCTGCTCGAACTGTCGCTCTTCCCGGATTCGGTCTACGGCGGTGAAGAAGAGTTCCGCCGACAGTTCTGAGCGCTCACCGCCGGCCGGGTCGCTTCCGGCCTCCGCGCCGTCTCCTCCCGCGGACTGTGAGGGATCCTCATCCAAAAAACGGTAGCTCCCCGGGCTGAGATTGAGCAGCTCCCGTACCTGCTGCAGGTGGCGTGTTGATTGCCGCTGATTGGCTTCCAGCTGTTGGGTGAGACGGTTCTGGCCTTCCACTTCCGCGCCTATACCGTCCTGCAGGTTTTCGATTCGGGTGCTGAGCCGGGTTAAACGGAGCGCCATGCCGCCAAGAACGATAATAAATACGACCACCGTCGCGGTGATCGCGATAACTGGTATCCAGCGGAAAGAGATCTTCACAATGGACGCTACGATACCAGATCGGTTACTGGAGTGTCATGGTGTGGGAGAGATGGAGGAATTGTGTTGGCCGGCACCTATGAAAACGACTACTATGGGGGCCGGAGGCGAAATGCAACCTACAGGTCCCAGTGTTCGTCGATTGGCAGCGGACAGACAGTTGTCGCTCATAACACTGGTTTCGGCGATAACCGTCGTGTTCATCCTGCCGATTGCCGTCTTCCGCTATCTGCAGGGCGTCTACGTGGTGGCGATCGTGGATGCTCTGCTGGTAGCCGTTTCGGTGGGTGCGGCGTGGCGGGCGTGGCGGACCGGCAACACCCGGGGACCGTCGGTGGTAATCGCCATGATTATCACCTCGGCGGCTATTCTCGTTCCCTTTTTTGTGGGGCTGTCCGGGGCATTGTGGCTCTTTCCAGTGAGTCTTTTCATCTTCTACATGGTGCAACCGTGGGTGGCGCTAGTTCTTATGGCGCTGGCCCTTCTGTCCCTACTGTGGCAGGTGAGCTTTGCATCTGCCACCTTTTTCGCCTCTGTCGCCGAAATGGTGTCGTTCTTTGCGGCGGCCACCAGCACCGTCGTATTTAGCTTCTTCTTTGCATTGCAGGCCAATCGACAGAAAGCTCAATTGATTCACTGGGCTACCAAAGATCCCCTCACCGGTTTGTACAATCGACGTACCTTGGAGGATGAGCTCAGGATCGCCCTATCCACGCGCGACCGGAAGAAGAACACCATTCGCTACGGTCTGATTATCCTCGATCTGGACCAGTTCAAACAGATTAACGATCGCTTTGGTCACGCCGTCGGGGATGAAGTGTTGCTCAGGCTGGCGGAACTGATTAAACGCTCTACCCGTACCGAGGATCGGGCGTTTCGCTATGGCGGGGATGAATTTGTGATCCTGCTCACGGATACCGACCGGGCAGGCATGGCGCAGTTCGGTGAGAAGCTGGTGAAGCGGATAGCCCAGGATATTGGTATCAAGGGCGTGACGATAACCGCATCGATGGGAGCGGCGCTGCTCTTGCCTGATGATACCCAGGAGACGTGGAACCAGCGGGCTGACCGCTGCCTCTACTCCGCCAAGGACGGCGGCCGCAACCAGGTGGTGGTGGCCGATGCGCCGACAGAGTCTGCTCAGTCGCGGCTGGGGAGCGCCGGCGGCGCACCGTGAGGAACGCCCATCGACATATAGCTACTGGTACGCGGAGGCCCGCACCCCTCCGGGATTGTTCTCAAACATCCCCAGGAGCACCTCCAGCGCAGTATCGATATCCTCCGGGCGACTGTACTCTTCCGGGTTATGGCTGATGCCGTCCCGGCTTGCCACAAAGATCATCGCCGTCGGAAGGTGAGGCGCCAGGATGGCGGCGTCGTGGAGCGCTCCGCTGGGAACGATCTCAATACTGTGGCCGAGTGTGGCGGCGGAGCGCTGTAGCGCACCGGCGATTTCCGGGTCCAGCGGTGACGGCGCCACGGCCTCGCTCCGCTCCACGGTGACTTCGAGCGCACGGCGGGCACACCGGTCAACGGCGACCCGGCGGATCTCTTCCTCTCCCCGGTCCAGTGCCTGGAGTTCCTGCGCGCGGATCTCCACCGAGAGATCTACCGCGCCGGGAATCACGTTGGCGGCGTTGGGGCGGGCGGTGATGACCCCGGTGGTGAGCACGCTGTAGGGGAGTTCGTCGCTCAGTCTCCGTCCCAGCTTTTCCACCTCGAGAATGACCTCGGCGGCGCCGGTGAGGGCGTCGCGGCGGCCGTCCATCCCAGTGGAGCCCGCGTGGTTGGCCTGGCCGCGAATCGCCAGTTCGAACTGCCGTCTGCCGTTGATGCGCTTCACCGCCGAAATCGCTCTGCCGGCGCGCCAGAGGCTCAGACCCTGTTCCGGGTGAACCTCCACGAGCCCCACGTAGCGCTCAGGGTCCAGCCGGTCGGTCCAATCGGCGGGATGTGCCAGGCGGTTGGGGTCTACCCCACACGGTGCTCCCGCCTCGGCGTAGGTCTCTCCCTGAGTGTTTTGTAGTTCGAAAAGGCGCTTCGCCGGGATCTTTCCCGTCCACAGGCGGCTTCCCAAAAGGCCCAGCCCAAAGGTGGTACCCTCCTCCTCGGCGAAGATAACTACCTCCAGCGGAAGATCCGGTCGACGCCGAAGAATCTCCAGGGGAATCGTCACCCCCATGACCCCATCATACTTGCCCCCGGAGGGTACGGAGTCCACGTGGGAACCGGAGAGCCACACCGGTGTATCCCATCCGACCCGCCTGCTGCGGATATGGACGTTGCCGGCGGCGTCGACGACGTGCTCGGCACCCACCTGCGCCGCCTGTTCGATGGCGTAGTCCCGTGCGCGCCGCCAGGAGTCGGAGAATGTGGGACGGCTGTATCCCACGGTGGGGTCGGACTCGGAGAAACGGTTCATCGCTTCGATGTGATCGTGGACGCTCATGGGCACCTTCCTTGGGGCAATTGTATCGCTCTCGCAGTGCTCGTGGGGAGAGGCAACAAGGGGAGAGGCCGAAAGGGGTGGAGCCGGGCAGACTCCCGCTGATCCGGGCCGGACGCCGCACGCTCCGCTCCTGACGTTTTCAGCGGACCCCGTTCGTGACTATACTCGGCTCCGGACACCATGCGCATACACAACGAACGGCTCTCACTGGTTTATGTCTCGCTCGCAATGATTACCGTCGGTACGCTCCTGGCGGAGACCGGAGCCAGCCTGAGTCTCATGGTTCGGCATTTGGGTCTGTCGGAGGCGCAACAGGGTAGTCTTGTTTCGGCCCGCTTCTTCGGCGGGGTGATTTTCGGCCTGGTCTTGTGGGTTCGGGCCACCACCATTCCTTTGGGACGATGGATGCAGGGAACGGTGGTTCTCACGCTGGCCACCGCTCCCTTGCTCCTGGTTGATTCTTATCTTGCCGCGTACACCGGAGCGCTGGTGCGGGGATTCACCGCGGGCTTCGTGATTCCCGCCGCCGGGGTGTACGCGGCTTCCCAGACGCGGTGGAACGCGGGAATGATCGCCGGAATCGCCAACGCCGCGCTCAGTGGCGGGTTGGTGCTGGTGTCGGTGGTGGCGCTGGGAATCTCTACCGCGGAATGGGCCCGGTGGGAGCTTTACTGGGCACTGGGGCCGATCCTCGCCATTCCTACGCTGGTGGTCGGAGCTCTTGGTGGGGCTGACATCGCCCCGATTCCGGCGGTAGCAACGGATTCGCTGCGCTCGGTGGGGGAGCGGGTGCGGAATCTCTTCGCTGGAACGACCTGGCCCTTTGCGGCGGCGGCGTTTTTCATCGTGGGAACGGAATCGATCTTTTTCGGTCTGGTGCCGCGGCTGTCGGCGATCCTTGCCTCGAGCCGGGCGGCGTCGGAGGCGGGCTGGGTCTGGACTACCGAAGAGTACGCGTTGACGGTGATGGTAGGAGTCTTCGTCGGCAGGGTGGTGGGGTCCTATCTCCTGAAGCATTTCAAGCCGCGCCTGGTGCTGGCCGTATCTATGGGGGCGATGGGAGCTGCCGGTGCGACGTGGGCAACCTTGCCCGCTCCGGCGATCGCCGCGGCGGTCCTCGGGTTTGGGCTGGCCACGGCGAATCTCTTTCCCGCGCTCATAGGAGCAGTATCCAACGCCCTGAAAAGCGACGCCCCCACCACGGTGGCCGCCATGGGGTGGACCGGCGCCTCCGGCGGAACGGTCATCCCACCGCTGGTGGGCATCCTGCTGGCGGTGGGCCTGCCGGTACCGTGGATGGGGTTGGTGGCGGTGGTTCCGGCGTTGGTGGCCGTTACCGTGAGCGTGCTGATGTTGGCGGAGCGCCGAGAAAGCCGGGAACGCGCCGCCGATCGCTGAGCGGACGCGCACGCACAGCTTCTGCCCCGATCGCTGAGCGGATCGCTGGGTTGCGGCCTAATCGCTCAGCGCCGCGGCCTGCCGCGCCCGCGTTCGCCTCCCGATGGCCACGAAGAGAATCCAGATCGCCACCAGGCCCGCCAGCGCCCCCAGTACTGGTATTAGTTGCGGTCCCGAGGTGAACTGATACACCAGCACGCCCGAGACGTATGCCAAAGCCGTCAGGTATCCCGCCAGGAGCGAGCCGTAGCCCACCCCCATCTCCTGGATCGCTGCCCCCAGGGCGGCGACACACGGGAAATAGACCAGTACGAAGACGAGGTACGCCAGCGCCGCTCCGGGGGTAAACATGGAGCGCATCCGCGAGAAGAGCGTGTTGTCCACCGCCAGTTCCTGGGAGAGGCCATCCTCTGATTCCTGAACGATGCCGGCGCCCAGTGGGTCTCTCAGCGCTCCGCCGAGACCTGCAAAGGATTCAGGAATGGAGGCTGCCGCCGCGCCCAGGCCACCCCATAGGTCGAACGGTTCCTCCTGAGCGGTATCGTTCTGAGAGTAGAGCGCGCTCAACGTTCCCACGATCGCCTCCTTGGCAAACAATCCGGTGAAGAGCCCCACCGTTGCCGGCCAGTTGTCGCGTTCGATTCCCATCGGCTCGAAGACGGGAGTTACCGCGCGCCCGATTCCCGCCAGAACGGAGCGGTTGGTATCTTCGTTCCCGAAGGTGCCGTCGGTACCGAGGGAGTTGAGTACCGCCAGAATCGTCACGACCATAGTGATCGTGATTCCGGCGCGTTTCACGAATACCCGCAACCTTAACCAGGAGAGACGCAGTATCGATCTGATCCGCGGCGCGTGGTACGGAGGCAGTTCCATGACGAAGTGTGAGTACTCACCCTGAAAGAGCGTGTGCTTCAGGACCAGGCCGGTGCCGATCGCCAGGACCATTCCCAGCAGGTACAGACCGAATACCACGCTCCCGGCACGGCCGGGAAACAGGGCGGCGGCGAAGAGCGCATACACCGGCAGGCGAGCGCCACAGCTCATAAAGGGCGCCATGAAGATCGTCATAAAACGATCCTTGCGGCTTTCCAGGGTGCGTGTGGCGGAAATCGCCGGCACGGTACAGCCGAATCCTACCAGCAACGGCACAAACGACTTTCCCGGTAAACCGACCCACCGCATGAGGCGGTCCATGACAAACGCCGCCCGTGCCATGTATCCTGAATCCTCCAGCAGGCTCAGCATGAAAAACATCATGAAGATAATAGGAATGAACGTGGCCACCGTCTGTATTCCTGCGCCCACTCCCCCGGCCAAGATACCTACCAGCCACTCCGGCGCCGAAAGCGTTTCCAGCAACGCCCCCAAGCCGTCGACGAAGATCGTCCCCACGGCGATATCAAAGAAATCAATAAACGCCCCACCCACGGCGATCGTCGCCCAGAACACGAGGTACATCGCCCCCAGGAATACGGGGATTCCCAGAATGCGGTTCATTACCACCCGGTCGATCCGGTCGGTCACCGACTCGCGGGTTACCTTCTTGGTCACCACGTCTCGAGCGACTCCGTGGATAAAGCCGTACCGTCCATCGGCGATTACGATGTCCAGGTCTTCCGCGACGTGTTCACTCAGGTCACTGCGCACATCGGCGACTTCTTCGTGGTCGATCAGGCCGAGATGCTCCACCATGCCGCCGATCCAACGGTCTCCTTCGATTAGACGAACCGCGGCGTATTCCGGGTGAAATCCGAGACGATCGGCGGCCGGCTCCAACCGCTCCCGCCAGCGGGCGATCTGCTCGGCCACCGGCTGCGGATAGGTGACGCGCGCTTTTGAGGGGCGCGGCGTGTCCAGGGCGTCGCGCAGGACCGGTTTCAACGCTTCCACCGTGCGACGCTGGTTGGCTTGTAGCGCCACGACCGGGCAATCTAGATGTTTCGAAAGGTGATCAGCGTCGATACTGATACCGTTGTTCTCCGCGAGATCAACCATATTCAGTACCACCAGGACCGGAACGCGCATTTCGATCAGCTGCAGGGTGAGAAACAGGTTTCGCTCCAGATTGGAGGCGTCCACGATATTGATAATCAGGTCGTAGTCTCCGGAGAGGAGAAAGTTCCGCGCCACCACTTCGTCCTGGCTTACCGCGTTGAGCGAGTAGATGCCGGGGAGATCCACCAGCTTGGGACGGCCGGTAATTGCGGCGGGAGCCTCGGCCGTAGCGGTGTCCGACGGGGAGGTGGCGTCGGGAGGCGCGCTTTTTCGGCCGACAGCCATGTCGATCGAAGGAGCGTACAGAGGAATCTCCCCGACCTTCTTCTCAACCGTCACTCCCGGCCAGTTGCCCACCCGGTGGCTGCCGCCGGTGAGCGCGTTAAAGAGCGTAGTCTTGCCACAGTTGGGGTTGCCCACGATTCCGATGGTGCGACTCACTGCGTGACCTCCACCACCGAGGCTTCGGCGCGGCGCAGGGATAAGCGATACCCGCGAACCTCGATTTCGATCGGGTCGCCCATGGGGGCGTAGCGCACAATGGAGAACTCCGTGCCGGGGGTGAGCCCCATAGAGAGGAGCTTGGCACGATATTCACTGGAACTATCGACGTATCCCGAGATGACACCTCGGTCGCCGCGATTTAAGTCGCTCAATGCGGGCATGAGAAACCTCCGCGTGTGTAGGTAGTAATGATTGCCTAAGTTAGGCTGACTTAACTTTACTTCAACCCGGGCTCCCTGTCAACGGTGATTCGAAAATACCGGCGTTGCGTGTCATTATTGGACGAACGGAATGGAAGGCATTAGTCTGACGGCACACGTGTATACGTTGTTCCAACGCGTTACCGTGGTGGAACTCAACTTCCTGCGAACCTCACCGCGGGAATATGCGGAAGCTCGCTTGCGGGACGACTACCGCGCCGGCTCCGACAACGGGGCGTACCGTGACCTCATGGCACACCCACCGGTACCGCCGCTCAAGTTAAACCGGCCCCTCTGCCGCGCGGCGCAGGCCTACGCCGCACACTTGGCCTCCCACGATCGGTGGGGACACTGTGCGGATCACACGCCTCGGGAGCGCACGCGGGCGGTAGGCTATCACGCGTACGGCGGGGAGAACGTCGCCGCCGGCCGTTCGGTCAATCTGGAAGCGCTGGTCGACCCGGCACGGGCCGCGAAGCTCTTCGTGCTGCGTCTGGCCGTCAACGAGGGGGTGCCGGGTGTGGGGCACCGGCGGAACATGCTTTTCCCGGCGTATCGGGTGGTGGGGATTGGATATGCTGCGGACCCCGGTTCAACCTATCTCAACTACACCGTTCAGGATTTCGGTGTCATCTAGAGGTCGCGGGTCCTCACCTGTCGCGTTCTTCCGCGCTAAAGCTGCCTTCGACGCTGGAGGTACGAACCGCATCACGTCCACCGCGCTTGGCGTCGTAGAGGGCTCGATCCGCCGCCTCCACCAGTGATCGGGCGCCACGAGGGCCGTGCTCGTCCTGTTCCGGAATGGCCGCCGTGACCCCGATGCTCAAGGTAACGATACCCGCCTCGGCGACGGGGTGGGGAATCGCCTTGGTATGCATGGCGGTACGAATACGTTTCGCCACGAGATACGCCCCGGTGGCGGTAGTACTCGGCAGAAGCAGAAAGAACTCCTCCCCGCCGTACCGGGCAGTCACATCGCCGGCGCGCTGCGCGTGGTCATGCAACGTTCGAGCTACCTCCCGGAGCACCTGATCGCCCGCCTGGTGCCCCAGCGTGTCGTTGTAGGGCTTGAAGTGGTCGATATCGATCATGATCGCCGCCAGAGATTCACCGGAACGGATGTGGCGCGACCACTCCTCTTCCAGCCGGCTGTCCAGGGTGCGGCGATTATAGAGGTTGGTAAGGCCGTCACGGTGTGCCTGCTGCCGCAGATTTGCCAGCGAGATGCGCATCTCGAAGACGCGCCGGGAGAGTGCCAGGGAACTGAGCCCGCCGAAGACCACCGCTGTTGCCGGAATCGGTGCGATTGCGGTTGAGATCCATCCCGCACACCGTGCGATCTCAAACACAGTTCCCGCCCCGAAGATAAGCACCGCCACGACCAGGAGGTGAGCGGAGTTTCTCTCTGCTCGGCACGCCCGAAACAGCGTGACTAGGGCGGCCGCCAGTGCCGCCACTAACAACGGCAACCAGGCAAAGAGAAGATCCATCCACCATCGCCCAGGGATGAAGAGAGAAAATGCCAACCACACCCACGATACTCGCTCCAGCACGTGCATCGCCGACCGATGGGACTCTCCGGGAAACATATGGCTCAGATACCGGAGATAGAGCGCCACCAGGGGGTATACCGCAAACCCCCTCAGGCGGAGGTACACGCCGGGCCCGAGCCACGGGATGCTGCTCAGGAGCATCGTTCCCTCCAGCAGGAGAACCCGCAGAGCCAATACAAGGAGAAACACCGAGAGAGTCGCGGTGGGAACGCTCCGCGACAACCCGGGACTCCAGCCCAGCCGCAACAGAAGATGGTAGGCGGAGAGCATCAGGAGAATCCCCACGATCAGGCCGTCCCAGAAGACATGACGCCCCGTCTCCCGGAGCAGTTCCGACAGCGGACCGATACGCGGCGGCGATAGAGAAAGTCCTTCCCGGGGGTAATGGTGACCATCTATCAGCGCCGTGAGTTCCACCGTTCCCGAGGTGTCCGGGATCAGCGGCACGACTGAATGGTGTCGCCACGGACCGGCGGGCTCACCGTTTACCCACGCCTTCGTGGTGCCCGATGACGGAGGGATGTAGACACCCAGAAGCGGTACGCGGGGGACCGAGATGAACGTCACGCGGTACGTGATAGGCCCCAGGACAAATCGGTCGTGGTCACGCGTATAATAGCGACCACGAGGCGGCGGAACACGTTGAAGATGGGTCGCCGGTGGTCCGGTATCGTTTTCCGGGGTATGGACCGTGTTCAGGTACACTTCCCACGATCCAACCAGTGGGTGGATGTTCGAGAATACCTGGGGAGGAGTCTCCACCGTGCCCCCGTTGACGAGTACCTGATCGCGGGAATCCCAATCCACAGTCCGGATCAGTTTATCCCCACCGGGGAGGAGTATCTCTCCTATCTGCGGCACATCGTGGAGACGCTGGATCTGCACGTCCGCACCTATGAACCGGTGACGGAGATCTGCGGGAAGCAGGGGGATTTCACCGTGGTGAGCCGGGATCTGGCGGGAGACGCTCACGAGTACCACGGCAAGACGATCATCCTTGCCACCGGCGATCTCAACGCGCCGCGGCGCTTAGGCGTCCCGGGAGAAGATCTTCCTCACGTGACGCACCTCTGGCGTGATCCCCATGAGTATTTCCAACGTCGGTTGCTGATCGTGGGCGGCCGCAATTCCGCCATTGAGGCGGCGGTCCGCTGCCGGCGGGCGGGGGCGCGAGTAACGCTCAGCTATCGCCGGGCGGCCCTGGATGAATCGGTGACGATCTCCCGCCTCTTTCTCGAGGCACGCCTGCTCATAGAGAAGGGACAGATCGAGTTTCTGCCGGAGACGGAGCCCGCCGAGTTTCGCCCCGGGGAGACGATCTTCACCGACGGGCGGCGAATCCCCTCCGACTTCGTCTATCTGGCTACCGGATTCGAGATGGACTATACGCTTTACGATCAGTTGGGAGTCGACCGCACCGGCCCCGAGGAGCGTCCGATCTTTGATGAGACAACGATGGAAACCAACGTCCCTGGAGTGTACGTGATCGGTACCGCCACCGGCGGCAACCAGAAGAGCTTCTCAGTCTTTATCACCACCAGCCACGTCCACTGCTTGCGGGTGGGGCGGGCGCTTGATCCCGAGCGGGAGATCGACCCCGGCTGGGTAGGCAACATCGCCGGCCGTGACTATCCCCTTTCCAGCGCGGATATTGAATAGACGGCCCTGATCGGTCAGGAATACTCTCGTATATCCTTGCGATCGCCTTCGGCGGTTCCAGCATTCCCGTCGACGAGCAGGGCCCCAGTGTTCGCATTATTATTGTCGTTTTTACTACTTTATCCACTATTGCTACCCGCCCAAACCACCTCCGGCAGCACCCGCATCGCGTTAGTGGTGGGCAACTCCGCCTACCAGCACGTCTCACCCCTGACCAACCCCGTCAACGACGCCGCCGCGGTGGATCGCTACAACCGCCTGGCGGAAGCACGAAAGCCCTCGTCGGCGGACCGTGCCCGGTTCCAGTCCAGCATCAACAGCTACATAGGTATTCTGCGTCACTACGCCACCGTGCGGCTGCGCCGGGTTATGCTTGAACGGCTTTCCCGGTGGTGGTGGCGTTATTTTGCCCCCATGTACGGGGCGGGACGCAAGACCAGCCGCGGATGGCCCTGCCTCCGGAGATCACCTCCCGCTTCCGCATGGAGACGGTCCGTGAGTCGGGACAAGAAACGGGGAGCGGCCGGATGAACCTGCTTCTCACCGTAGAGACGATAGACGGCGCCACCGAGTACGTTTACGTGCTGGTGGAGCATAAGTCGTACTCGGCGCCAATGGTGGCGGTACAATTGCTCGGATACATCGGCGGAATCTTGAAGCGGTATCGTAAACCGCCGGTGCCTATCATACATCCAAGGATGCATGGCCGAGCAGCGATATCCACGGAGTGGATACGCGACCAGGCCGGTGGTGTTTTACCATGGTGCGAAAACCTGGACCGCTCCGAGGGAACTGATCGGATTGCACCGACCCGCCAAGCCTGACGCTACGTCTCCGCTACAGCACCATCCCCCCCGGCGGCTACCCCGTTAATCTGCGCTATCACCTCTTTGATCTCAGCACAATACCGCCGGAACAGATCGCTGAGCGAGCTCGGGCGCGGGCGTACATGGGCATGATCATCATGAAATACGGCCTGCAACCCACGCTTACCGACTCCGACATCCGGATCATCGCCAAGGTGGTGGTGCGCTCACAGTTACCTGAAGATCTCTGGGATACGATGACGGTATATTTCTACCGTCATGTCCCGGAGGAGTACACGTACCCGTTGATGACCGCCATCGACCAGAACGTATATACTGAAGATGAGGGCCAACGGATGAGAAGTATAGCTGATGCACTACGAGAAGAGGGGCTCGAACTGGGTATAACCCAAGGGCTTGAGAAAGGCCTCGAACAAGGCAAAGCGGACGTCCTGGTCCGATTGTTACGTCACCGCTTCGGACTCACCACGGAAGAAGAAGCGATCGTCCGTGAGTGCCACGACGCCGAGCGGCTTGATGAAGCGGTCGACGCGTTCGCCGATCCTGAAGCCGGGAAGGATGAGATTCTCGCGCTCTTGACGTAGAGCCGGGTAGATACACCCGGCCGATCCGGCAGTCCGTTCCTGTGAAGAGAACGGTGCCCTTGGTGCACTTCCCGCTATTCCCGGCCCGGCGGCCGCCGCTCCCGCTTGCGGCGCCCACGGATCTCTTTGGCTCGCAGTCGTAGTTCCCGGGAGGCGCGGGTCGGTTGCGTGGGTTTCCTTCGTCGGGGCGGCCGTCGCGCACCGTCTATGAGGCTCGTCGCGCGGTCCACGGCGCGGGTGCGGTTCTGTAGCTGACTGCGCGTTTCCGCGGCGCGAATCACCAGCTCTCCCTCGTTGTTGATCCGCGTCCCCAGTTGGGCGCGGACGCGTTCTTCCTGCTCAGGAGGCAGCTCCAGGGCGTCTATCGGCACCGAAAGGGTCACCTGGGTGTTGAGTTTGTTCACGTTCTGGCCCCCGGGGCCACTGGAGCGGGAGAACTCTTCCCGCGACACAGCGGCGATCCGCCGGCGCAGGTCATCACGATTCACGTTGGTGCCTTGCTGTCCGCCGGCGCAGGTCGTCACGGTTCACGTCACTGCCCGCGCCCCAGCGTGAGGCGGTGAACGGTACCCTGTAGTTCTTGAATTTTCTTCTTCTGCTGCGCCATAACCTGGATAAACTCTTCGGCATCCTGATCGCTGATGCCTCCCTGGCCGGATTTGGTGGTGGCGGCGTTCTGCGCATCCGCCTCATCGTATTGCAGCTCGATTCGGGTGAGCTCGTAGGAACTCTCGTACATATTTTTCTCCAGCGCCAACGTGGGAAACTGCGGCGACTGCACTATCTTCTGGGCCAGTCGATCAATCTCAATTGCGAACAGGCTCCCGGGGTCGGCCACTACCAAAGGCTTGGTCGTACGATAGGTGGCGGAGAGGCGGTCCTCGAACATCACCGCTCCGAGAGACTGCAAATCAACGTCCACGTTCTTGGAAACCAGCTCCCGCAAGCTCTCGGCGATGTTCAGGTCGTCGGCGCTGCGCGCCAGATTGAGGACGAGGCTCGGTTGCAGAAGGTCGACAAAGCGCCGCGCCTTGTCGGCCTGATCCGTGTTGATCTCCCGCATCCCCTCGATAAGTTCGTGCATCTTCATCGGCTTTCCCGGTATGCGCTCGCGAACACGGGTGCGAAGGTACTTGGACATCTCCTTGTCCTTGGCGAACGCCCGCTGCAAGAACCGGTACGCCGCGTTCTTGAGGAAGCTGTAACCGTTGAGTATTGACCCCACATGGGGCGAGCTCACCACGATACCGGAGTTCGAAACCAGGAAGAAATCTACCACGTTATTGGACGCTCCCGATCCCAGATCAAGCAGCACGTAGTCCACATCCAGATTCTCCACGTGGGTCAAGAGACTCTTCTTCTGGGCGAAGGTAAGATTGGGCATCCCCGCCACCAGCACGTCCCCCGGGACGAAGGAGACGTTCTCATAGGGTGTGGCGTTGACCAATGACTCGAATTCCAGTTTCCGATCGGAAAAGAAGTTTCCTAGTCCCGGATTCTTGTTCTTAATCGCCAGCGTGGAGTGGAGGTTGGAACCTCCCAGATCGAGATCGATCAGGACTACGCGATATCCCAGCTGCCCCAGGCGCAAACCGAGTCCGGCGGTGATTTCCGTCTTTCCCACGCCGCCTTTCCCCCCGGCCACCGGGATGATTTTGCTGTTTCGTCGTTGTGTAATGACCATCGCCTTCCAAGAATAGTCCGAATTCGACGTGTTGCAAAGGATTCTTACGGAATAGAAAATGACGAGGAGCAATTTGGTTGCTATAATTGGATCTACAATACTGTGAGTGAGCCGACGAGTAACAAAGCAGGAGGGCGCGTTTTTCGGATCGACCGGGAGTGCTACGTAATCTACGTGGGGTCCGATGATCACCGGGTACGTCCGTTTCTTCGCGTCGGCACATCCCCGAATTTCCCGGATCGAATCCGCCCTTACATCGGCACCGTAGTACTGAGTGATCGCGTCACTGGTAATCCGTTGCAGGAAGCGGAGACGGTGGGCGCCGTGGGCCCGCGACGCCCCGAGTACACCGGTAGCCCTGAACTGGTGCACGCCTTCTCGCCGCTCACCGGCATGGACCGCGTCCGCGAGCGGCCGATTTTATCCTCCGACCGGCAGCTTCCGCAGGGCGCTTTCGTGGAATTTCTCACCGACGGGAATCTGCACCTCACTGTAAACGGGCACCGCATCTACGATCTCGACGAGGTGGAGCAAAACGATCGCCACGGGGCGTATCTACTCGATCGGGTGGTTTCGGCGATCCGTAGCTCCGGCGGGATCTACGATGCCGAGGTGTTCGGTCCGGCGGGTTTTCTGGTAGGAACCGATCGGTCGGTGTTTCGCTTCTCCCAGGGAACGCTTACCGCCACGGCCCTGCAGTCGGGGGCGGTGGAGGCGCTGGCGCGGCGCCTCATCGATCCGGAGTTGCTGGCGGCCACCGCGGGACCGGCCGATCCCGAGGAGTTGTTGCGGTGGGGCAAATGGCGCCTGCGCCGGGTGTTGCTCTCGGGGTCGTCGCAACCGGTTGTAATCGCGAGGGACCCTTCCTCTTCCGAAGCGCCGCGCCGCCTTGACCACCTGTTGGAAGTCTTGCGCGTGGCAGGGGTTCCCGTGGAACGCGCTCCGGTGAGCCGCGAGTTCGACCTTCCCCAGATTCCCGGAGAACCGGCGCCGACGACGCTCCGCGTTTCCAGCCGGGGAGAGTGGCCGACGATACCGAGCCGGATCGTCGGTGGGACTGTCCCGGTGGTCCCGGGTGTGCCGTACCGTGTGTTCAGCGGTGTCGATGCACTCCCCCAGGGAAAAGCGGCCGGGGCGGATCCGAAGGAGTTGGATCGTGAGCGGGACGACGCCTACGGAACGCTCATGAGCTTGCTCCACAGTTGGAATACGGACGCCTTGGGTCTGGAAGAGACGAAACCGGAGAACTTTTCCCAGCGCGCCGCGGAACTGCTCGCCGCCTGCCCCGCCCCGGTGTGGGCCGATCTGTACCCTTCCGGTGAGGGCTACTCCGTGCGGTTCATGGTACAGCACGGCTTCTCGCTCAAGTATGCCCGAGAGAATATCGCCGCCGTTGAGCGGATCGACAGTGCGCTGGAGGATCGCGTTCCGCCGGGAGAGATCTTTCGGGGGGAACAGCGGAGGCTCCTGGCGTTTCTCGACGAACTTTTGGAGCAGCGCCGGGCCACCACACGACCCCCGGTGGCCACTTCCCCCGCAGCAACTCCCGCGGCGGCGAATCCGACGGCGGCACCACCGACGGCACCGGAAGACGGCGTCGAGTCCGTGGAGGAAGGTTCGCCGGCGGATCAATCTCGAGGCGGCGCACAGAATCCCAATCCTCAGGAACCCGCGGAGAGGCCGGCGGCGTCGGTGGCTGCTTCCGGTGTCGAAAGCTCGAATCCATCCGCTGCGAAGAGGACGAAGGGTGGTGCCGGTGCCGCCGGCGCGTCGCCCGGAGGAGGCTCGGACGGTCCGAGTCGCTCCCCGCGTTCCCGCGGCGGGCGATCTTTTTCGGAGTCCTCTCGGCGCGGATGGCGAGGACCGACGTTTGTGGTTGTCGGCGTGGTTCTCATCGCCGGGGCGGTGGCGCTCTTGCTGTGGCGCGATGATACCGGTGAACGATACCTGGCGCGGCTGGGCTCGCGGAGCGAGACGGCTCTGGTTGCGGACGATGACGCTGGCGGTGCTAGTAACGACGACGGTGCTGCCAACGATCGCGACGACGTAGCTCGCGATGATGCCACTACGGACAGCGACGACGGTGCTGCCAACGACGACGGCGGCGGCGCGACTAACGGCGGTGCCGCAAACGATCCCGATGCTGCCGGCGATCCCGAGGAGACGGACGACGGTACCGCCACCGACGCCCCCATTATCGTCACCGAGACCGACATTTTGCGCATGGTGAATCGTATCGCCGAGCTCAACGACTACGCACCGATCGGGTCGATGGCACCGGACGCCAGGGACCCGAATTGGATTTTTCCCGGCAATCAGTTGAAGCTACCGAATCAAGAGCTGTACGAAATTCGTCGAGGTGATACAATGTGGGCAATTTCTGACCGATTTATTCGACAATCGGCGCAGGAGCATATGTGGACGCTTACGAGTTTGAGTGAGCGAATCCAGCGGGGAGAGCGGCCTGTAAATCAGCTGCGCGTTCTCCTGGAGGAAACTTATGTTGAGACCACGAGGAGGAGAGCCGGCGAGTTACTATCTGAGATTGGGGTCGAATAGCCATGATGTGTGCACTGTTCGACGGAAGCCCGGAAATGCAACGCACAACACGGTATATTGGTGTAGTAAGCCACGAATAATGACAATTAGGGGGTATTATGTCTGATTTGTCACGCAGTCCAAACGTATTTCATCCTGAACGGCCTTCAGCGGTAGGATCTCGGAACAGTCTGGCCCAGGATGGTCGCGATCAGAAAACGGAATACGATCAGCTGATCAGCGAAGAAGCCGACAAGATTCTGGAAACGATCCAATCGAAGCTTCCCGAGGAAGTTCTCCAGCGCCTCGACGTCATGGGCGGGTTGAAGGAGAAGCTGTACAACTACTTCAACCAGAACTACCAGAACATGTTCAACCGGTACATCACCACCAC
>JBBDTM010000087.1:0-19946 GCA_040904425.1 Alkalispirochaeta sp.
GGATCTGTTCGTACACCGGAAACAGCGCCTGCGGAGAAACCGGATCGATGAGATACCGGACGCAGTTATCACTGGGAATCGTGTCGATGCCGAAGATCGTATGCGCGTTGTCGTCGCCGGTCTCACTGCGCGTGAGCTTCTGGTGGGCGAGAAAGGACGGGCACTGCATGAAGAATACCGAGAAAGCCGACAGTGCGGCATCACGAATGGAATAGACGCAGTTTTTACCGGTGCGGTAATCGGGGAACGACTGGATCGCCGATTCGAGATACCCGAGCAGCGTGGTGAATGTGCCACTGTTCCCCATCACGGGAACAATGTACTAGAGGACTAGTACGTATAATACTAGACACTTGTTTACTTATCTCTATTAATATCATCTATTCACTTTACTTTGAGAACTGCTGGTCTAAGAGGATTCTCTCGGCCTGTTCCTTGATCGATTCCAGCTCATCGTCGGCAAAGTCCAGCCGCTGAATCAACCGCGATACCAGGGGACGCAGAAAGTGGTGCAAGTGCTGCGTGTCCTGCTCATAGTACAGCCGGTCCCGCAGCATCATGACCTGTACGTCCAGCGGATCCTGGTAGGAACCCACCACCTCAAATCCCACTTTCCGGTACATTTTTGTCTGTTTGGTGTCATCCGCAAACACATCAAGAAATACAACCCCGGCTCCCCGCGCTTTGGCGTGCATGTACGCCAGCATCATCAAACCCAGCGGAACAAGCCCCCCCCGTTCTTCCTTGAGTACCGCCAGGCGATCGATCTCCGCGGCCGGCCGGGAACCAGCAACCTTCATCGCCACTGGGAAATGCCCCACGATAGGTAACTCCTTGACCTGGTCGTCCATAACACACGTGACCGTTCCCACCGGTTGCAACCCTTTGTACGCGACCACGTGAAAAGCAACATCGTCCTGCGGGCGATGGATCGTCTCTTCCCGGTAGGCCTTCTCGCCGATCAGGATCTTGCGCTGCAGAAAAAAGACGTCCCGCAGGTCTTCCGGTGTACGGGCCTGAACAAACCGGATCGCATTGTGCTCCGTCCGGGACAGGGGAATGAGCAGGGTCATGGTGGTCCCTGCGCCGGGCCGACTTGCGACCAGAATGCGACCACCGATCTTGTTGATTATCTGGTAAGCCACGCTCAACCCCAGGCCGGTTCCCTCGCCGGGAGGTTTGGTCGTAAAGAAGGGAGTGAAGAGCTGATGGAGCTGGTCCTCCGGTATCCCGACGCCGGAATCCGTGACTCGCACTCGAACGTGGGAGTGCTCCACCTCACCCTCGACGGCCAACGTTCCTTTACCGTCCATCGCCTGGATCGCATTAATGAACAGATTGAGAAACACTTGACGCAGCTCGTTGGGGTTACCCACAACCTCAAGGTCCTCGGGTATCGTTTGCGACACGGATATCGTCGAACCGTCTAACCCGCGAAAAGCCATCTTGAGCGCCGATTCGATCGCTTCCCGCAGATCCGTGGTTCCCGGAGGTCCACTGTCGCGCCGGGAGTAGGACTTGAGATCCTTGATGATCGTCGCGGCATCCTCGCTGCACCGCAGGATGTCGTCGATATATTCCCGCAGGGGAGAATCGGCGGGAGCTTCCTCGAGCATGACCTCGGCGGTCGCGGAGATCGCGGTGAGCGGATTATTGATTTCGTGGGCGATTCCGGAGGCGAGGGTTCCGATTCCGGCCAGCTTCGCGGACTGGACGATCTCTTCCCGCAAGCGTTTTTGTTCCGTCACATCCTGGAAGAACTCGAGAAAGAGCTTCCGGGAATCATCCGGTACAGTGATCGGATAGAAATGGGTGGAGTAGGTGGTATGTGCCGTCTCCTGTTTGATCTCCGCGGTAAAGGGCAGGTTGGTGTGCAGACTGTCCTGCGCCATACACCCCGTACAGGGACGCTCGCGACCAAAGTAGACCTGGTAACACTTCTTGCCGATGATCTTCGAGGCGGGATGTCCAAAGGTCCGCGCGGCGGCCGTATTGGTAAGCACGATATTGTAATTGATGTCCTGCAACGAGATTGGCGCAGTGATTCCATCAAAGAACGCTTCCAGCTTGCTGTTGCTGATCACCAGTTCACTGTTCATTTTCTGGAGCCGTTTCTGTTGTCGCTTGAGGCGTTCGAATGAAACCGCGTTCTCCAATGCAATTGAACACTGCCCGATGAAGATCTGAAGGGTATCGATATCCAGCTGGTCGTAGTACTCCTTGTGATGCTGACGACCCAGCACCAGGTACCCATTGATCCGGTCGCGAAACTGCATGGGAACCACCAGTTGCGGTGAGAGCAAGAACGAGCGTGTTCCGGTATCGATCTCGTATCGGAGCGCTTCCATGTCGGGAAGGACGCCGTCCAGGACCGTCGCGTATTGAAATAGGTGTGCGTCCCGACGGATGGATACTGCTCGTGCTTCATCGGCGGTGATCGGTAACCCGTGCTGGGCCGACAACCGGAAGTCCCGATGCCGGTAATCGTGCACCACGATGAATCCCCACGTGGGCTCAAATGTCTCCCGTATCTTGTCCATCGTCACGGTCACCAGCGTTTCCAACTCCGTAAGGGACGTGAGCTGCGCCGAAAACGCCTGGAGACTGCGATAATAACTGAGACGCTTCCCGAAAAAAAGCTTCTCCAGGGCCCGCACCGCACCACGTAAAACGGGCTGAAAGATCAATGCCGAGACCACGGCGATCACCAGGGACAGTGGATAACGCTGCTCGAACGTCATCAACCGCATCTCCGGGGAGATCACCCACATGATCTTGCTGAACAGAAACGCGGCAAACACGCTCAACAGAAAATACACGATCCCCTGGAGCACCAGCTGGGAATAGTGGACCAGCCGGAACTTATAGATCGAATAGAAAATCAGCACTCCGTTGACCATTCCAGCGAAGACGTCGATCGGATACCTGCCGATCGACTCATCGAGATTTACCATCACACCGAGGAGCAGCACGATACCACCCACCAGCGGTGGCGTAAGCTTTTTTCTTGCCAGCGGATCGTCCGCCCGGTACATCTTGCGGGCGATCATGGATATGGCGAACACAAGGTACGCGTAGCTCAGAACGTACGCCAGGTACGCCTGATCACCCAGGCTGTATACGAAATTACCGTCGATAAACCCGGCTCGGTTCACGATCCGACCGCGGAAGTTGAGTGCCACCAGGTAAAACCAGATCGCGTACCCGACGCCCAGCACCAGGTGCCAGCGCCTGTGATGAGAATCGACCAGGTCCAGCAGCGAATGGAAGAACGTGATCGGTACCGCCAGGAGGCCCACCAGCATGAACCGGTTCCAGAAAAGCGTCGCCCCGGTCGGCCCGGTACCATGCATCATGAAGGACCCGGCACTCCAAACGGCCATGGCCATCATGTACAGAAAAAAGGATACCTGAATTCGATTTATCTTATGCTGGGTGAACCCGAAAACCACGAACGCCACGTACAGGAGAAAGGTGACACCCGTTACCAGGGTGGAGATATTAAAAAGCATGCTTTTGCCATTCCCCGGCGATCGGGATAGTATGGCGTGGTGAACATCTCCTCACTGATCATATCTCCGTTTCTCGGTATTGCACTGGGCCTGTTCGGGTTCGGCGTAGTCCTGCTTTACGACTATCGGCAGGCCCCCCCCACCCCGGCCGCATCTCGACTAACGGCCCTAATCTCATGTATCGGCGCGGCAGGGGTCCTGCTTGCGACGATCAGCCTATTTTTTTTGACTCCCTTACCCGTCATGTCGCCCTTCGCCACCATTCCGATAATCGCATTGGCGCTGGTGAGTGTAACATTATTGATTCGTTCAGTGTACACCGAGATTCCGCATTCCGAAATTCGAACCGGATTGAAACGCCTCGTGATCAGGAGCGGGAGCTATGCCTGGTCCCGACACCCCGGTTTTCTCTGGTATTGCCTGCTGGTGCTTGCCATCGCCCTTCGAATGCAGCATTTCCGCGTCTGGGCGGTGGGGTTTTTTCTGGTGGTGCTGGATCTGCTGGTGGTGGTGATTGAGGACCGGATCCTTTTCCCCCGGATTTTCGAGGATTATGGTCGTTATCAACGGGACGTTCCAATGCTGATTCCCCGCTTCAAAGTTGCCGACAATCGGGATCATGAATGAACAAACCCCGTCAAGGATACTGATCGTTGACGATGACCATAACGTACGAAAATCGCTGGTTCGGTTGGTAGCGTCCTACGGATGTACGGTATTCCAGTCGGAATCCGGCGAGCAGGCACTGGCCATCCTGGAGCAGGAATCGATTGATACGGTGCTACTGGATATTCGGATGCCCGGGATGGGTGGGATGGCGACACTGGAACGCATCGCCGCCATGGATACGACCACACCGGTCATCATGGTCACCGCCACCGATGAAATCGAGACTGCGGTACGCTGTCTGCGCCGGGGCGCGTTCGACTACGTGATAAAACCGGTACGAAAGATCGTGTTACGGGAAGCGATCGCCCGTTCAATCCAGCACCGGGTGATTTTGCAGGAAAACCGACGACTCGCGGAGGAAAACGCCCGTCACCAGGCATATCTTGAAGAACAGGTGGAACTTCGGACGTCGGAGCTGCGCGCCGCATACGACCAGATGGAACGCAACAACTTCGAGACGGTCCGGGTACTGGCTGAAACGATCGAAGCCAAGGACTCCTACACACGCGGCCATTGCAACCGCGTGCACCTGTTGTCGAGCACCCTTGCAAAACATCTAAATTTCGCAACGACCGCCGTCACCGCGATCGAGTATGGCGCGTTGCTCCATGACATCGGCAAGATCGGCGTTCCCGAGAGCATCCTGAACAAGCCGGGCGCCCTGGCGGATGAAGAGTTCCGCATTCTGAAACGCCATCCAGAGGTGGGAGAACAGATTCTGCGGCCGCTGGCCTTCTTCGCCGATTGCCTGCCGATCGTACGCAACCACCACGAACGGTACGACGGAACGGGGTATCCCGACGGGATCGGGGGTGACGACATCACTCCGTCGGCCCGAGTTGTGGCGATCGCCGACGCCTTTGATGCCATGACTTCTAACCGATCGTACCGCACCGCCATGTCCTTTGAGCGCGCCCTTGAACGGATCGAGTCGGGAAGCGGCACGCAGTTCGACCCGGAGTTTACCCGCGAGTTTCTGGATCGCCGGGTGTTTGAGTCCGTTCTGGAGATCTAGAACCGAACCGGGCCGCGCGCCGTCTCGATCTCCAGAGAAATCCCCGCGGCGGTTCCCTCCTGTACCATCGCCGGCAGTTCCAGAGCCCGGATCAATGGATACAACGTCGTCGGCGCGGGGTCCAACAACGAAACGGAGATGATCGATCCGACCCGGGGCAAGTGCCGTGCGGGGTGTTCAGACGCGACGTCCCACTCGATAAACGCCGGGACGGTCGGGTTGATCATCGGGTTCGGACTGAGCAGTATCCATTCCAGCAAGGAACCATCGGGCTGCATCCTGGAACCGGGCTCCGGCGGGAGCATGTGGTATCCTCCGGAATCCAGCCAATGCGCCATCCCATCAACATCGGATGTCGCCACCACCCATGCCACTGGTGTCGGCGTCGCGAAGGATCGTAAGGGCTCAAGGTACGGGACGAGCTCCCGGCCCGGAGCCGGTGCCAGAATCTCGATATACTGTGCCGATCCGGTGGCAAGCAGCGCGTTGTGCGTGCCGTACTGAGGATGAACTCCACCCCGGACGGGTCGTACGCCGGTCAGCCTCTCCATCGCGTCGATACCCGCGTCCAGATCCGCAACTCCCAATATGATGTGATCAATACCGATTATTCGCGTCCCGGCAGGCAAAGAGGCCGGCGTGACCCTATGCCCGCCGTCGTCCTGCGCAACCAGCTGGCGACCGCCGGCCAGCAAGAGAAAAAGGACCAGAATCAATGTTTGAGGTGCGGCCGGACCCGGTCGCCCGGCACGCATGTGGTTCTGTAATTTGAAAGACATGCGCGCAGTGTACCATGACTTTGCCTGTCAGGTGCCTGCGGATTCCGGTCAGTTGGATCGGATGGATCAGCGGGCTCCGCGAAAGTATGTTCGGATTGTACCTATACGCGTTCCGACGATTCCGTTCGCATTCTCGGTCTTCCTCGCGGTCATGCCCGAAGAAGGGTGAAACCAGAGCGGCGATAAAGCAGCGCCGTCTGGTACGGCAACGTTCGATGACTTCGGGGGAGTAAACGGAACAGCCAGAGGAATGTGCAGTTCTGGAAGGGCTGCAAACTCCATCTTGATGTGACCGACTTGGTCAGCCGCTTTCGCGGCTTGCGCGCCCTTGCATCCGGAGCCAACGTCCATGATTCCCAGACGCGGAATGTTACCCACATTTATACTCTGATGGACGCTGCCTACGATGCCGCTGAAATATCCGACTACATATTGGCAACGGGACGGGTAGCGCTCACAGATCGGAACAAACGACGGAACGACACCCTGCCACCGATCGACCCGGCATCACGAACTCGATTCCAGATTCGCTCAACCGTCGAGCGATCCAACGCTCATTTGAAGGACTGGTTACTTCCCGACAAGTTAGTGGTGCAAAGTTATGAGAAGGTCATCTTCTACCTGATGACAGGCGTCGTGTACCTGGCAGCGATCAAGATTCTTCAGTACATGATCATGACGGAAATCGGAATACTCGCCCCTACCTCATCGCGCAGTAAAACGACTCAGTGGTTTGTGTCACAGCGTATTTTGTAAGAGCCTCGACGGGGAGCGTCTTGCCGGCCTTATGATTCAGTTTAACCTCGGCGTCTCTGTTGCGGAGACGATCCATCTCAAGGGAATGGATTACGACTATTTCGGGGGTTGGATTGGCTATCAGCACGTCTATTGGCCAATTGTTATGACTTTTCGCCATCGTATTGGCCGAATGCCCGAAGAGCAGTGAGGGAGTACGCAATGAACAGTGACACTGACACCATCCCCGCGTGGATGAAACCGTTGCATCATTCGCGAATCAGGAATAGAATACAGATATGAGTCTTCATCTCAAACCACAAGATGTCGTCGTTCTCCTGAAGCTCGTTGGGATCGGTGATCGCCGCTGGACCTATTCCGAGCTTGCCGGAGAACTTGGTATGAGCGCTTCGGAGGTCCATGGGGCGATCAAGCGGTTATCCACCGCTCAACTCTTCTTCCCGGATTCGGGTACCGTTTTTCACGGCAACGCCGTTGAGTTTCTTGTTTCCGGGGTGCGCTATGCGTTTCCGGCGGAGCGAGGCACTCAGATTGTCGGCGTTCCCACAGCCTATGCGGCACCACCGCTCAACGAGAAGATCGTCCCGGGGCGGTCGTTGCCCCCCGTATGGCCGTCGCGGCACGGTGCCGTTACCGGCATATTGCTGACACCGCTTTACCCTTCGGTTCCGGAAGCGGCACACGCGGATCCTCATCTTTATGAGCTCCTCGCCCTCGTGGACGCGCTGCGCGTCGGAAAGGCGCGGGAGCGCGTGATCGCGTCGCAGATTATACGGGATCGCGTGTACGCGCGGGCGCGCAAGGAGGTCGCGTGAGTTCGGTCTCCATGATCGAGTCGGTCGCCGGCTCCCTTGGCGAAGAACTCCGAGAGCGCTTCGTCTTTGTCGGCGGGGCGGTGCTGGAGCTCCTCATCTCCGACCCGAAGGTCATCGATTTTCGTCCCACTACCGATGTCGATCTCGTGGTGGAAGCAACAACCTACGGAACCTACGCTTTGGTGGAACAGACCCTTACCGACCATGGGTTCATGCGTGTCGTCGGTCCCGGGGTTCCCATCTGTCGATGGCGGATCGGCGAGATAATTGCTGACGTAATGCCGACTGAAGAATCGATTCTTGGTTACGGAAATCGGTGGTATTCGGATGTGGTCCGGACCGCAACCCAACACAACCTGCCGTCCGGCGCCGTGATTCGCCTCACAGCACCGCAGTATTTCATCGCAACCAAACTCGAAGCATTCCGAACCCGGGGAAACTCCGACGCACGTATCAGCTACGACATGGAAGACATCATCGCCGTCCTGGACGGACGCCCCGGAATAGATGAGGAAGTAGTG
Source organism: Alkalispirochaeta sp. (assembly GCA_040904425.1). Classification (GTDB taxonomy): domain Bacteria; phylum Spirochaetota; class Spirochaetia; order DSM-27196; family Alkalispirochaetaceae; genus Alkalispirochaeta. The sequence continues at coordinate 8,068 of JBBDTM010000087.1, forward strand.
GGTGCCTCACCCGGGGTCCGCTCCTTCATTGCCGGAGAGTTTCAACTCCTCAATACCGATCCCGATTTTCAGGACGCGATCCAGGGGTATTTGTCGGTCTCCCCCGATGCGGCCACCCGCCGCACGGCCATACTTGAGCGTATCGCAGCCATCACCCAGGAGCACCCATGATTACCACCACCATCAAGAGCATTCAGGACATAATGCGCCAGGACACCGGCGTCGACGGCGACGCCGAGCGGCTGAGCCGGGATGCAGGGCCAAGCACACCGCGACCAGCGGTGTGCGACCAGGCCAGCTCGGCTGGATGCTCTTCCTCAAAATCCTCGACGACCGGGAAGAAGAATACGAGATCGAACGCGCCGACTACAGCTCCCCCATTCCGGAGGAGCTCCCCGCCGACGCCACGCAGAACCCCCTGGGCGTCATCGTCCGCCGCGTCGACGAGCTGATGGCCGCGTGCACCGCACTGGCGAAATCAACCACGACCAAAACGGAGCGGGCCGACCTGCTCCTCGAGCGGGCGCTCGTAACCAAATAATGGCGGGTAGGGGTACGGAGGTGAGGCGATGAGTCCTCACGATCACAAGATATCTCAGGAATTGGAACGGCTCGTTGCTGGTGCGCCCGGACCTTCGGCGAGTTGCCGATACGGGCATCATCCTGACCGGTGCCTCCGTTTCGTTGGCCCGATCCTGGGTGGACAGTAACGGTCACGGCGTCAAAACTTGAGATTCATCTAATATTCAAATAAACTGTTCCATAAATGCACAGGCACAGCAAGTTTGAACAAACCTTGTTAAGGCGGAGCTAAACAATTCTTGACTGAACCTATCATTGTTGCTAAATTATACGCATCAGGTGACGCTCATCAGATCTTCTGTCTATTTGAAGACGGCAGATCGGAGGTTTTCGAGTTTTTCGATGCTGTTCATTCACAAAGAGAAAAGCGGTCAGCTCAAGCAACCTTTGTTCGGAGAATCGGCAATATCGCTGATATTGGCTTAGACCAGCTAACTGTAGATTGGCTCAGCTGTTGGACAGAGAAAAAGGCCGGTGGAATGTTTTGCGAATTGAAGGCGAAGAAGCGATATCGCATCTCCTATTTTCGATATCCCGGCAACCGGATACTGTTGGCTACATTCTTCACAAAAGCTAAACAAGTCGAGACGAAGCAATATCGTCGAGCTATGCAGGTAAATGCACGGTTCGGGGTCAAACCAGAATGGAAAATGGAGTGGTGATTTAGATGGCACAGTTTCATGGCTCGGCCCGAAAGAGGGCAAATGAGATTCAGCAGTCGGTCGAATACCGGCAGGCGGAGCTCGCAGACGAGCTAGCTCTCGCAATAAATCGTCGTCTTCTCGAGTTAGGTGAATCCCGAAGCGAACTTGCGCGACGGTTAGGTGTGTCCCGGTCGGCGGTATCTCAGCTATTGGCGGCAGACGCTAATCCGAAACTCTCGACGATTGCGCGAATCTCGCATGCACTTGGACTTGACGTGCGGCTGCGGCTCGCGGAGAGCGTTTCCGGAAGTGTTGCGAACACTGACGTAGCGACAGAATATTCGGCAAGAGGCATCTCTGAATTTCAGAACGCTGCGCGGATCGAGGGGTTCCCGGTCGATTGGGAAGCAACATGGAACTCTGAGTTGGAAACGACCGCCCCCGACTTGTTGGCGAGGATACGTTCCGAGAATACCGCAGGTGAGCAAGTAGGTGGTTTCGCTTGGAAAGCGCACGGCGCGGCTTTAGGCGTTCAAACGGATGCGGAGTCTTTGGAATGCGTGTAGTGACTGCGATGTCGTCGAATGTGAGAGTTTACGAGGTAACGTCGTTTCCGTCGGATTTGCTGAGATTCGACGACATCATAGAGAAGCTGAAATCAAGGTTCCAATTTGAAGCTATCTATCCGCAAACGGACAGGCACATATCGAGTCAGCCAGTCATGCTCGGATTCGCGGAGGGCAAGTTTGATGGCGTTCGGATTTCCGAACTGACTATACAGAATCGGAAAGTTGTCGTGCGAGTCCTTGGTAGCTCGGATGATTGTGATGTTGTTGTAGATGCGTTTGAAACTTGGGTAAACGAAATCAGTCGGTCCGGACCGCCACGACTGGTAACACAGTCGAACGAGTCTGTACTGACGAGTGAAACATCTATCCCCTTTCAGAGTCTTGTCAATGGGTCCGTCGCGGCGGCGGTAGGTGGTAGCTCGGACAAGTTTGAATCAATGGACCGGTTGTTCCCGACGTCGGTCTCGTTCTCCGTGCTATATCATACCCCGAGCGAATTGCGTCAGCACCGAGTTGAGTTGTCTCCAAAGACCATCACAATTGGTCGCGCCAACGATACGTTGGACGATGAAGGGCTAATGAAAAGCCGAATGCCACTGCGGTCCGAAGACCACGAAGTGGTGCTGATCAATCTTGAGCAAGTTCTGGGAGACGGATCTGTGCCCGATCCTTCATAGTCTTGGCTTTCGGAGCCACAATTCATTATTGGAACAATAGTGCGTTTGCGGTATGATTTGATCAAAATGTCAGGGATTTGCAGGAACATTCCTTGCGGGTCTTAGGCCGTATATGTCGGCGCACACTCAAAGCGCGGCTCCGAGGAAGGAATAGCAGGAGAGCACCTGCTCTCGGCAGATTTGGAAGCCCTGTCTTAGTGACCAGTGGCAGATATAGGCCTACTCCAAGCGTACTTCATTCTTTACTACCAGTTTTTGAAACACGCCTTCCGTCTGGACGAGCGTCACAAAGAGAAACCTGTGGGCTCACGAACCCGAGGAAAACGCACTATTGCCAAGGAGAAGCTTTACAAAATAATCCGGTCAAGGATTGCAAACGACATCCGGCCGTCAATTCACCGCTTTAATCCCAATCGGACAAAAAGAAACCCCACGCAGCCTACATAAGTATCCGACGAACGAGCGTTGGACTTTGACTGAACGCAGTGTTCACTGTAAGTATACTATACACAGAATCTAAGTCAACATCTTCCTGCCGGCGGTTGGACCAGGAGGACGGTCTCGTTGACGGCCTTGATTGCGTCGTACTTCTCCGAAACCGGGTTGGTACCAACTTTCGCGGGTATATCAATGACTTGCGGCTACAGGCTGGGGCCAGGGATCTGGTGCGTTATCCGGAAAACTCCGAGGGATTTCCGAAAAGACTCCATTCGGTTCGTATCGGGCCTTTTCTGATCAGATCCCCGACCAGGTTCGTGAACAGGATTTGCTCGCTCCGGGGCATCTTACCGACTTGTTTTTCTACCTTTCGGCGGGATTCCATTTCCAGTCGGTGGACCCCGTGGATTATCGCTTATCTCGCCGCGAACGGTGGAAAACCACATCTATAACCTGTACCGCAGATGCGGCGTAAAGCGCCGCCTGGTAGCCGCTCTCGGGCATCCACACGCCGAAGACCTAGTCCCACACGCCGGGAAACTGGGTTGCATCGAGATGAAATTCCGCTTCCACGTATCGTCCTGGTGGAAGCGTCATCTTCCCGATCTCGCCGGATACTTCCTGGTTGGCCGGTACGGGAATCGAGCAGCTAATCCGATGTTTCTCCGGCCCCCTCGATCCAGGTGGCGCAATGCAGCGCCACTGCGGCACCGCAGAACGAAGTTCCAGAGGGAATTTTCTTCATGGATATCTGGCGTGGGAACGTTATCTGGCGTAGACTTTGGACAATTCCGGTTCCATCCGTATGGAGGCTCCAATGGCCAAAAAAGTTACGACGTCTGAAGCGGCAAAGCTGACTCCTTCCAACAATCCCCACAAAGGGATGGATGTGGAGTCCCTGGTACATGCGTTTGTGGACCACCTGGAGTTCAGCCAGGCCAAGGATGAGTACAGTGCAACGCCGCTGGATCTCTACAAGAGTCTGGCCCTTACCTTGCGGGATCTGCTGTTTGAACGCTGGATTGATACGATGCAGACGTACTACAAGAAGCCTTCCAAGCGGGTCTACTACCTTTCCATGGAGTTTCTGATGGGGCGCGCCTTGGACAACGCTATTGTGAACCTGGGGGTGCGCGAGGCGGTTGAGAAGGCGATCGGCGAGTGGGATCTTAGCCTCGAGGATCTGCTTGAGCTGGAGTACGACGCGGGGCTGGGGAATGGGGGGCTTGGCCGTCTGGCGGCGTGTTTCCTTGATTCCATGGCTACGCTGGCTTTGCCGGCCTACGGGTACGGTATCCGCTACGAATACGGGATTTTCTTCCAGCGTATCCGTAATGGGGAGCAGGTTGAGACGCCGGACCCGTGGTTGCGTTACGGTAATCCCTGGGAGATAGAGCGACCGGAGTTCCTCTATCCGGTCCATTTCTATGGCTCGGTGCAGCAGGGATACGATGAGAGGGGACGGGAGCGGACCGAATGGGTGGATGCCCAGGAGGTGATGGCGATGGCCTACGATACGCCCATTCCCGGCTACCGCAACGATACGGTGAACAACATGCGTCTGTGGGCGGCCAAGTCCACCCGCGATTTTGAGCTGAGTTACTTCAACCATGGCGACTACGAACAGGCGGTAAGTGACAAGGTCATTACCGAGACGATCTCCAAGGTGCTCTACCCCAACGACAACGTTTTTGAGGGGAAGGAGCTGCGGCTGAAGCAGGAGTATTTCTTTGTCTCGGCAACCCTGCAGGATATTCTGCGACGGTACACGAAGATCCACGGTTCCACCTTTGAGAACTTCACCGATCAGGTGGCGATTCAGCTGAACGATACCCACCCGGCGATCGGTATTGCCGAACTGATGCGGCTGCTGGTGGACCGGGAGGGGCTGAAATGGGATGCCGCCTGGGATATCACCTGTCGTACCTTTGCCTACACCAACCATACGGTGCTGCCGGAGGCGCTGGAGAAGTGGCCGGTAGATCTCTTTGCCCGGGTGCTGCCACGGCATCTGCAGATCGTGTTCCGTATCAACCACAACTTCCTGGAGGAGGTGGCTCAGCGCTTCCCCGGCGATTCTGACCGCATGCGGCGTATGTCGATCATTGAGGAGGATCACGGAAAGAAGATCCGCATGGCGAATCTGGCGATTGTGGGGAGCCACTCAGTGAACGGGGTTTCTGCCCTGCACAGTGAAATCATAAAGCGGGATCTGTTCCGGGATTTCAACGAGCTGTGGCCGGAGAAGTTCAACAACAAGACCAACGGGATCACCCAGCGGCGGTGGCTGCGTACCTCCAATCCTGGCCTCTCCCGGTTGGTGAGTGAGCAGATTGGAGAGAGGTGGATCGCCAACCTCGACGAACTTCGCAAACTGGAGCCGCTGGTGGAGGATGCGGCGTTCCGCACCCGGTGGATGGCGGTGAAGCGTGCCAACAAGGAGCGGATGGCGGGATATATCCTCAAACACAACAGTCTGGTGGTGGACCCGGATTCCCTCTTTGATGTGCAGGTGAAGCGAATTCATGAATATAAGCGGCAGTTGTTGAACGTACTGCATGTAATCTATCACTACAACCGGATAACGGATGATCCCACGGCACAGGTGGTACCCCGGACGGTAATCTTTGGTGGCAAGGCAGCGCCAGGCTACCATATGGCAAAGTTGATCATCCGCCTTATCAACGGGGTGGCGGAGGTAGTCAACAATGATCCAGTCACCCAGGGAAAACTGCGGGTACTATTCCTGGCCAACTACAATGTGAGTCTGGCGGAAAAGCTGATGCCTGCGGCGGATCTTTCCGAGCAGATCTCCACCGCCGGAACCGAGGCCTCCGGAACGGGGAACATGAAATTTTCCCTCAACGGGGCGCTCACCATTGGCACGTTGGATGGTGCCAACGTGGAGATTGGTGAGGAGGTTGGAGAAGAGAATATCTTCATCTTTGGTCTCAAGACGGAGGAGGTGGAGGCATCTCGGCGGGACGGCTACGACCCATGGCACTATTACCACGCGGATGGGGGGTTGCGGCGCGTTCTGGATATGATCAGCGGTGGGGCGTTCTCTCCGGATGACCCGGGGTGTTTTCGCCCGATAACTGACGCGTTGTTGCAGCACGGCGACACCTACCGGTTACTGGCGGATTTTCGTCCCTACGTGGAAGCGCAGGCGGCGGTGGCACGCCTGTACCAGGACCGTGAGGCGTGGGCCCGCATGTCGATCCTGAACGTGGCACGCATGGGCAAGTTCAGCTCCGACCGCACGATCATGCAGTACGCCTCCGAGATCTGGAACGCGAAACCGGTGCCGGTGGTGCGCAAAAAGGGATGATAGCACCGCTGATCGGCCGGTATGAGTAGGAACGCTGGGAAGACATGCCTTGGGTTGCGGAGTGAGCGCCGCAGCCGGGTTGCGGACCACCGGCAGGACGATCTCGTCACCCGAAAAGCCGGCGGCTTGCAGTGCCGGTATCAGATGGTCGAGAAGGTCGCGCAGTATCCCTCACTCATGTCCTTCATGTCGTGTTATGCCGTCGACGGTTCCTGCATCCAAGGCGACCGGAGGTTTACGCCGAGATCGTAGGTATAGATTCGAGTTCCTTATGGATTGCGATTTCTTCTTCCTCAATATCGAAATCGTCTTGAAGTCCCAGCCAAAATCGCGCGCTCATCCCAAAGTACTTCGCAAGTCGAAGAGCCGTATCTGCTGTAACTCGCCGTCGTCCTTTAATGATTTGCGAAATTCGCGTCTGCGGGATACCGGTATCTTTCGCCAGTCGATACGCGCTAATCCCCATAGGATCAAGAAATTCTTCTTTCAGGACTTCTCCCGGATGGATGTTCGGTAGCTTTTCCAAACGGTTGCTGGGCGGTATTCTCAATTCGTTTATCGTACCTGCATTGTTCAACATACGGAGTTTCCGTCGTGCCGTGTTCTGGATATCGGGTGGGAGCCTTTTGGCCTGGTGGCCATGCCAAACATCCTCAGTTGGGCTTGAAGCGAACGATCGAATCACAAGATATACTAACGCGCGATAATAGTAATGTAAAGCGTTAGTATGATCTGATTTTGTTTCTCCGCGTACACCGCATCAAGTTCATCCCCCCCTTTTTTAATTGTTGCTGATGATGGGATCGGCGTCCAGCTGTTCGACTACCTGAACTACACGGTTTTCTACTATGACAGTGGACAGAAACGATATCGGCAGAAGATGAACACGGAGATCCCTACGTGACCTTGGTAGAGTACCTCCACATTTCGCCACAACGGGGAATCAAGAATATCCGGAAGCAGTTTTCCACCGCCCTCAAGGAACTTCGAGCCAAGGGGGTCATCCGCGATTGGAACTTCGAGCGACGACCCAACGATGTGTATCTCAAACTGCAGCTTGCCCGATCAATTAACCGGCAAGAGGTAACTCCGGACAATCTGGATCGCATGGTGAAGCAAGTTGCTGAAGTGCCCAGGGGGCAAAAGAATGTGATCGCGCAACGCCTCAAGAAGCATGGATTGAGCGCTACCCAGGCCAAAGAGATCCAAGCTGAACGAGGCGGGCACTACATCTCCAGGAAGATCGAACAGCTCGAATACCTCCTCGAGCACCATCCGGACAAGGTAAAAGGCTCCAGCCGCTATTTGTACCAGGCCATCAAGGACGATTGGACCGACGATGAATACGAGCAGCACCTCACCCAGCAAACGGAGCGACAGGGGCGGGAAGCACAACAGCGACAGCAGGAACTCGAAGACGAATACGACAAGTTTCGTGATATGAAGAGGACTGCGTATCTCGAGCAACTCACCGTAGCTGAACGGGAAGCGTTCGATGCGGAGGTGGAACGACGCTCTCAAGAACAAGTAACTGAAGATCGCAAGTGGATGCTGGGTGCCATCCGGCTGATGGAACGCGAGCGTATGCTGGATGAAGCCGTCGATCTCCCGAGTTTCACCGAATGGTGTGAGAAGCAACAGTACGAGCAAAGCCAACTCGACCTCTTTTGACCGGACCAGCTCTCGGGAGGGTAGGGTAGGGGGTAAAAAGTGTGATCGTTTTGCGCAAGATTACAACTCGCTTCCAGATCAAGTGACGGCCACAATGGATGGTGGCACGTATTATATAACTCGTGTTACTATTAGGACCTCGATCCTATTCCCAACGGAGGAACCATGCAGCTATCCCGATTCGGAGTGTCCATGGAGCGCGAGCTGGTGGATCACCTGGATACGCTTGCGCAAAGACGGGGTTACGCCAACCGGTCCGAGGCTTTGCGGGCGATGGTGCGTCACGAGTTGAGCCACGTTTCTCCCGGCGATGCAGGCCCGGACAGTGATGACCGGGAGATAGCGGTTCTGATCTCGCTGGTTTTCCCGTATGGATTCAGTCTGAAGCGGTGTCCCATTGAACCATTCCCGTCCTTGGGGGTCACCGCCAACCTGCAACTTCATCTCAAAGGCAACGTAAGCCTAAAGCTGCTCGTAGTGCAGGGGAGGGCGGGGGAGGTACGGTCGTGGGCGCAAGGACTCACATCCCAGAAGGGGGTGACCGCCCATTACCAAGAAATCGCGACCCAGGAGATCTACGAGGTCCTCGATCATGCGGTATCCGATGCATGAAGAACGCCTCCGAACCGAATCAACAGCTTCGGAATATAGGATCGTGTTACAGCTTTCGCGAGATGGGTCCCGTCTCTTCACCAGCGGCCGGCCCTGGTTGCACCCACTGCTCGAGCTGACCCGGTTTCTTGCCGAAGCTGGGGAGAACACCGAGGGTTGCGAGCTCTATGACAAAATCGTGGGGCGTGCGGCCGCCCTTCTTATCGTGCGGCTCGGCATCGGCTCGGTCCGTACCGATCTGATCAGCCGGCGAGCTATTCCGGTATTTGACGCTCACCAGGTGGCGTGGCGTTCCGCAGATGTCGTTGATCGAATCGCGTGTCGGACGGAAGAGTTGCTCGCCGGCGAGGATGATCCGGATGTGGCGTACCGTATGATCCGTGCGCGGGCGATTGCAGCAGAAGCCGCGGCGTCGCCCGAGCGCTGTGCACTGCGGGTCGACGGCGTTCGGGTAGTTCGGGGAGACCAGACCATCTTACATGACGTCACGCTCCACGTCGGGCGGGGTGAGAAGCTCTTAATTACGGGATCCAACGGGGCGGGAAAGACAACTCTGCTGAAGACGATTCTGGGGACTCTGCCTCCGGTCGCCGGCAGCGTTCAGGTGCCGGGCGTCACCGACCGGGCCGTGCGGCTCGGCTACGTCAATCAGGAGTCGGTGGCGGTTACGTTTCCGATATCGGCTCGCGAGGTGGTTGCAATCGGCGTGGCTCTTGCCGGTAGAGGTCGTCGGTGGAAACGCCGGCGGGTAGAAGACGCCATGCAGGCCGCCCGGTGCTCCGTTCTGGCCGATCGCATGTATGACAGCCTTTCCGGTGGCGAGAAGCAGCGCGTGGCGATCGCTCGCTGTCTTGCGCAGGGAGCAGGGGTGCTTCTGCTGGACGAGCCGACTGCAAGTCTTGACGCCGAGGGAAAACGAGAGTTCGTGTCACTGCTGGAAAGGCTTGCCGAAGAGCGCGACATGACCGTAGTGATGGTGACGCACGAATTCGACGCCATGGACCGTTCAGGGTGGCGCCATGTGACGATCTCCGAGGGCGCGCTGTGTCCGGTGGAGAGTGTACGGTGATTGAAGCCTTCTCTGTTCTGCGCTACGCGCCGGTGCTGCGCGGGTTCCTCGTACTCATGCTTTCGGGAGCGGTGTTTCCGCTGGTGGGGATCTTCGTCTTGCGACTCAACCTCATCACGATGCGGTTTGCGCTGATGCACGCCTCGTTGTTGGGAAGCGCCATCGCCCTTGCTGTGGGTGCCAATCCGCTGTTGGTAGGAATGGGGGCCAACTCACTACTCGTCATAGCCATCGCCCGGATCCGGGGAAACGCGGTGCGCGACGTGGGGTTCATTACCACGTTTTTCATGGTTCTTACCATCGGATTGGCCTTTGCGATCATCTATCGGTTTAACGTATCCGCCAACGATTCGCTGCAAATCCTCTGGGGCAACATCTACGCCATGACGCCGCTCGATGCGTGGCTTACGGTCGTGTTCGGAGGGATCGTCGTGAGCTTCGTTGTGTTGCGATTTCCGGTGATTGTCGCCGTTTTCTTTGACCGCGACGTTGCAATCTCGGTGGGAGTGCGCGAGTCGCTGGTCTATACCACTATCGTCCTGATCGTTGGACTGACCATTAGCTTCGTCATGCGGTTGATCGGTGCCCTCCTGCTGGACGCCATCCTGATTTTGCCCGCCCTCATGGCGGTATCGTGCGCGCGGAGTCTGCGGGGGACGTTCATCTGGGCCTCCGTGTTCGGAACAATGGTAGCGCTGGGGGGCTTCGTCTTCGCGATCCTGGCGGATCTTCCCGTGAGTTCAGGGGTGACGATCTTCGGCGCGCTCCTGTTTGGCGGGGTGCAGCTGGTGGTCCGGTCACGGACCCGGCCGATTCAACGGGTTATCAGTAGAACCTCGGAGTCGAATGAATACGCGTGAATTACCACCATACATCTGACCAAGGAGAAGAGTGATGCGATACATAAACAGACAAACCGGTGTGGCGCTGGCGGTCCTCATACTGTTTCTGGGGACAGTCCTCGGCCTAGCGGCCCAGGGCCAACCTTTGGTCCAGGACGAGCCCCGAGTGGTAGCCACTACGCCTTGGACGGCGGCGTTCGCCTTGGCCGCCGGCGTCCAGGATGTGCACGTTCTGGCACCCTATGAGATGCGCCATCCCCCGGAATACGAACTCCGGGCGACCGACGTAGCTCGCGCTCAAGATGCTGATCTGCTGGTTTTCGGCGGGTACGAGGCGATGATGGGGCGCTTACGCGACGCGATTGGCGGTGACTCACCCCGCCTCGTGCGGATCCGCACCGACCATGCTCGTGAGACGATCGCCGAATCGGTGATGAAGATCGCGCAAGAGGCAGGCACCGCTGCCGTAGCGCGGGAGAACGTGGCTGAGATCGAGGAGTTTCTGGATGACTGGCGGTCCGAGATCGCCGACAGTCGAGCGACGGAAGTACGGGTAGTGGTACACGCGTTTCAGCAGGCGATCGTTGGCGAACTTGGGTTGGAGCCGGTCGGCGTATTCGGGCCCGGCCCGCTTTCGGCCCGCCAAATCGGCGACCTCACGGAAAGCCGTCCCGCTCTCGTAATCGATGTGTGGCACAACGAAGCTGCCGCGCCGTTGCACGAGACCGTCCCGGACGCGGTGTTCGTCTCACTGATCAACTTTCCCGGTCGCGATGGGACGCGTACGCTGATGGACGTTCTGCGACACAAACGCCGGGCCCTCGCCACGGCGCTGGAGGAGCTCGAGTAGGAGGAATCGTATCCACCCCTCACGGCGTGTGACGGAGCGTGATGCATGATCGAGGTGCAGATCAGGCAAAAAAAAGTTGGCAGACTTAGTAAGTAAGGTATGCTAACAAACATGGTGCGCCGTGAAAGCTGCGCCGTTCCAGCGGGTGAAAGTCCCGTCCGGGTAAGCGCCGGAGCGCCCGGTAGCAGGGTCCGGTCATGCGGGGAGACCCGAATGGCTGAGCGGACCGTCAAAAGCCTCAACAGGAGGGAGCAAAACTGCGGGCCGTAACGCGCAGTGAACATCGAGCACGCCTCGTCAGAGTATCAGCCGAAAGGTGAATGGGGTGGAACACGGGAGACCCTCCCCGGCACGCCTGACGTCGGGCAAGAGACCACGGGTATAAGGGAGAGACCGAAGTCCCGTGGAGCCGGACGGGAGTCCGAGGGACCCATAGTACCGATGAGGCCGGTGAAAGCCGAGCGGAGGGACGGGGCCCTACGGTGATGATGCGTAAGGAAGAGGGGGGGTGGCACTACCGGGGTGCTTCCTTTTCGAAACACGGTAGCTGCAAACAGACGGTAGTTCATCTCGTACGGCTGTCTGAAAAGGGGC
>JBBDTM010000088.1:0-84746 GCA_040904425.1 Alkalispirochaeta sp.
GTCGAACTCCTGGGACGCGTACGGTTGGACCGCGGGCTGGGTTTCATCGGAATCGCCGACTTGTCCGGCGAAGTTCTTGATCCCTGCCTCATAATCGGACATCTGATAGTAGGCGCTGAATCCAAGGAACGGATACACCACGCGGATGAAGCGGCTCGAGGCGCGGACGTCAAATCCGAAGGACTGGGTGGTCGTCGCAAATACGGCGTTACCCTTCAATGTGAGCGGGTCGCCGTCGTCTGCCAGCTCGAGCGGCTCCAACTCGGCGAGGTCGTACCCGAAATCGATGTTACTATAGACGTAGCCGATGCCGGCGGATATTGCCGGTACTCCCCGGTCCTGGCGTACCAGCACCTTGCGCAGGCGGGTGCCGATCGTGGTGAGGCTGGCGGTGAGCGCCTCCTGCCCGGCGATATCCGCTACCGCCTGAGGGACCACACCCGCCTGGAGCGAGAGCTCGTAGCCCCCGGCCAGTCCCACTCCATACCCGACGCGGAGACTGGGATAGGGAGCGTAGTTATCGGTGATATCGCGGACGTCGTCGTCATTGAGGCTCGCCTCGGTGAGCAGCTGGTCCAATAGGTAGAAATTGTTCCAGTCGTATGAGTCTTCGTCTTGGGTGAACTCTAGAACTCCCGGGGCGACGGTTCCTCCGGCGGAGAACGAAAAGTACATGCGTGGGAAATCTCCCAGTTCCGCACTGCCCAGCTCATGGTTCATGACTGATGCCGTCTGTAGGTTGGGCACCACGTCCTGACCAAGCCGATCAAAAATGATCTGCAGATCCTCGGCCAGACCCGATATCTGCGCCTGAACTCCAATGGTGAATGCCACGAGCAGTGTGGTGGCGAGAACGGTCGTTTTTCGTTTCATGCGTATCCCCCTCGAGATTCCTTACCATAATGATACGGGAATTGAGGGGTTTTTGCCACGGTGGATTTGATAAAGATGATGAAGGAAATAAAGAGACAACAGGCCACGAGCGGCGGCGGGTGCCACCACCGCCCGTGGACAGAGAGAAGCTGCAGGTGCTGCCTCCCCCCACCCTTAAGAGGGTCACGTTTCGCAGGCACCCGCCAGGCAGGCAAGTTCCTGCGCAGCATTGGTGAGGTCGGTTTCCTCGTAGCGATAGATCTTAGAGAAGTCCACGTGGGGAAAGGCGGCGATGCGCTCTTCATATTCGTGCTGGGAGATCTCTTCATATGGAAGCTGATCGTAATTGGCGTCGGAGTGCGGAAGAAACGCCATACCGCCGATCTTGTCCTGGTGGTCGTAGATCCACCGGATCATGTCTAACACCTCGTGCTGCTGGTAGGTGATCGTGACGCTGGGGTTGTGCTCTGTGTAGTGCACCCGATTCTGGAGCCAGTAGTCGCACTGTTGAATTGCACCTCGATCGGAGCGCACTACCGCCGCATCGGGCGACTTCACCGGAAAATGAACTACCCAGGTGGTGGCGTTGTCCCGGGTCTGACCGTTCTCCGGGTCCATGGGAACTCCGGCATTGCGCAGGACTTTGTACACCGGTGAGTGGGCACTGACGCGAATGTTACGCACATAGTAGGGGGCCCATCGAGCGTGGATGCCGGAGGCGCTATTCAAGAGCTGGCTCGAGTTGCCGGAGGGCTTGACCGCGGTGGTAGCCGCGGACTGATTGATGCCGAGGATTTCTGCGTAGCGCTTGTTGGTCTCAACTACATGCTCTCGGAGTATCTCCTGCGTGGCCTCGTCCTGGCTGGCGGGACTGTCCATCTGACCATTCAGGTCAACACCGATCAGCCGCTCTTCCTGACTGTTCTTCCTCCAGATGTCCCGGAGGCCGGGGAAATCGGTGGCCATGCTCTGAATCGTGCCGATGATGGTGGCGAGTTCGACCTTCTCCTTTAGTGTTTCCGCGGTATCGTCTGCGCGAGCCACCGCACTGCTCAGGTTGCAGAACTGGTAGGGACGGAGAATGATCTCACCGCAGGGATTGGTACCGAACTCCGCCGCTTCTCGGCGGGGAGGGCGGTTGTCCAGGGCGGCGCGACGGTTAAAGATCCCCGGCTCGCCCCCACCGGATTCCACCATGTCCAGGGTAAACCGGGCGACTTCCTGCTGTGATAGTTCGCGGTCGGGCCAGACCGCGGAGTTATTGGCGTTCCACCGCTGACTGTTATGAACCCAGAACTCGCCGTTCTTGCAGTGGCGCATATCCATGTCGTCGTAATCGAAGAGGGCGATCATCGCGGTGCGTCGAACCCCACCGGAGACGGCGGCGCCTCCCACGGCGCACATAATGTCGTGGGCGTCGAGGGTGGTCATGAAGGAACCCTGGCGGGCGAGGATGCGCTCCCGGGCAAAGCGGAGCATCGTGCGCAGTGGTTCGGGACCGGAGGCGCGGCCACCCTTGATCTTTAGTGGCGCGCCGGCGGGACGAATCTGACTCATATCGAAGTCGATATCGTCTCCCTCGAACCACGTCTGCATGCCGACGCGGAGCGCTTCGGCCCATCCTTCAGAGGTGTCCGGGACAACCATCGTTTTCGTGCGACCACCGGTTTGCCGTTTGATTCTGGGAAGCTCTTCAACGTACTGCCGTTCCACGCTGTAGCCCACGCCGCAGCCGCTCATGGAAATGATCAGGCCCTCCACAAAGCTGTCGATGCTGTCCACCGGAAGGTAGGAGCAGTTGTAAATCGCCACGTTGTTGCGACGCGCCGGGTCACCGGCCATCGCCAGGAGGCGCATCGACGGCATCACGCGCATATCCAGAATACCCTGGTGAATGCGCTGGTAGTCTTCATCGGTAAGACGGTTCTCCGACAGCTCCCGGAGATAGTCAACCGATCGCTGCACCGTCTCCATCCACGTTTCCCGGCGACCGAGATCGTAATCGAACCGGGAGTACTTGTCGTAAAACTGAAACTGTTGAATCGGTGTGGGGAAGTACTGATCTGCCTGATCAAACGCTGCTTTTACCTCAGCCGGAACCGCCCGGGTCTGGCGCAGCCGGGAGTGCTCAGCGCGATACAGAATATAGGCCTTGGCCGCCGCGTACTCGCCGTTGGCCTGCAGCACCATCTCCACCACATCCTGGATGTTTTCAACCGATGGATCGGGATACTGGGCGGCCACGACATTCACCACCTGCCGGGTAATCTCCTGAATAGGTGTGCCGGGAAGGCGCTCCAGTGAGTCGTAGCACCGATCGATCGCCCGTTGAATGAGCTTGGAGTCGAACGGAACCACCCGCCCGTCGCGCTTGGTGATCTGCTTCGGCGGCTCCTGCGCGCCTGTCAGGTCGTCGGTATGTCGAGTTCGGATCGTCGCCGAACGTAAAGCGGCGGATTGGTCCATAGTTCCCCTCCCAGTTAATTGATATCTTTTTGTAGTGTCCCTTGTGAGACACTAGGAAGATGCTACGCCATATGTAGTGTGGGTGCAAGGGAGATCCTCAACTTTCTTGAAGAAAAAATCGGGGTGTGGATTCGCACGATTCCGGGTAGTCCAACACTACTATGTGCATGTATCTTAAGATATCTCATAAAGGAAAAATATGCGCAATTTAAAACTTGCTCACAAACTTTCGGCAGTGGTGGTGGGAATTATGCTCGCCATCCTCCTGGTAGTAGGGATTTCCGCGGCACGCGACATCAACGGCATGGCTTCCACCGCGCTGGAGGTGAACCTGCGTTCGCAGGCGGCACTGGTGGAGGATCTGATCGATCAACTCGAAGGGGAGGCGCTTCAAGTGGCCACCGTTCTGGCTGAACTGGAACAGGTGAAGGCTGCCTACCGCGAGAGTGACGACGAACTCGGGCGGGCTCAACTCGATGCGGAGATTTCACCGATTGTCGATCTGCTCACGGAGCGGCTTGAGCGTCCCGACCGGTACCGAATTCATTTTCATAAGCCGCCGGCGGTGAGCTTTCATCGGAGCTGGACCGATCGCGCCGGCGACGACCTGTCCGAGTTCCGCGCTACGATACTCCAGGTGGCGCAAACCGGGGAGGCGATCCGTACCGTGGAACTGGGAAGAGGTGGTTTTGTGATTCGCGGTATCGCCCCCATCTCCGACGGGGATGAGTACTTGGGGAGTGTGGAAGTTTACTTCCAGCCGACGCGAATCGTCCCGTTTCTCGATTCCGAGAGTCGCACGGGGATCATTCTCCTGACGAACGCGTCCGCCGCGGAGCAGCTCTTTTTTGAAGAAGACTACGATCAATACTTCCAGGGGCGTATCGGAGAAAGCCTGATTTCCGCAGTATCCGATGAGTGGCTCGAACCGGAGGCGGTGATCGATCCGGAAATGGTTCGACAGGTTCAGGAGTCCGGCGAGACGGCCCTTGCCGTGTCGGGAATGTTTCAGAGCGCATACATACCGCTCCGAGATTTCTCCGGCGAAATCAACGGACACATCGTCAGCGTCATGGACGTTTCCGGATTGCGGGAAATCGCCCGCAGCAGGATCGTTCAGTTGCTGGGGATCGTCATCGGCATGATCGTTGCGGCGGCTGCTGCGCTGGTCTACTTCATCACCCGGGGAGTGACGGCACCGTTGACCGTGACCGCGGACAACCTGAAACAGATCGCGCTGGGTGATGGCGACCTCTCCCTGCGCATGCCGGAGACGCGGGCCGACGAGATCGGGCGCCTGGCACGACACTTCAACAACTTCGTGGGTAACCTTTCTCATATCGTTACCGCAATTCAGGGGGCAACGGTGGAGCTTACCCACAACGCCCAGCGCCTCGATGAGAGTTCCGACAACACCCACCTCTCCGTCAACTCGATCAACGGCCTGGTGGAACGGGTATCGGAACAGATTCGGGAGCAGGATACCAGTATCAGCCAGAGTTCCGCCTCCGTAGAACAGATTACCGGCAACATCGGGTCACTCCAGCAGGTGATTTCCAAACTGTCGGAGAGCATCGATGACTCGGCGGCGTCGGTGGAAGAGATGGCGGCGAACATCTCATCGATTACTCGGAACCTGGAGCAGATGGACCAGTATGTGGACAAGCTGGTGGATGCTTCCGAGCACGGCCGGAAGACGATTCACGACGTTACCGAACGCATTAACGAAGTAGTGGAGCAGTCGGAGCACTTGCAGAAGGCAAACCAGCTCATCGCGTCGGTTAGTGCCCAGACCAACCTGCTCGCGATGAACGCCGCGATTGAGGCGGCGCACGCCGGCACATACGGCCGCGGTTTTGCGGTGGTTGCCGAGGAGATCCGTGGTCTGGCAGAGAACTCCGCCGAGCAGAGTAAGGTCATCGCGGGCGAGCTGAAGAAGACCCGAACCTATATCGAAAACGTTGTTTCTGCGAACCAGGAGGTGGACCAGGCGTTCAGTTCCATGCGGGAGATGGTGAGTACCGTTAACGACCTGGAGACCAGCGTCCGCGATGCCCTGCGTGAACAGGAGGCCGGAAGCAGCTCAGTCATGGGCAACCTTCAGCAAATGCGGGACATGGGAAGCGAAGTCAACGGCGGGATTTCGGAGATCTCCAGTGGTTCCGGGACGATCGTGGCGGAAATGACCAAGCTGGTGGAGATCAGTCGTCAGGTGACGGCGCTCATGGAAGAAATTTCCAGCGGAAGCGAAATGATCGGAGCCAACACGGAAGAGATTTCCCAACAAAGTCGCCGCAACCGGGAACTGGTGGAATCGGTCAAGCAGCAGTCCGGCCGCTTCAAGGTGTAATGAAGCGATCTTCCGTGACTCGCGTGTGAGAGACTTGGTCCACCGCGGCTCCGCCCAGATTCAGGTAGAACTGCGTCCGGCGGGGGCCTGCACCATCGGTGTGCGGAAGACGAACCGCCACTCCGGCGGTAAGTTGGAGGGGAACCAGATTGAACTGTCCGTGGAGGGTAAGCTCCGCCCCCGCCACGGAGTAGTTATCGCCGGCGACGGCAGCCATCCCGGCGGAACGGCCGGCGGTATCATCGAGGCCGGCCGCCTGCGACACGTAGAGGCTGGAACCTACGTTCTGCAAGGATAGTCCCCGCCACGCGATATCCAGTGGTGGAGCGGCGACGGTAAGCGCGACCCGGCCGAGCGCCGCGGCATCGGCAACAACAATCGCGCCGGCACCTTCCGGGGCGAAGGTCGGAGCCCTCCACGGCAGGTTATCAAGTGCGGCGCCACTATCGCTGGTGGCGACCGCCGCCGCCGGTTTTAGATGCAGGCGACCCGTGCGTCGACCGAGCCTGGCTGAGGCGGTGGTCACTGTGGCCACCTCCGGACCGTAACTGAAGGCGGTCTGCAGCTCTCCTCCGGTTCCTCCAAAGATCTGTCCCGGTCCGCCGTAACGGTAGCGCAGTAACCGCGCCGCGCCGCTGATGCTCGTGTGTTGCGAGCCGGGGACATCACCCTCTGTATGTATCGAGCTGTAGGTAGTCCCCAGTTGTCCCACCAGACCTCGGTAGTGGGTGGCGTTCTCATCGTACCACACCGGCCGTGTCAGTGTGAGCGAAATCTTGCGCACATCGCGGAGGGAGCCGTCGGATGTGACGGTGTAGTCGGAGGTGGCGGCCAGCGTCAGAGCGGTGGGACCCGGGGAATAGGTGTACTCCACCGACCCGGAAGGAATCCTATCCGCGGGGTTGTACGCGGCAAATGCCTCCAGGTTGTGGCGACCCAGGGTGCTCACCGCGATCAGCCCTGCTCCCAGGTCGAGACGGGTTGTGCCCGCTACTTCTCCGCCGAAACGTACGGTGGGAACCCACAACACCGGTCGTGGAAGATCCCGGTATCGCTGCGACTGGGCGGTGATCGGCGGACGGGGGCTCGAGGATATGGGGAGGTCGGCGTGCGGTCCCTCCCGGATGACGCCCGATTCACTGCGGACCTCAGTTTTCACCGTGCCCACCGGGTACGGGGTGGGCAAGCCCCGACGCACCGTATGTCCGGTACTGCGATAGGTTCCGTAGAGAATCGACCCGGAGCCGTCGGGCGCGCCCGCCACTACGCCCACCTGGTCGGTGAGGATCAGTTCTATCGTGGGCAGGTTTGCCGGTTCGCGATCCGGGAGAGTGGTCCGATACAACTGCAAGAGGCCGTCGGCATCTCCCACAAACCACAGCTCCCGCGCACCGGCAAAACGCGGTCGGTATTCCGCGTCGCGCTCTTCGCCCACGTCGATGCGGTAGACGGGCGCGTACCGCGCTTCGTCGCCACGCTCCAGGACTACGATCGACTGGCTGCCGGTGGTGTTTTCCACTACCGCCAGGTAGCGCCCGTCCCGGGAGAGAGCCGGCATCGAAAGAAAGCTCTCCGGAGGGGCGTAGATCGGGGTGATCTCCCCGGTGTCGGTATCGACTGTTACCACGCGGCTGAAGCGGCCGGTGCGCTCCACTGCGATCACCGTCGATCCGTCTCCGTCAATCGCCGGATGGAAGAGCCGAGCTCCGGTGGTAACTCGCCGGTGGGAGTCTTCCATAACATCGATAAGATACACGTCGCCGGAGCTGACATGGGGACCGCCGTCCACACCGGCGCGATTGGCGCGGTCTACCGCTGCTGCAGCAAGGTCTCCGTCGGCGGAGATCGCTACGGAGTATTCGTCCAGAGGCGTGACCGCTGCCAGATGCCGCCAGGAGCCGTCGTCACCCAGGAGCTGCACGCTCCCCGGGTCAAAGGCGCCGCGGTGAAACGCCACCGCGCCGAGGTCTGTCTTGTCCAGGAGGTGGCGTTCCGAGAGCGGGTCCGATTCCTCCCGAGGTGGCGCGACGGCTCCGGAATCAGTGGTACCGGCGAGCGCCGTTCCGGCCGGCAGATTTCGGCGGGCGGCGTAGCGGGTGTTCAGAGAATCCACCATATCCCGGTGCACCTCCGGGCCACTCCTGCCGATCGTCCGGCGAAGGGCGCGGCGCATACCGAGAAAGGGCCACCGTTGAAACTCCCGGTTCAGCTCGATAAACGCCTCTTCACCGTACTCTCGCAGGAGGTGATCAGTAAGCAGGTAACCGGCGGAGTAGATTCTACCCCGCGGGGGATACGCGGACCCTACTCCGGCCTGATCGTAGCTATACATTTCGTCGGCGAGAATAGGCGCGACCCACTGCATTTCGAAGTAGGGGTTGCGTCCCCTCCCGCCGGTGGTGAGCCACGTCTCCGCCGTGGTGGTAGGGCCTTCCAGCGCCCACCCCGGCAGAAAGAGCGTGCCCCCTGCGGCCGCCAGCGGTCCAAACACCCGCGATGCGGTTCCGAAGAACCCCGTGGGCTGCATCAGATGCAGATAGTGCACCACCTCATGCACGAAGACCGACTCCAGCCAATCCTCGGTGCGGGCCCCCATCCAGGGACCCGCCGGGGCCGCCGAGAAGAGTGCCACATGCGGGGGGTAGGGAGTGAAGAAGCCGTTGGCCCGGGCGGTCCGTCCGTAGAGGACAACCGGAATCGGCTCCGACGGCCGATACTGCAGGAATTCGGTGGTGCGCTCCCATACGGAGGGGGCCAGGTCGGCGACGCGAGTAGCCTCAGCCGCGTCCTCCGCGCGGTAAATTATCTCGAAATGATCGGTCTCGTAGCGAAGCCACTCATCGGCCGCGGCGAGAGCCGGAACGGCGAGGTGCAGGGTGGAAAAAACGGCGAGCGTCGCCACCAGGAATGTCGCCCCCGGCCTGTGGCGCGCGGACCGCGGGGCGCGGGCAGGGCGCGGCCCGTGAGCCTCCCGCGCCGGAGGGGGCCCGGACCGTCTCACAAATCAACTCCCCGGGTGGCAAACATGCGGATTCCTTCCGTTTCAAACCGGGAGCGCAACCTCTCCACCTGTTCACGGATCGTGCGCGCCTCCGCCTCGGTGACGTAGGCCACGTAGACGAAGTTCTCCTCCGGCCAGATGTGGTCACCCCGGCGTGGGCCGGCGTGGCCGGCGCCCTGTACTTCCGGGAAGAGGGTGTAGTGGCCGCCCACCTCCGCCGCTTCCAGGAGTTCGAAAAAGTCTTCCTGAACAGAACGATTTGCTATCACCTCAACCCGAATAATATCGCTCATGCCTCGTGCTCCTCATCCTTCTGCTCGTTGTACCTCTCAATTCGGCGCTGTTCTTTTCTCTGTAGCCGCTGGTTGCGCTTCTCCGAGAGCCGGTTGAAGATCGCATAGATCACGGGAATCAGATAGAGTGTCAAGAGCGTTGCCACCGTGAGGCCACCGACCACCGTCTTGGCAATCGGCTGTACCAGACTGGATCCTTCCCCCACGGCAAACGCCACCGGCAGAAGTCCGAGGACGGTGGTGAGCACCGTCATGAGAATTGGTCGCAGCCGGTTACCGCCGGCCTCGACACAGGCGTCGGTAATCGACAGTCCCCGCTTGCGCAGGAGGTTGGTGTAGTCCACCAGCACGATGCCGTTGTTCACGACGATTCCCACAAGCACCACCAGACCTACCGCCGTGAAGAGGCTGAAGTTCGTTCCAGTCGCCACATACAGCACAATAACCCCGATCAGCGTGAGCGGTACGGTGAAGAGAATAATGAAGGGATCCAGAAACGACTCAAACTGGCTGGCCATGACGCCAAACACCAGGAAGATCGAAATCAGGAGCACGTACACGAAGGTCTGCCCATACTCCTGGAGATCCTCGAAGTCACCGCCATAGGTGATAATGAGCTCCTCGTTGGAAGGAATCTCTTCCTGGATCAGTCTCTGAATCTCCGGCATTACCACGTTGATCGTTTCCTCCGGTGCCAGGCCGGCGGTAATGGTGAGAATGCGACTCTGGTCTTCACGGTTGATACTGACCGGGCCGGTGGTTCGTTCCAGGGAGACGAAGCTCGACAGTGGAATCTGCTGCCCGAACTGGTTGTTTACCACGATTTTGTCCAGATCAGGTATCTGGTCGCGGCCGCGCTCCTCCAGAACCAGGAGGATATCGTACTCGTTGCCGCCGGTACGGTAGCGACCGGCGGTAATACCGTCGATGTTGGCGCGCACTTCCTGGCCCACGGTTCGAACGTTGAGCCCGAGCTGGTACGCCTTTTGACGGTCGATGATGATCTCCACCTGAGGAAGCCCCTCGGAGAGGTTCATCTGCGGCTCCGTTGCGCCGGGAACGCGGTCCTCGATAAGTTCAATGATACGATTCCCCGTCTCCCGCATCAGATCGCGATCCTCACTGCGGAGGGTGATCTCTACGGGGTTTGCGTTGAGGCCGCCGCCGCCGGGACCGCCACCGCCGCCGAAGGTAAACACCGCCCCCGGGAAGTTGTCGAAATAGCCGCGCAGCAGTTCCTGCACCTCTTGGGCGCTCATTTCGCGCTCCTCGTAGGAGGGGAGTACGATGGTGAGACTTCCCTGACTGGTATCGGCCGCCCCGAGCCCAAAGAACGAGCGTTCGCCCGCCTGAACGATGACATCATCGTAGGCAGGCACCTCCGACACCGCGATTGCCTCCAGCCGCTGCAGCACCGATCGGGTCACCTCGAGGCGCGTTCCGATCGGCATCTCCACCTCAAGGGTCACCGAGTCCTCTTCCTGTTGAGGGGTAAACTCGAAACCGGTCATGGGAATCATGAACAGGCTTCCCACAAACGCCCCCAAGACCAGGACGATCACGATCCATTTGTGGCGAAGAGAGAACGATAGACTCCGTTTGTAGCGGTTGTCCAGTCCGGTGAACATCCGGGCCATGCCGTCGTCGATACGCTTTAGGAGTCCCCGCAGCGGTCGCTGCTTGCGGGAGTAAATCGGAAGGTAATGACTCGTCAGAACGGGAATCAGTAATACCGCCACCGCCAATGAACTGAGGAGTGAGATAACCACGGTGAAGGCGAGGTCGCTGAAGAGCTCACCGATCACCTCCAATTGGGAGCGGAAGATCGCCAACGGCACGAAGACGAACACGGTGGTCAGGGTAGATGCGGTAATAGCCGTGATCATCTCCTGGCTTCCGAGAATCGCACTGGCCGAGAGCTTTGCTCCCTTTTCCCGATAACGGAAGATGTTTTCCAGGATCACGATACTGTTGTCCACCAGCATTCCGATACCCAACGCCAGCCCGGTGAGCGTCATCAGGTTAAGCGTGAGCCCAGCAAAGTACATGAACATTAACGTCACTACGATCGACACCGGAATCGAAATCGCGATAATGAGCGTGGTTTTGAGACTCCGCAGAAAGAAGAAGAGAATCAAAACTGCCAGCACACCGCCGGTGAGGGCGGAGTTTGACACGTCTGCCAGGCTGTCGCGGATGAGCGTAGTGGTGTCTTCCACGACGCTCACCTCCACTCCCACCGGAAGCGACTCGTTAATGCCCTCCAGCTGACCGATGACGTTGTCCGCCACCTGTACCGAGTTGGTGCCGCTCTGTTTCTGTACCGTCACGAAGACACCGGGTTCCCCATTGATGAAGACCGAACTCGTTTCGTCGCGATATCCATCATAGATGTTGGCGATATCCCGCAGGCGGATCCCGGTGGCCGGCGTCGTCTCGCCGGTGAGCGGGTCCTGGCCGGGGCGGCTGCGATAGGCCACCACCGTGTCCCGGATCTGCCCGATCGAGTCATACTCACCGGCGGTACGAATCAGGTAGTTCACGTTGCCTTCGGTGATGTTGCCGGCGGAAACTTGGGTGTTGTTGGCCCGGAGCGCCCCGGCGATTTGCGTGAAGTTGAGTTCGTACGCCTCCAGCCGGTTCTGGGGGATTTCCACCCGGACGATTCGTTGACGTCCACCCTGAACACCGGCGAGGGCGACGCCCTCGATCTGTTCCAGGCGGGGCTGCACGGTGTTTTCCGCCAGCTCCCGCAGTTCCTCGGGGCTCCGGTTGCCGGACATCTCCAGTTGGAGAATCGGAATCAGCGCCGGATCGAACTTGAATATCTGGGGCGTGGTGGCTTCGTCGGGTAGCACCTCTTTCACCAGTTCCAGCCGGTCGCGAACTTCGTTGGTGGCTTCCGTCATGTTGGTGCCGTAGGTGAACTCCAGCTGCAATTGACTGGAACCTTCGCTGGAGGTGCTGCTTATTGTTTCGATGTTGCTCACGTTGGAGAGCTGTCCCTCCAACGGGCGGGTGACGCTCCGCTCGATCTCCTCAGGACCAGCGCCCTCATAGTTGGTAAACAGAATCAGCACCGGGGGATCGATCTCGGGAAAGAGGTCAATCGCCAAATCACTGGTGGTGTACAGACCAAACCCGAGAACCAGGGCAAATATGACGAAGACGGTAGTCGGTCGCGAGACAACGCGTTTACTAATGCTCATGCCTGTCTCCTATCGGACCGTATCTTCCACGGTCAGTGGTTCCACCGTATCGATCACCCGTACCCGAGAACCGTCTTCCAGCAGATTCTGCCCCTGATAGACCACCCGCTCGTTGGGAGCGAGGCCATCGGTGATCTCAAGCTTGTTGTCGATTTCGATCCCCGGATTCACGACGCGCCGTTCGACGGTGTCGTCATCGGTTACCACATATACGAAGGTCTCACCGAATCTTCGTATCAGCACATCCGAGGGCACCTTCACGATGTTGTCTTTCTGCTCAGTTATAATGCGAACCTCCGCGAACATACCCGCGCGAATCACGGGGTCCAGCCGATCGAAGCGTAAGGTGACTTCCAGGGTTCGGGTGAGGGGATCTACCACGGGACTGAGATCGGTGACGGTGGCGTTAAACGTTCGCTCAGGAAAAGCGTCCAGACTGACCACCGCCGGAAGTCCCTCGGAAACCTTGGAGATGAACCGCTCCGCCACGTTCACGACGATCTCCAGGTCGTTGGTTCTGGAGACTTGTGCCACCGGCGCCGACGGAGCCACCTGTGCGCCCACCCGGGCGGGAAGGCGGGTGATAGTTCCGGTGATCGGCGAGCGGACCGGGCTCAGGGAGAAGTTCTGTCCGGGGCGGGAGGGATCAACCTCGGCGATCGTTGCTCCGGCCTGGACCGTTTGTCCCACCCGAGTATACAGGCGGACTATTTCGCCGTTGGTATCGGAAAACACATCAACACTGGCGGTGGTCTGCACGTCGCCGTTGATTTCGATGTAGTCGTTGATCTCACCCTTCACTGCAGGAGTGACGTTTACGGCAAACACGGTGTCCACGTTTTCGCCCTGGGTGACCGCATCGCCGGTGGCGTCGTCGTTCTCTCCGTCTCCGGTAATCTGTCCCGGAGAGCACGCGATCAGCGTCGTCATCAGTGCCACGGCCACGGCGCCAAGCAGCCGCCGCGCCGCCGTTCGGAACGGTTTATTCATTGTTGGATCTCCCTGATTTCGTTCAGCGTTGCGTTCATCTCGTACTCCAGGTCCAGAATGCTGTCCATGATGTTCTTCTTCTCTTCCAGAAGGTTCAGTTCGGCATCCTGCAGCTCCAGTTCGGCCGTCTGGACCTCCAGCAAGTCCCGCAGACCGTTGTTGTAGCCGATCTCCGCCAGGTCGTAGGCGCGTTGTGCCAGTTCCACGTTGCGCTCCAGGGCGCGGAGCGTCTCGCTGCTGTTTCGAATTTGCAGCAGCAGCCCGCGGACGCTAATCTCCACCCCGCGAAGCGCCCGTTCCACGTTGAGCCGGTTCTGTTCCAGTTGCGTATCGAACTCCGAAAGCTGATTGCGGGTGCGACTGTACGGCAGCCACGCGTCCAGCGGTTGCACGACCGAAATCGTGAACGCGCCGCTGCGTTGGGACCAGTTGTCTCCGTCAATCCAGTTGTCGCCCCAGGGATCTTTGCTGAAGGTGGGATCCACATTGAATCCGAACCTGACGTACGGGGCGCGGCCGGTCTGAGAGTCGAGATCCGCGGCTCTCCGCTGTTCCCGCACGAGCTGGGCAGCCTTTTCCAGTTGCTGGATATCGAATCGTTGCCGCAGGACCGCCCGTTCCACATCGGTGGTGTCGAACGTGATATCCGGCGGATCGATTTCGCCCACGAGATCGATCTCCGCCGAGAGGGCGAGGCCGATGCTGTTTTTGAACGCCAACAGCGCCTGCTGGTAGGAGGTCTGCAGTCCAGTGAGCGACGGTCTCAGGTTCTCCAGGCTGACCTGGCTTGAGAGGAGGTTGTACTCATCGATCAGGCCGTTGTTGAAGTTGGCCTGAGCTTGCTCATACCGCCGCTCGGCGTTGGCGATCTGTTGCTCGTGGAGCGCGATACGGCGTTTCAGCAGGATCAGATCGTAGAATTGCTTGCTCACATCGCGTTCAACCTGGGCCCGCGCCTCCGCTAAAGAGATCAGACCGTTCTCGTAGTCCAGGCGGGAAAGGGAGATTCCCGGTACCATCTGCATCGACAGCACCAAATTGAGATCGACCCCGGCGGACATGAACCAGCGGGGTTGCTCCTCGGCGCCAGGTATCGGTGATGGTTCCTGCTCAGCGTTAAGCCGCCCCAGCGTCACGGAGGCGCTCGCCGAGGGATAGAAACGATTCCACCAGGTATCGGCGATCAGTTTCTTCTGGCGGACCTCCGCCATCTCCGATTCGATGCCCAGGTTGCTTTCCAGGGCGAAGGCCACCGCCGTTTCGAGATCGATTTCCTGGGCGCGCGTGGTGAGCGGCGAAATAAGCGCCGCCGCCGCCAGCACCGCAGTCCATACCGTCTTATTCATGTCGTGCTGCTCCTTGATCTGCTTCGTGATCGGGTAACGCCGAGGCAATACCGTCGGCGAATAGGTGATACAGCTCTCGTATTCGGACGATAATCCGATCCTTCCGAAGGTTGTGTTCGGCCATTCCTGACATCTCCTGCATTACGAGAAAGTTGATATAGGTGAGTACGGAGAACCCGTGGTGGGGATCTCCGGCGAGTTGGCCCTCCACCAGCATCTCCGAAACGAAGGCGTAGATGCGCTGAATCTCCACGATCTGCTCCGGAGGAATGGTAACCTCAACGTTGCTCTCTCGGATCCAATTCTCCACGATAATCGTGCTGGGGTCGTGATGGGCGTAGGCGGCGATCATCACGAACAGGCCGTAGAGACGGTCGGTATCAGAGCCGAGCTGCGCAAACCGGGTTCGAGCAAGGGCGGCGAAATGGCGCTGCGTCTTGAGAAGCGTCTCCGCCAGCATATCGTCTTTGTTGGTGAAGTAGTGGTAGAGCCCCGATTTACTCAATCCCGCGCGTTGGGCGATGCGCTCCACCGTGGCGGCACCGTAGCCCACCTCCAGCACCGTCTCCGTAATCGCATCGAGAATCCGGTGGCGCTGGGGGAGCTCTTCCGGTTGAATCCACGCCACGCGTTCCACCGCCTCCCACTCACACCCAGTGGTGTCGGAGAGGAACCCGTTAACCACATGCTCCGTACCGGAGGCGATCAACTGCTCCTGCTGTTCGCGATCCAACTGGACACGTTCCGGCTCAAAGGTGAACGTCGGATTGGCATCACCCAGGGCCCCGCTTCGATAATGCTCGGTGGTCCAGAAGGCGGCGGCGGCGGTAATGTGCCGCGCGATCATCAGCAAACAGCGCTCCTGGACGCGGCCGGAACGATCATCCACGAGGTCCAGGAGTAAGGCATCATGTTCCCGGAGAACGGCGTGGACCGGGCTATCGGTGCGCGCACGACGTCCCAGCAGCGTTCTGATGAAGTACAGGTAGTGAAACGGATGCTCGTCGAAGAACGTGAAAACCGACTCGAAGTAGAGTTGGACCACCTCCCGGATGCGACCGGTCTCCGGAGTGGTGGTGGACGGAGCGGTGAGGTGCGCCCGCATCGGCTGAACTACGAAATCCCGCAACCGTATCGCGTAATCCGCGTCCATGGCATACATGAGCTCTTCCTTGCTGCGGAAATAGCGGTAGAGCGCAGGCTTGGTGACCCCCAGCTGTTTTGCCACCAGGTTGAGGCTGGTCTTATTGAAGTGCGTGCGGCCCCATGCGGTAAAGGCGGCGTCGGTGATGCGCTCTCTACTGAGGTGTGGTTTTACCGTCTTAATGTGCTGCTCCCGTGGGTGAAAGAATGATGCTGAGGACGGTAGTTACCGTTCGTTCGGTAACTACCGTCCATGCGGTAACTTACCTTATCCACAACGCTTGCAAAAATCAAGATCCCGATGCACTGTCTAACAGTTAATTAACACAGAACGCGTAGGGTGTTGATTATCAAAGGAGGAACCTTGTGAAACGAGTATTACGTGTAATGGTGCTGGTGGCGATACTGGCACCGGTCGTGTTCGCCGGCGGACAGCAGGAAGCTGAGCTGGGCACCGAAGAAAACCCGATCGTCTGGGCGTTTGTCCCTTCCGGGGACACACAGGAAATCAGCGCCGGTGGCCAGGCCGTGGCCGATATGATCTATGACAAGACTGGTCTGGTGGTTGAGGCCAGCGTGGCCACGGAGTACGCGGGCGTGATCGAGGCGCTGCAGAGCGATCCCCCCAGCGCCCATATGGCGAGCCTTGCGACCTTCGCCTATGTGGTTGCCGCTGATCGCGGTGTGGCTGAATCCGAGCTCGTGGCTGTGCGCTACGGTCGTCCGTTCTACGACGGACAGATCATCGCCGGTGCCGACACGGGAATTGAGAACGTCGCTGACCTGGACGGCGCGAGCTTCGCCCGCCCTGATCCCTTGAGCACCTCCGGCTGGATCATCCCGAGTCTGTCCATTCGTGCTGCCGGCATTAATCCCGATACCGACATGTCGATCGTCGACGCCGGTGGACATACCGGCGTAGTGACCTCGGTATACAATGGCGACGTGGATGCCGGGGCAACGTTTGTCGACGCCCGGGGTAACGTGGAAGAGGACTTTCCCGACGTATACGAGCGGGTGAATGTGATTGAAGTAAGTGCCCCGATTCCCAATGATGGCGTGCAGTTTCATCCGAGTATCTCCGAAGAGATGCGGGAGAGCATCATTACCGCGCTGCTCGAGATCGCCGAGGACGAAGAGGGAGCGGAAGCGCTCAATCAGGCATACCAGTGGCAGGGACTGGAGCGTCACGGAGACGACTTCTACGATCCGTTCCGCCAGGTCTTGCAGGCTGCCGGCGTTGATGCCGCCGACCTGTTGAGTAACTGAGAACCAGTATTTGGAACAAGCTACCCTGTCCGGGTTCGGGCGGGGTAGCTTTTTTTGTCGCGCTTCGGTAATCCGCGCGGCGGAGGATGCGTTTTGCTCGAGTTTAAGAATCTTTCAAAGACCTATGACGATGGGACGCAAGCGCTCAAAGACGTGAGTTTCTCGGTGGAACCGGGAGAGTTTCTCGTCGTGATCGGTCTTTCCGGGTCGGGAAAATCGACTCTCCTGCGGTGCACGAATCGGCTTATCGAACCGACTTCCGGTGAGATTATCTGGGATGATACGGATATAACCGGTGCGGATTCCGGTGTACTACGCACCGTACGCCGGCGGATCGGCATGATCTTTCAGCACTTCAATCTGGTGAAGCGCTTGAGTGTAATGAACAACGTGCTCAGTGGCCGCCTGGGCTACATGGACAGCTGGAAGAGCGCCTTTTACCGCTTCGAAAAGGACGATCGCCAGAATGCGATGCGTGCGCTCGAGCGGGTGGGTCTCACCGAACAGGCGTATAAGCGCGCCAGCGAACTCTCCGGCGGTCAACAGCAGCGGGTGGGTATCGCCCGGGCGCTGATGCAGGAACCGCAGATTATCCTGGCGGATGAGCCGGTGGCCAGCCTCGATCCCGTTCTGGCGCATACGATTCTGGGATATCTCGAGCGCCTCAACAAGGAAGACGGCATCACCGTAATTTGCAGTCTTCACTACCTGGATCTGGTTCAACGCTACGCCACCAAGGTGATCGGGCTCCGTGACGGCCGGGTGGTCTACCGGGGAACCAGCGAAGACATCCGCAAAATGACCGACGCGGAGTTCAAGGAGATCTACGGTGAGGAGGCGGAGCGCGTAGGCGCCCGCCCGAACTCCTCCGCCGCGACGATCGGCAGTGGGGGGGTGGAGTGATGGCCAAGACACCACAACAACGCGAACAGAGGCGGCAGGCGCGGGTCACCGCCCGTACCGCTGTCCAGAATCCCGTGGTGAGCCCCGGGGGGGCGGCGATCACCTCGCTGCTTGTCCCCGGCTTGGGACAAATGCTGAGCCGCCAGACGCAGCGGGGTCTGCTCATCTTTTCAGCTATGGCCACCAGCGTGGCGATTTTTGCCTGGCGAGTTTCTGAACTTGGCCGCCGTGTTGAGGGACTCGGCGGGACGATCGTGCGTTCCGTGGAACGGCGGCCGGGGTTCGTGCTTCTGGTGGCTACCGTTCTGGCGTTGATTTGGCTGGTGACGGCGTGGGATGCGTATCGCTGTGCTCGGGATCGCCGGCGCCCCACCACCGGTGTGTTTCCGCTCATCCTGGTAGGATTCTTCGTGCTGGGATGGCAGATCGCCCAGATCGACGTGGTGAAACTGATCCGGGAAGCTCCGGAAGCGCTGCCACCGCTGTCTCGCGTGATGTGGCCGTGGTCGGCGGCGATCGAGTACGACACGGAATCGCTTACCGCCGGAGCGCAGATTCTTGCCGGCGAGGGAACCCCACCGCAGCGACAGCCCCCGGTGGAGGGAGAACCGCACATCCGGGTGGAACCCAACGTGGGGCAGATGACCAGTCAGGATGAAAACTACGATACAATTCCCGGTACGCGTATTACGATCACCGGGACTGGATTCGAGCCCAATACCGAGACGGAAATCTGGTGGGAAGACCCCGTGGGAAACGAGTTTCGGCCGCGGGAAGACAGTCAGTATATCCTGTTCCAGACCGACGAAGACGGTAGATTTGAGCTTGAAATGACGATGCCCTACCGGCTGTCACCGCCCAGTGCCGAGGGACCGTTCATTCACACCGTTGAGGCGCGCCAGACCTCCCAGGTAGGACGGCCACAAGCTTCGGAGGCGTTAAAGCTCACCATCAGCCGCATGATCGAAACGATCTTCATGGGAATGATGGCCACCTTCTTCGGCATCATCTTCTCGTTACCGGTGAGTTTCCTGGCCGCCCGGAACATCATGTCTGGAAGCCGGCTGACGATGGCGTTCTACTATCTCACGCGGACGATCCTGAACATCATTCGCTCCATCGAGCCCTTGATCTGGGCGTTGATCGCGGTGGTCTGGGTGGGTCTCGGACCGTTTGCGGGAATCGTGGCGCTCACGCTGCACTCCATTGCGGCGCTGGGTAAGCTTTACTCGGAGGCGATTGAGGGAATCGATGCCGGACCGATTGAGGCGATTCAGGCTACCGGCGCCAACCGCGTACAGACGATCATGTTCGGCGTGATTCCCCAGATGATTTCGCCCTTCATTAGTTTCTCGATCTATCGCTGGGATATTAACGTCCGTATGTCCACCGTTATCGGTTTGGTCGGTGGTGGCGGTATCGGATTTCTACTGGTGCAGTACATCCGGCTCCTCGATTATCGCAGCGCCGGTATCGCGGTGTGGTTTATTGCGATCACCGTGGCCACGCTGGACTACGTGAGCGCCGAGATCCGTAACCGGCTGATGTGACGCCGATATGCAAGGCAATCGGCTGATGTAACGCGGGCGCGCCGGCGCACTTGTCGTCGGTGCGGCTGCGCGCTACCCTGCCGATATGGACCAGACCACGCTTTTCGGAATACCGGTGGTGGCGTTTATCTCGCTGCCGCTGGTGATTTCAGTCATCAGTCAGGTTTCGGCGCAGGTGTTTAAGGTGGCGCTGTATTCGGTGGCGGAGCGGCGCTTCGCCGTGGACCGTTTCGTCAACGCCGCCGGCATGCCCAGCGCCGACACCGCCTTCGTGACCGCCCTGGCCGCTTCAATCGGACTGCAGCGGGGGGCGGCGTCGGACATCTTCGCCGTGGCCTTTGTCTTCGCCGCCATCGTGATATATGATTCATTTCGCCTCCGGGGTCACGTGCAACGCCACGCGGAGGCGCTCAATCGGCTGCTTGCCCCGCGGCGTGCGCTGCCTGGGAGCGGTTCATCTCGAGATGGGTCGGCGGAACTCTCGGAACACGTGGGCCATACCGGTATGGAGGTGGCGGCGGGCATCATCTGGGGACTCGTTCTTGCCATGGGGCTATCATGATGGATGGAATGAACCGCACAGCCCGCAAGATGTGGATGAACTACCTCGCCACGATCGCCGGTCCCGGACATCACCTGCCGGAGCTTCCCGACACCCCGCAGGCGTGGGCGTTCGGCGCAGGGCCGGAAATGGAAGCTGAACTGGCGGAGCTGGTGATGGCCGGTATCAAGCGCGCCACTGCAACCAGTCTGGAGGGCATTCTCATCGATGGGTGACCCAATGCCCCGGATCGGGGGCACTCAGTGATCTACGACGGCTCGCGCACCGCCCGCTGCATCATTCGCACCACCGCCGTCCATGTGGCCCCGCTGAACTCGGTGAGTGAGGCGTTTGCCTGGCAGGAAGGCGAGGGCGATCGGAGTGTGGAATACTGGCTGGAAGGCCACCGTCGATTCTTTCGCTCCGAGCACGAAGCTCTGGGAGTTCCCTTTTCCGATTCGATTCCGGTGATCTTCGAGGAGTTCGTGGTGGTATGGCCGCAGGAGATTGCGGACCGGCGCTAGCACCGCGACGGTGGGCGCCGCGCTCAGTGCTCCGGTGCCGCTCAGCCGGTGATCGGCGTTCAAACATCTTTGTCACGCCCCCAAGATACGGCTAACTTGGCAGTATGAAAAACATGCGCCTCCCCGGGGATCGTCGCTCACCGCAGTAGTGCCATCGCCCGAAATTTGCGATACTACCAGTACATGAACACACACGATTGGGACTCACAGAAACCGGTCATTCTCGTCACCAACGATGACGGTATCGGATCACCAGGGCTGATTGCCGCGGTGGAGGCGGTTCGCGACCTGGGCTACGTGGTGGTGGCAGCACCCACCGAGCAGCAGACCGCCCGGGGCAGGAGCCTCGTGGGCGACCGGAACGATCATTTCCACGCGATCGAACTCCCCACCGCAGTGGATCAGGGTGGGGATCACGGACCGATTCACGCCTGGCACATCAACGCTTCGCCGGCGCTTGTGGTGCGCCACGCCTTGGCAGTCTTCTTCCATGATCGCTATCCGGATCTCGTGGTTTCGGGTATCAACTACGGGGAGAACCTGGGTAACAACATTATGATCTCCGGAACCCTTGGGGCCGCATTTCAGGCAGCCGCGCAAGGAGTACCGGCTCTGGCCGTTTCCCGGCAGACGGATATCGGCCACCACTTCTCCTACGGAGAGCTCGACTGGAACGACGCCACTCGGGTGACGCGACGCTGGGCGGAGCGACTGGTGGAACTTACGTTTCGCGGGGCGTATCATCCTCCCGAAGGGCGCGTCCCCACCGACGGGTCCACGGCGCATCCCGCCGCGGAGGTTCCCTTTGACGTGCTCAAGCTCGATATTCCCGACCCCTGTCCCGAGGGTACGGAGGAGCGCATCACGAGTCTCTCCCAGCGGCATTACTTTATGTCCCACCTGGACAATCCCACCCCGGACACGCCGATCCGTGCCGCCACCACCCACGTGGACGTGGATCCCGCCGGTCTCGCCGGCGATGATGATATCTACGCGATCGCCGTGGACCGGGTGGTCTCGGTGACGCCCCTGCAAATGGATAGCACCGCACCCCTCTCACCGGCGCGGGACCTGTTGCTGGGAACCTCGGCGAGGTAGGCCGGCCGG
The DNA here is from genome assembly GCA_040904425.1 of Alkalispirochaeta sp. Taxonomy (GTDB): domain Bacteria; phylum Spirochaetota; class Spirochaetia; order DSM-27196; family Alkalispirochaetaceae; genus Alkalispirochaeta. The sequence goes on from JBBDTM010000088.1 coordinate 21,566, forward strand.
TGAACCCGCAACCCCCGGACCAGGACCAGCTCTCCTCACATGACATCAACCACGGCCAGCGCCTGGTACGCCGGTTTGCCCTGCTGAACGGCATTTCCGTGGCGCTGCTCATGGACAGTATGCTCATTCTCTACGCGATCCGAAACGGGGTGAGTGACTCTGCCGTGGCGGTGCTGGTGTCGTTTATTCACCTCACGATGCCGCTGGTAATCGTGGGGAAGGCGCTCATCGCCCGCATCGGCGCCGCCCGCACCTGGGGAATGGGGTGGTTTTTGCGAAACGTCTCCGCCGCGGTGATGATTGTGGCGCCCTTTCTGCCGCCGGAGGTGCCGCAGTACGCCCGTACCGGGGTGATACTGCTGGGGGGCTTTGGCTTCGCCGCGTTTCGCGCGATCGGTCTGGTGGGCAACTCACCGCTCATCGGCGAGATCACCCGCAGCGGCGACCGCGGACGGTTTCTCTCGGGAAACTGGGTGCGCGCCACCACCACGCAGATGTTGACGTTGGTGGCAGTCATCTTCCTGTTGCAGTACGCCCCGGAGACGTGGATGTTCCAGGTGGTGATCGGCTTTGCGGCGGTGCTGGGAATGTACGTGGGAATTCTCTTATCCCGGGTACCGGAATCGGATGTTCCGCGAATGTCGGCGCAGAAGCCGCTGCGGGAGATCTTCTCCCGAGTGTGGCGCGTCTCCCGGATGCGGAAGCTTCTCTTCGCCTGGGCGGCGAGCTTCGCCTCATTTACACTGGTGATGCCTTTTGCGGTGATCACGCTGAAAAACGGGTACGGCCTTTCCGACTACCAGGCGCTCAGTTTCACGCTCTTCACCCTGACCGGGGGGATCGTCGCGAGCCTGGTGAACGGAATCATCGCCGACCGGGTGGGGCCTCGACCGCTTCTCATTCTCTATGTGAGCAGTCTGGCGCTGATCGCCGGCTACTGGGCACTGGCGCCCGCAACGTTTGCCGTGGTTCCCACGGCGCTGGCGTTTTTCATTGGTGGGTACTGCAAATTTGGTGTGCTGGCCGCCAGCAACCACTACTTCCTGGATGTGGCGGACGGATCAGACCGTGTGGGTAGTTCAATGATCCTCCGGGCAACCTCCGGAGCAGTGGCCGGCCTGATCGGTTCCGTCCTGGGCGGAGGAATCCTGGAGTCCCTGCACCGGTTGGGATTCGCAGGCATCGATATCTACCGGAACTATTTTCGAATCGCGATCCTGGTGTTTGTGGTCCTGATCCCCGTGGTTCGCGCGCTGGACCGCCTAGATGAATGGCCTGTGCGCCGCGCGGCGTTGCTCTTGTTGCAACCGTGGCGGATCGTGCGCATGCGGCGCGAGCGAACTCACGCTGAGTCTCAAAACACCTGATACTCAACCACCTCATCGATGCGAATCAGCACCCGCACCTGCGCTTCGTAGGTGCCGCTCACGGTGCGGACGCGGGGCGGGCGGTCCAGGACCACGCTTCCCACCACTTCCCGCGGCCGGTTAAAGGTGGTTCCTCGCAGATGGTCGCGAATTGCCTGGTGAATGGCCGCTTCCATCGCCTCCAGTTTTCCCGGTAAACCCTCAAGGAGGGGCGCGCTTCCCAGACCACCACTGCGTTCGGTATCCATCGCACGCCACGCCTCGAGCCGCTGCAGATCGCTTTCGGAGAGCGCGAAATCGATCTGGCCATGGATCGCACTGTCACGATTTCGCGAATCACGTAGATCCCGCAGCTGCAACCGCGGATCCCCCCAGGCGATCTCTCCCACCGATTCCAACTCGAAATAGCGCGCCACCCCCCGGGCGGCGAACTCCGGCGTGTATACGAAGTCCCACCCGAAGATCATCCCCGAAAGCACATATTGCGCCTCCCGCAGGAGTCGCTCCTCCGCACTGGTGTCGGGGTGGATAATGCGATCCTCGATCGCCCACACCTCCAGCGTGATCTCCCCATCGAACGGAGCCGGAGGAGCCGGAGTTTGGGCGGCCACCGTCGACGATACGGTGACCAGCAGGCCGAGCAGTGCCGGCAACAGGAGCAGCGGGCATCGAGCAATCGGACATGTCAGGTTGAACCCGCAGGGTTCCGCGATGCGGCCCCGCTTCAGCGCGCGTCTCACTCCATCAGTATCGGTGGGTATGGCGGAGGCGATGAGCTCCTATCGAGTTGGCTCGATCTCACACCACCAGACTGCTGCCCGTACCATTCCGATAGAATCGCGGCCCGTTATCGCCCTCGAGCAGCTCCATCGCCTCATCGCCGGTGCAGTGGGAGAGGCCCAGGATGCCGGTGGTGGGGTCTTGGAGGTAGGCGCGCGCCTCGTCCAAGCGCTCGCCGTGGGCCTCTACCAGGTGGGTGCCACCGAGGACGGCGTACAGGGGTTGCCGGAACCGAGTGCGGATCGTGTCGAGCATGTTCATGATGCCCGGGTGGGAGCAGCCCACGAGCATGACCAGACCGCGATCGGTTTCTATCACCAGGGACACCTCGTCGCGGAAGTCGTCCACTTCCGGGTCCGTCCCCGCAGTGTCCGCTGCCCCGACAGTGTCGGCCGCCCTATCGGTGTCGGCACGGTCCACCACAAAGCGCGGATTGTTGACCTCCCGCTGATGGGTGCGATCAAAGCCGGTGACGATGTGCACGCCAGGCACGAGCTCGCCGCCGGTCCCGCCGACCAACTCCACGGAAAGTCCCTGGCGCTCGCACCACTGCCGGTCCCAGGAGGGGCCGATGTAGGTGAGGGCGGGACCGGCGGCGGCGTACTTGGCGTCGAAGAAGTGCCGGTGTACATGAAGCTGTGGCAGGGGGGCGGCGGAGCGATCCCACTGCTCCAGCAGGCGGGGAAGGCCATTGGTATGATCGTAGTGGCCATGGCTCAACACCACGTGTTCAACCTTGGAAAGGTTCCGAAGAAGGATGGCGGCGTTGTCTACGAAGGCGCCGCTCTGGCCGGTGTCGAAGAGAACGGTGTGCCCGCGGTGTTCGATGAGGAACGAGATGCCGTGTTCGGTGGCAAGGCCCCGGTGTGCCCCGGGACGGTTCTCGATGAGGGTGGTGATGGTGGTGGTGCGCGGGGCCATAGGGTGTCCTTTCCTTCTATGGTACACCCGCTGAGGGAGTTACGGTGAGAGGGTCAGCGGAAAAACCGTTGCCACGGGCTGATGCGGTGGCGGACGAGAAAGTAGATGTAGGCGAAGGCAAACCCGGCCAGGTGGGTGAGGTGGGCGATGTTGCCGCCGCGGCCGGAGATCTGTGAGAAGAGTTCGATCCCGGTGTAGCCGATAACCAGCACCGACGCGCGTACCGGCAGAATGCCGAAGATGTAGATCTCGGCGTTGGGAAAGTAGGTGGCAAACGCCAGCAGTACGGCGAAGACTGCTCCTGATGCTCCCAGAAGAAAGACGTAGTAGCTGCCGGTAAACCAGTAGACGGCGAGGGAAAAGAAGCCCGCCAGTACGCCGGTGACCATGTAGAACAGCAGGAACTCATAGCTCCCCAGCTCCTGTTCCACCTGGGTTCCGAAGAAGAACAGTCCCAGCATGTTAAAGAGAAGATGCGAGATGCCGGAGTGGGCAAACATATAGGTGACCGGCTGCCACCAGAATCCCTCCGAAATGGTAAGGACCGGGTTCATCGCCAGATAGTTGACGATTTGCCCGCCAATGCTGGTGAGAAAAAAGACAAAGACGTTAATCCCGATCAGGATGAACGTCATGTTTCCGTAGTGGTAGGGCAGCGGCCGCCGCCAGATCGGTTGTTTCTGCACCGGTAGAGGCTACGGCTGGAAGCGGCGAGGGGTCAAGGGCTGCAGCGCGCTACAGGGCCGGGGGCACAGTGCCCGCCAACGCCGGCGACCCGGAGCATCAGAGGCGCGGGGCTGTCTCGGCGGTGAGGGAATGGTAGACTGCCGGCACGTATGGCAAAGAAGGGACGGCGACGACAGGATCATCTCGCGCGGAAGGCGCAGACGCAGGGGTATCACGCTCGGAGCGTGTACAAGCTCGAGGCGCTGGATGAGAAGTTCCAGCTGTTCCCCCGCGGTGGAAAGGATCTGCGCGTGCTGGATCTCGGGGCTGCCCCTGGTTCCTGGACGCAATACGCGGTGCAACGCGGTGCCGCGGTGGTGGCGGTGGACCTGCAGGAGATGCAGGTGTCCGGGGCGGATTGCCGGCAGGCGGATTTTACCGAACCGCAGGTGGTGGAGGAGCTCGCCGAGGCGGGGCCGTTTGATCTGGTGCTCAGCGACGCGGCACCGGCCACCACCGGTAACAAGCTTGTGGATACCAGCGCCAGTGAGGCGCTGGTGGAATCGGCGCTGGCCAACCTGGAACGCTGGCTGGTGGCGGGGGGAAGCTGTGCCTTCAAGCTCTTCCAGGGGGGTGGCGAGCAGGAACTCCTGGCCCAGCTGCGCTCGCGTTTCGAAAAGGCGGCGCTCCACCGACCAAAAGCGGTGCGCAGTGAGTCGTTTGAGGGGTATCTAGTGGGCGTGGGGTTTCGGGGATAACGAGCGGGGAGCTTCGGACTTGGAGAGTATCGAGCGTCCCGGCCGACGAAGATTGGGGCCGCAGAGTGAGGCGTGCCGCGGGTCCGCACAAAAAAAGAGCCGCTCCTGCTCAGAGCGACTCCAATCCTAAGATCGGTATCGTTGAAAAAAACATCATGCTGCGGCCGTATACCCGCTGTTCAAGATAATACATACCCCATCAAATGTCGAATCATTCACCTCATAAACTCGCGAACCGCGTCTGCGGTGGGCATCGCCGTCTGCGCTCCCATGCCTGTAACGCTCAGCGCCGCCACGGCGTTGGCGTGGCGTAACGCTTCCAGCGGATCCAGTCCTCGGCTCAATGCCCAGGCCAGCCCACCGTTGAAGGAATCTCCGGCGGCGGTGGTGTCTACGGCCTCCACGGTGAATCCGGGTATAAGTTGGGGATCGGGGCGGTCCCGGTGAGCGTACATGGCGCCGCGCTTGCCCGCCTTGATCACGGCGTGATCGACACCCGCTTCCAGCAGCGCGCGGCACGCTTCGGTCAGGCCTTTTTCAGAACTGGTGTCGACACCAGTGATAATCGACGCCTCGTGTTCGTTGGGTGTGATCCACCTGATCGTCTGAAGGGCGTCGTCGGGAATTTCCGCAGCAGGGGCGGGATCCAAAACCACTGAGGCACCCCGGGAGTCGGCAAATTGTGCCACCGCCCAGACGGTGTCGAAGGGAATCTCCAGCTGCAGGAGCACCAGGTCCCCGTCGGCGATGTCGCGGATGTCCTCTAACACGGAATCCACGCTCATCGATCCGTTGGCACCGGGAACGATCACGATATGATTCTGACCCTCGGAATCCACCTCGATGACGGCGGTGCCCGTAGTTTCTCCGGCGACCGATCGGACGTGCGTCGTATTTCCCCCCGCTTTGTTCAGGGCGGATCGATAGCGCGTGCCGAACTCATCGTCGCCGACGCGGCCCACCATGTGCGGGGCGGCTCCAAGGCGACACAGGGACATCGCCTGGTTTCCACCCTTTCCACCGAGAAACGTGGCGAAACTGGTGCCCCGAATTGTCTCCCCCGGCTGGGGAAAGCGCGGAACCTGCGCCACCAGATCGATATTCAAGCTTCCCACTACCCAGGTGTTACTCATTGCCATGCTCCTCCGATTTGGTGTGATACCTACCGGTGACAGTATAGGGGGAGAGCGGCGGTTGGTGCAGGGGAGTTTCGCGGTATACTGGAGTTGATGAACACCGCCGCCGCCGATGCGATTGCCCAGGCCGCGATTGCCCGGGTGAATCCCTCCCGCATGATTTCCTCAGCGTTGTCACTCACTGGGGACACGCTCACTCTTCGTACCGAGACTACTGCGCTCACTGAAGACCTCACCGCGTACCGGCGGATCGCGGTTCTCGGTGCGGGTAAGGCCGCCGCCGCCATGGTACAGGGGCTGGAGACGGTCCTGGGAGACCGTATCAATGACGGCCTGATCGTGACGAAGTACGGCCATGCACTGCCGCTCCGGCGGGTACAGATTATCGAGGCGGGGCATCCCGTTCCCGATGAAAACAGTCTTCGGGCGGGACGCGAAATCGCAGCGATCGCCGAGGGACTCGGCGAGGATACGCTGTGTATCACTGTGGTGTCCGGCGGTGGCTCGGCGCTGCTCACGTTGCCGGCGGAGTTTGGCGACCGGGCGGTTACGTTGGATGATGTACAAGCGACCACGCGGTTGTTGCTGGGCGCCGGAGCACCAATCCAGGCGGTGAACTGCGTCCGGCGGCACCTGTCGGGAATCGCCGGCGGCCGGTTCGCGCAACTGGCGGCACCCGCGCGGACGGTGGCGCTGGTGCTCTCTGATGTAGTAGGGGATCAGCTCGAGAGTATCGCTTCCGGTCTGGTGGCGCCGGACCCCACCACCTACGGAGATGCTCTGGAGACGTGCCGGGAGTGGGGCATTCTTAAGGACCTGCCGACGGCGGCGCGGGAGCTTCTGGAGACGGGGGCCCGCGGGGAGATTCCCGACACTCCGAAACCGGATGATCCGGTCTTCACGATGTTGACTCCGGTGCTGATCGGGACCAATTCGGCCGCCCTGGTGGCCGCGCGGGAGCAGGCGGAGCATCTTGGCTACAACACGTTGGTGCTTACCAGCCGGCTCACCGGCGAGGCTCGGGAAATCGCCAAGGTCTTCTCGGGAATCGCTGCGGATATTGCCCAGGGTAGGGGGCTGGTGGAGCGACCGGCGTGCATCCTGGCCGGCGGAGAGACTACCGTGACGCTCAGGGGTGATGGTCTAGGCGGGCGCAACCAGGAGATGGCGCTGTCCGTCCTCCGGGAGATTTCTCATCGGCCCGGCGCGTACCAGGGCGTCACGTTTCTCTCCATGGGTACCGACGGCACCGACGGCCCCACGGACGCCGCCGGGGCGTATGCGGCGCCGGATCTACTGGTGCGAGATTCCGCCGCCGGCGCCGGAGCGATCTCCGACGCCCTGGCGCGAAACGACGCCTACCATCTCTTCCAGCGACTCGACGGACTGTACAAGACGGGGCCCACCAACACCAACGTCTGCGATATTCAGGTGTTGCTGGTGGAGTAGGCACGGCGGCCCTACCGATGAGGAGTGCCGTTGCGACCAGCCGTCCCGGTGAGGCAACCCGATCACTCACGCCGCCGAGCGCCGGCTGACCCACCACCGCGCAGCCGAAGACCACCACCACCAGTCCCTCCTGTGACGTGTCCTTCGACCCGAGCGGCCTCCGGCTCCGCTTGCTTCGCGTTGATCCTCCACCGTTATCGCCCTTTACAACCCGTTCATGGCAGCCACAACCCGATGGAGCGCGTGGTGCCCCTTGTCGGCGAGCCCCTGAGCCACGGCGGCGCGGTAGAAACTCTCCGCCAACGCCAGATTGGGCAGTCCCAGTCCCAGGCGTCGGCACTCGTCGATGGCGATTCCCAGGTCTTTCAGGTAGTGCTTGATCATAAATCCCGGCTCCATATCGCCCGCGGCGATGCGGGGCCCCAGGTTGTTGATCTGAAACGATCCCGCGGCGCCGCTTCCGATAACCCCGATCACGTGGTCCAGGTCGAGGCCGGCGCGGGTGGCGTAGATCAACGATTCCACCGTACCGAAGATCGTTCCGGCGATGAGGATCTGATTGGCCATCTTGGTATGTTGGCCGCTACCGGCATCGCCCATGAGTTCCACCGTGCGCCCCATGAGCTCGAGGAGCGGGCGTACACGGTCAAAGGCGGCGCGCTCGCCGCCCACCATGATTGCAAGCCGCGCCTCCCGGGCACCGGTGTCTCCCCCGGAGACCGGCGCATCCAGCGTGGAAATCTCCCGCTCCCGGGCGGTCTCGTGAATCTTCATCGCCAGAGCGGGACTCGAGGTGGTCATATCGATCGCGACCGTTCCCCGATTCAACGCGGCGAGCACCCCGGTACGCCCCGTCTCTTCATCACCGAGATACACCGATTCCACGTCCTGGGGATATCCCACGATCGTAAAGAGCACATCCGCTCCGGTGGCCACGGCCTCCGGTGTCTCCGCCCAGCGGGCGCCGGCGGTGATGAGATCCTCTGCTTTGCTTCGGGTTCGGGTGAACACCGTCAGGTCGTGGCCCGCCTCGAGTAGATGTCCTGCCATGGGTGCTCCCATGATTCCCGTTCCGATCCAACCGATTTTCATAATTGTGCCTCCTCTATCGCTCGTGGCGATTACCGCTTCAGGGGATACCAGAAGAACGGTATCGCACTCATGGCTCCCGCCACCGCGGGGGTAAGCGTGAGAATTGCGTAGATGCCCCACAAGGTATCCACCGTCTGACTCATTCCGGCTTCGTAACCAACCCGCGCCAACAGGACGCCTCCGACCATACCGCCCAACGCGGCGTTGGCCTTGGACAGAAAGGTTTGAAAACTGAACGTCACCCCTTCGGCCCGAACACCGGTAGTTCGCTCGCCGTACTCCACCGCATCGGCGATCATCGCCGTCTGCAGTACCACCGTGGGTCCCACGAGCCCCACCATAATCGCGTACAGCGTTACGGCGATGCTCAGGTCACTGTATCCCACCATGTAGAGCAAGACCCCTGCCACCGTCCGCGCCAGCGATGTGACGATCATCGTCGCCCGCTTGCCGAAGCGCTCGGAGAACAGCGGTGTAATCGCCACCCCGCCGGCCAGCGCGGCGATCCCCGTTCCACCGAACCAGATCATGAGGTTTGGGTCTCCCAGGTTGTGGGTGACAAAGTACACTACCATCGATTGCGCCACAAACGTAAACGAATTGAGCAGGCCCGCGAGCACGATGATCTGTAGGGGGCGGTTGGCGCGGAGCATTCGGCCCAGCTCGGAGACGCGGGCGGGCGCTCCTGACACCGGCACGCGCTCGCGGGTACCGAGAAACGCGAACAGCATGAGTGGAACTGCGCCTGCCGAGAGGACCGCCGCCGCCGGGAGATACCCGGCGGAGGGCGCGTGGGTCCCGCTGAAGAGTCCCGCCAGTGCCGGAAGGGCCACCGTGGGAACACCCAATCCGATCATCGCCAGTGCCCGACCGATCGTGATCACCCGGGTGCGCTCCACCGTGTTGGGCGTCATGGCGCTGGTAAGCGCCCACATGGGAATGTCGTTGAGCGTGTAGACCATACCCCACAGCACGTATATTGCGGTGCCGTAGACGATCGTCGCCGAGGGAGAGAGTCCCGGATTCACGAAACCGAGGATCGTTAGGATACCGATCGGTAGCGGTGTCCACAGCAGCCACGGACGAAAACGCCCCCACCTGGTGCGGGTGCGGTCCGCCAGAAACCCCATAACCGGATCGTTGATCGCGTCCCAACTGCGGGTGATAAGAAAGATCATCCCCGCCGCGGCCGGGGCGATCGCCAGGAGGTCGGTAAACGCAAACATCATGAACCCTACGGAAATGCCGTAGATTACGTTCTGTCCCAAGACGCCCATCCCGAAGGCGGCGCGTTCCGAGAGCGGTATGTGGCGGGCGGTATTGGAATCCATCGTTTCGGGGGTACTGTAACGCATTATCAGGGGAACAGGGAAAACGGACGTACTGATAATCCGGCTCGAAGTTCTCGCATAACGTATTCAATCCGAGGCTGTCCCTGCCCTTGGAAATACGCCCGAGCACCGAGCCGTACCGCCCCGGTGGTGAGCAGCTGAAATCCGGGGTCGCCGGGACGCAGCGTCTTGGTCCCGGCGCGTTCCTCGAGAGTACCGGCTTCCAGATTGGTCACGGCGAAGTCCAACACTTTCCGGCCTTCGGTGTACACGTTGGCGGCAGATACGGGAGCTGCAAACAGAGCGAACTCCACGCGATCGAACGAGCCGGTATCCCCTACATTCTCAAGCGAAACATCGAGGGTAAAGGTCAACGCGAGATCCCCTTCAGTTTGGGTTTCCGGCACCGGAAACTCCAAGAGATATCCCCGGGTCAACTCGGTCTCTATCGTATCGAGATCGGTGATGAGCTGGTCGTAGTATGGCAGGAGTAACAGATATGACCCACCGTCCCCGGCGGGCACCTTCTCCGTTCGCGAATGCTCATCCTGCGGGATAAACGACAGGAGATCGAGGTCGACGGCGAAACGTGTCCGAGCACTGCATCCGGACAGGACTACGACGTATACGAGCAGTATCGCCACGGCAACCGCGGTCACTCCTTTTCGGCACGTTGAGCACTGCCGCAAGCGACTCATATTCCAATCCTCATGCCGAGGCCCCAGACGGTGGTCCGGGAGAACGGACTCTGGTGGAGGTTCAATGACAGCGCGAGACGAGCCGGTACCGGGCGGGGTAGCGTTCGCCGGGCCCGCTCGGAACGAAGCCCCACGGTGAACGAGGCCTCCCATCCATGACGATACCCACCCACCGCTCTGACCAGCCACGGACCTCGGAGAACGGTAAACGACGCATGTCCGGCGACGCCCTCCCCCACGACTGCGTCCGCTCCGGTGATCAACGTCAGTCCGATCCAGCGGTGGGTATGCTGGAAGGTCAGTACGCCCACGGGTGGCGTATCGTCGGTTTTTACCGTGTGAGTCTCGGTCGTTGCCGCCTGGTAGGTATGACGTGTTCCCGTGATCCGATCAAACCCGACCAGGTTGAGTACCGCCACGCCGGCCCGGATATTGTCACTGACAACGGCGGTTCCCACGTCGACACGGCCGCCGTAGCCGTATCCGTTTCCTGGATAGCTCAGAAAGACACGCTCCGATGCATCCACGCCGCGCGGAACAGCGTTCTCATCCGTGCCGATCGTGGCATCCAGCTTGGCTTGCACGGTGGCCGCGCGATAGTACCCCACGAGGCGCGGCGCGAGGACCACGGACGCCCGGGGTGCGGTGACCCGTAGGGGATAGCTCACCGTCTGGCTCACACCGCCCGTGGCGGAGGCGGTCCCGACGAAATGATACGTGATATCCGGTTCCGTGGCGTTCCCCTCCAGCACTCGTTGGAGATTCTTCTCGGCCTCGAGGGAGTGTCCCGTGGTCGACAGAAAGAGGCTCGTGGCGGTTACCACCGACCCGTATCGGGGCGAATCTATTCGGTGCGAGTAGATAGCCAACGGTGGCGGTAGGCGGGGCGACAGTGGTCGCGCTACACCGTCAGTATCCGTGGCCGAGTCAAATCTGAGCGGCGAACCGTCGCCGTACTCCACCGCCAATGAATCTTTCCTGATGCGCGCGACGATCTCCTCCGGGCTGGTACCGGGATTTAACAGGAACGAAGAAGGATACTGGAGCTGATCGTAAAAGCTGAGGAAGTCGAACCGACTGCGAAACGTCTCGGGATCCGTTTCGTAAAGGAACGGATTGCGCTCCGGAATGGTGGCAATTGCCAGCAGACCCAGCGGTATCCGTAGACCCAAGCGCTGATCGATTTCCGGATCTACATACGCGAAGGCCGGATTGAAATACGCAAACTCCGGCTCGGGCCGGATTGCACTGGACCGATACTCAGGGATCGTCAGTTCACCGCCATGTGCGGGAGGCGTTCCGGGCCCGATAGCGCCGCTGGCAACGGCGCCGGCAATGAGAAACGTGATGAGTGGGTTGTGCTGCAAATCCCCGATCACTGCTCGTCGGAAGTTTCGGTGCCCTCCGGCTCGCGGAGCGTATCGGGCGATTGGTCACCCCAGAACAGGGTTCGGTGGGGGAACGGTATCTCGATTCCCGCCTCGTCGAAGGCGTACTTCAGTCGTCGTCGGTATTCCCGTCCCACCGCCCACTGGCGAATCGGCTTGGTCTTGAGGCGCGCCTTAATCACCACCGCGCTGTCGCCAAACGCGTCGACCCCCATCACCTCCAGGGGTTCGTTAATGTCCGGGCCCAGGGTCTCATCGGTCTGGAGGTCCGCGGCAACGCGCTGCATGACCGCCACCACCTGGTCGGTGTCTTCCTTATAGGCGACTCCCACATCGAAAACCATTGCGGACCAGTCTTTGGTCATATTGGACAGAGAGTCTATCTTCCCGTTCTGAATCACGTGGACCGTGCCGGAGAGATCACGCAGAATCACCGTCCGCAGGCCCACATGCTCAACGAGCCCCCCAGTTCCGTTTACGATCGCCACGTCCCCCGCGCGGATCTGGTTCTCCAGGAGAATGAAGAACCCGGCGATGAAATCCCGCACCAGTTCCTGGGCGCCAAATCCAACCGCTAGCCCGATTATTCCGGCTCCAGCGATGATTGGAGCGACGTCAATTCCAAGGCGACGGAGAATCATCATAACGATCACCAGCCACACCACCGCCCGGACGGCGGCGCTGAGAATCCCGCTGAGCGTTTGCACCCGTTTGTCCAGCTCTCCCGGATCGATGCGGCCGGACCGTTTCAGGTTGGCCGCGATGAGGTTCGAGGCTCGGTTCAACAGCCGACCGATGATCCGGGACGCCACAAGGGCCACGATCAGAATCAGCACAATGGGTGGAAGGCTCTGAATCGACCAGGTAACCGCCTCCTGAGCAATGTCGGTCCAGAAGGAGACTGTGAGAAGTTGGCTGTTCATGAACTCTACTGTAGTGGTGAGGGTTCACCGGAGCAAGGGCCGCCGGTCGGGCGCGTCACTCCCACCGAAACAGCCCCGCCGCAAGCGCCAGCAGGAGAAGGGTTACTATCACCAGATACGCCAGATTGGGGGCAACCTGGGCAAACCCGGCGCCTTCGATCATGATCGCCCGAGCTCCCTCGGTGAAGTGGGTCAGGGGTAGCGCCCTGGACACCCGCTGCATGATCTGCGGAGTCCCCTCCAGCGAGAAGAACACCCCGCTGAGAATAATCATCGGAAAGGTCACGAGGTTCAGAAGTCCCCCGGCGAGTTCTTCGCTCTTGATCCGGGAGGCAAAGACCAGTCCCACGGCGATCATACACAGAATTGCAAGGGAGGTGAGCAGAAGGAGCAGCAGATAGGATCCGTGCATCACGAAGTTGAGAAAGGCGTTGGTTCCCGCGTAGACTACCGCTGAAGTCACCACGACGATCATGAGGCGACTCGCCGCCTGGGCGCTAATAAAGGTAAACGCCGACACCGGTGTCGCCTTGAGCCGCTTCAGGACGCCGTTTTTCCGGTAGCGCACGATCACAAATCCCACTCCGAAGAGACAGCTGAACATCATGTTCATGCCGATAATGCCCGGAACCACCCAGTCCACGTACCGAATCGGCTCGCCGCTCACCGCCTCCTCCTGGAGCGGGACCGTGCCGACGGTGCTTTCCAGTAACCGGCGAAGCACCGGGCCGTTAGCGGACTGCCGATTCACGTAATACCGCCCCGACTCAAAATCAAGCGCCATATCCAGCTGGTGGCGTCGCACGCGCTCCACCACTTCCTCGGCGGACAGGTCGCTGCCGTCGTACCGGATGAACTCGATCTGCTCGATCTCCATAAAAGGGAAATCCTCGCCCGGTTCCCCGAGGATTCCTACCGTGAAGAGCGTCTGGTCCTGGCCGGAAAAGGCAAAGGCAAATCCGAAAACCAACACCACGGGGAAGAGGAGGTTCCAGAAAAACGTGCCCCGATCCCGGACAAATTCCATCGTCCGGGCTTTAAAGATCGCTGTGAATTTTCGCATGCTGTTGTACTCCTACGCCCGGAGAGAGCTACCGGTGAGCTTGATAAACAGGTCTTCCAGATTGGGCTTGTGGATGGAGAGCCCATCCAGATTGGTCTGCTCCGCCAGGAGTCCCTGGAGCGTCTGATCGAGATTGCTGGAGGTCATTTCCATAACCTCCTCGTCGTCCACCGGTACGCGTACCACGACCCCCTCAAAGTGCTTGTCCAGGAGCCGATTTGGTGTATCCAGTTCCAGCAGATGGCCGTGGTCCATGATCGCCACCTGATCGCACAGGAGCTGCGCCTCATCCATGTAGTGGGTGGTGAGGACTACCGTGGTGCCTTCCGCCCTAATTCGCTGGATCAGCTCCCAGAAGTTGCGCCGCGCCTGCGGATCGAGTCCAGTAGTGGGCTCGTCGAGAAAGACGATCTCCGGAATGGGCACAATCGCCAGCGCTAGGAGCAGGCGCTGGCGCTGACCTCCGGAGAGCTTGCGGTTGTCGCGGTTAATGATGTCTTCCAGCGAGCAGATCTGGATCACATCCTCAATCGACCGCGGGTTTGGGTAGAACGCGTGAAACATCTTCAGCGTCTCCCGGACCGTTATAAACTCCGGCAATGCCGTGGACTGAAACTGAATTCCGACTTTCTCGCGAAACCTCCGACCGATCGGCTCGCCGCGGAAGAGAATCTCCCCGGAGGTTTCTTTGAGAATCCCTTCCATCATTTCAATCGTGGTGGTCTTGCCGGCACCATTGGGCCCAAGCAGACCGAAGCATATTCCTTCGGGAATTCCGAATGAAACTCCGTCTACGGCGCGAACGGTTCCGTAATGCTTCACCAGATCGCGCACCTGCATGATACTGTTCATTGCGCCTAAGGTACTATAAACCGGGAGACGAGAAAACGAGGTCGAGAGCCCGACCGTTGACCGGTGTTGGTATACGGATTACCATTGTGGTATGAGAATTACCATCGATCGCGCAGGGCGAGTGGTCATCCCCAAAGATTTGCGCCGGCGCTACCACTTGCAACCAGGAACGGAACTGGAGATCTCCGGTGACGCCCGGGGTATTCGCATCGCTCCAGCCCGGACGACGCCGTCGCTTCAGTCCAAGGATGGAATCCTTGTCCACCACGGGGAAGAGGGGGATCTCCAAAGACAAGACCTGGATGTCGGCGCGTTCGTCACCAACCAGCGGGCTCAGCGCGACGCCTTTATGGTGGCCGAGGACCCTGAGTAGATGAACGTGTTCTTCGATACCTCGGTACTCGTACCCGCGGTGGTCGATCAGTTGGCGAATCACGGCGTGTGCTTTCAGGTATTTGCAGAGCACACTGTGGCGCCGGAACGGGGATTTTGCTCGACCCACGCGCTGGCGGAATGCTACTCGGTTCTCACCGCGCTCCCGCTCAGGCGTCGGGTGACTCCCGGGGAGGCGCAGCGAATCATACAAGAGAGCTTCGTCTCCCGTCTTACGGTGGTCGCGCTAGAGACGCCGGCTTACACGGAAGCGATCGCCCGCGTCGCGGAACGGGGACTGGTCAGTGGAACCATTTATGATGCCCTCCACGTGATGGCTGCGGAACAGGCGGAGTGCTCCCGTATCTATACCTACAACACCGATCACTTTCTTCCCCTGGTCGCCGACACCCTTCAGGTAACTACGCCTTAGCTATGTGCCGGCCCCCTCCGGCCAACACCAGAGGCGCGCCGTAGCTCGGTCGGCAACGCGACGCGGGCCCCCTTGTCCCGCAGCGCTCGGCGGGGCACAATTGCTCCCATGAGCACACGAACCGTATACGTCGGGGCGCATGTAAGCGCCTCCGGGGGAGTAGACAACGCCCCGGGCAACGCCGCCGAAATCGGCGCCACCGCTTTGGCGCTCTTCACCCGCAATCAGCGCCGCTGGACGTCCAAACCCTACGAGCAGGATACGATCGGCGCATATCACGCCGCCATGGCGAAACACGGCTATACGGCTGATCACGTGATTCCCCACGCCAGTTATCTCGTTAACCTGGGAAGTCCCACCGACGAGACGCGGGAAAAATCGATCGACGGCCTCGCCGATGAACTTCACCGCACGGTGCAACTGGGACTGAGGTGGCTCAACTTCCATCCGGGAACCTCCAAAGGTGAACTGGACGAGGATGCCACGCTCCGGCGCATCGCCGACGGCATGGATCGCGTGCTGGCGCAGGTGGAGGGCGGTGTCCTGGTTCTAGAGAATACCGCCGGACAGGGAGCATCCATCGGACGAACGATTGCGCAGCTGTCGGGGATTCTGGGGTACGTGAAGGAGCCGGATCGCGTTGCGGTATGTATCGACACCTGCCACGCCTTCGCCGCCGGTTACGATATCCGCACTGCTGAAGGATGGGATACCCTGGTGCGGGAGGTGGACCGGGAGGTTGGACTCGGGAAGCTGGTGGCACTCCACCTGAACGATTCCACCGGGGAGCTCGGCAGCACCAAGGATCGCCACAAACCGATCGGCGAGGGAGAGATCGGCACCGCCGGCTTTCGCGCGATCATGGAAGACACGCGCATGGACGGTACGCCGATGATCCTGGAGACGCCCGAGCCGGAGCGCTGGGCGGAGGAGATTGCGATGCTGAAGGAGTTTGCCGGGGCGTAGCTCCCTACCGCCTATGGATATGCTGAACTGCACACGCTACGGTTACAACCTCGCGGAAGAAAGGGAACGGTAACACATGGGAAAACCGATCGTTCACCTCCCGCGCCGGGACGCTGCACGCCTTCTCTGGATCTACGCCCGCACCAAGGTTGTCCAACAGATGAAAGTGGTAATTCCCCTGGTGTTAGTGCTTCTGGCATTTCAACTCGTGGTTCTTCGAATCGCGTCCGCCGATGCGCTTGGTACGGCCGGTGGTATCGGCTTGGTGATCGTAGGACTCGCGCTGTTTCTGGAGGGAATCCGGCTCAGCATTATGCCCCTGGGCGAAGAAGTGGGTCTGCATCTGCCCGTCCAGGCCGGACTGCTCCTGAGCCTCGTCTTTGGGCTGGTGGTGGGAATGGGGGCCACCCTTGCCGAACCGGCGATCGCCGTGCTTCGGCTCTTGGGATCCTCCCTGCGTGCCTGGGAGGCACCGCTTCTCTTCGTGCTGCTCAACCGGTACTCCACCCTGCTTATCCTGGCTATCGGTCTCGGAGTAGGTGTGGCGGTCGTCTTGAGTCTGCTCCGCGCCTATTTCGTGTGGTCGCTGAAGCCGCTGATCGTAACACTCGTTCCGGCGGTGTTGGGGCTTACCTTCTGGGCGTATCTCACGCCGAATCTGCGACTGATCACCGGCCTCGCGTGGGACGCCGGCGGGGTAACAACCGGTCCGGTAACCGTACCGCTGGTGGTGTCTCTGGGAGTTGGTGTGAGCCGGGCACTCAAACGGGAAGAGTCGGCTACCTCGGGACTCGGAGTGGTAACGCTCGCCTCGTTGCTGCCGATTGCGGCGGTGCTTATCCTGGGAATTATCCTTGCGCCGCGAATTCCCGGTCCGATGGACAAAACCGAGTTCTTTTCCGCCCACCGCCGCAGCGAGACGATGCAGCTCTTTGACTCCGAAGCCGATCTGACTCGCTACGCCCGGGCCAATGGAGTTACCGCCCTCACTGCGGCGGCGATTGCGGACGAAGCCACCGACGATCCCAATGACACGGAAGACGGTGTTTCGACGACGACGTCGGCGAACTCTCCCGTGGAACCGGATATGGACTCGGAGCCGGCCTCCGCGCCGGGCCGTACCGAACTGATCCAGCAGTCGATTGTCGCGGCTCGCTCGGTGATTCCCCTCAGTCTGATTCTGGCGCTTGTGCTCGTGGTGTTTCTCAGGCGGAGGGTGTCCCACTGGGATGAGGTGGCCATCGGGGTGTTGCTGGCGCTGACCGGTATGGTCCTGTTGAATTTCGGCATTGAACAGGGACTGACGCGTTTGGGAAACGGAGTCGGACGACGACTGCCGGCGACATTTCAGACGGTCGCCGTGGAAGACGAGCAACGGACGATACGCAACTTCGATCGGGAGATGGTTCGGTCGGCGGTTGCCGACGACGGCAGCGTAGATCGGTTTTTCTATCTCAAGGAGGGACACGAGTATCGCGCCGTGCCTTTCGATGACGCGCAGTTTAACCGCGCCGAGTCACGATATCGGTACGTTCCCCATTTGGGACCCGTGTTCTCCACCGCCGCGGTGGGGCTTGCGGTGGTTCTCCTGTTCTCGTGGGCCACCGGCTATATGGCGACCACGGCGGAGCCGGCCCTTGCAATACTCGGTGGCGTGGTGGAGGACGTGACTGCCGGCGCCCTTCACCGGAGTTGGCTGGTTCGGATCGTCGGGTCCGGGGTTGGAGTGGGAATGGCTGTGGGCGTTCTCAAAATTGCCTTCCAGATTCCCATGCTGTGGTTGTTGGCACCCGCGTACGGACTGTTGCTGATTCTGACGCTGGTATCCACGGAGGAGTTTGTGAACATCGCCTGGGATAGCGCCGGTGTCACTACCGGACCGGTGACCGTTCCCCTGATTATCGCGTTTGGCCTGGGATTGGGTTCGGAGCTTGGAACGGTTGAGAGCTTCGGAATTATTAGCCTTGCCTCGCTGTTTCCCATCATCGCGGTGCTCCTGGCGGGGATCGTGGTCGGTCGGCGAGAGCGCGCATCCATGCGAGGAATCTCATGAGTGACGTGCCTATGAGCGATTCTCGGACGATCTCCAGAATTACGTGCGAGGTCCCGCACCGGCTCTCTTCACGCGTGCGGGAGGCGCTGCAGATGTGTGGTGTCCAGGGTGGTTTCGTGCAGACCTCCCGGAGCGTTCAGATTAGAGAGCGGTCGCTACCGTTCCTGACCGCCTCTGCAACCTCACTTGAAGAGACGCTGAGCGACACCTATTACATCCACGTGACGCCGGGGCACGAGCAGAAGGTGCTGGAGCGCCTTATCGTGCATGTGGGACTTCAGAAGGCTGACCGTGGCACGATTTACAGCGAGGAATTACGGTACCTGGGCGACCCGCAGTTACTCGGTATTGGTCCCGACAGCGTGGACGAGGGAGCCACCGGTAACGACGGTTTGAACCCGCAGACGTCGCGGCGTCTGCCAATCGTGAACGATATTGCCGGGATTAGCTGCTTCGTTCCTCGCGGCAAGGGAAGCTTGGTTGCACGGGTAGCTCTGGAAATGGGGGCGTCCGTGCCGTCGGTTATGTTTGGTAGAGGAACCGGTTGGCGCGATAGGCTAGGTCTGGTGCGGATCGCGATTCCCGCCGAGAAGGAGATCGTGACGCTTACCTCGCCGGGGCGGGATGCGGAGGTGCTGGCGCAACAGATCGTCCAGGGCGCGCGGCTCAATCAGCCCGGGGCGGGGTTCGTTTTTTTGCATTCCCTCAAACGGGGCCTGGTGAACATTCATCTCTGGCTGGGCTCTCAGCGCCATGCCGCCAGCATCAATCAGATCGTGGCGGCGGTGGATGCGTTGTGGGGCGACACCGGCTGGAGAAGCCGCTTCACCGTGGAGGAGGAATCCCCTTTGGTTGCCGGGGACACGCACGGTTTCATGCGTGATCTCCGGGTGGTCACACTACTCACCCGGGAAGGCCAGACACGGGACATTCTTCGTGCCGCCATGGAGGCCGGAGCCGGTGGCGCTACTACCTCCGGAGTAACGCAGTTTTTCGTGTCACCATCGGGCCGGCACGAGGCGCCCGGGGCGGTAGAGATGACGTCGATCATCGTGCCGGAGCCGCGACTCGATCGAATTACCGAGCTCATGTTGGCGGCAACCTCGGACCGGTCGGAAGGATCCGTTGCCTTTCCGTGCATCTTTGTCGGAACCGTTCCGTGGGCATACTCGTACCGTCGTCGTACCAGCTGACCGGCACCCGCTGGCCCGCTCCCTCCGCCTTCGGTATGATAGCGGCATGAAACCTGAACTTCGTCCCCTTCTCACCGAAGATGACCTGAAAGAAACGCTCACCGAACTGGCGGATCGGATTCGCGCCGACTACGATGGCAAAGACTTGCTGCTGATCGGACTGCTCAAGGGCTCCTTCGTCTTCATGGCGGATCTCATGCGGGAACTCAATATGCCGGCGGAAGTGGACTTCATGTCCGCCACCTCCTATGTGGGTCGCGAGAGTACCGGGGAGCTGGTGATTCTTAAAGGACTCAACGAGTCCGTCCATGAGCGGCACGTGTTGATCGTGGAGGATATCATCGACACCGGTCTCACCCTGAGCCGAATTCGTGAACGGCTGCTCCTGGAAGGGCCGGCGAGCCTGGAGATCTGCACGCTCATCGATAAGCCGGCGCGACGCCAGGCGGAGGTCCCCGTGAAATACGTGGGCCGAGAGATTCCCGACCTCTTCATTGTGGGTTATGGAATCGACTTCGACCAGAAATACCGCTGGCTGCCGTATGTGGGCACGATAGACTGAGGGTGAACGTTGCTGGTACGGGTTACAATCCAGTGATTGCCAGATCGATGGCGGCGATGATTTCGGATCGCTGGTGCTGAGCGTTGGCAATTATCTCGCCCAGTATTGGTGCTGGAATACCGGCGATTTCGGATACTACGGCCACATAGCGGCCCTCCCCAACGGTGATGATGGGATGCAACCGCGAGATGATCCAGGGCTCCTGGTCGCCACGAGGGCGAAGCGGTATCACCACCCGAGTAGCAAGCTCCGAGAGGAGTTCCGCTTGGACGTCAAGAAGATAGGGAGTGCGACCCTTGGTTTTCCCATCAGTGTTGACGTGGATATCGAACTGCGCCATCAGAAGCTTCGGAGTCCATCAGAGAACGTGCCCTGCGCGTGAACCTGCTCGTTGTAGCCACGAATCGCCTCCCGGTTTTCCTCCAGCCACTCTTTCTGTTGTTCCTGCCGTAGCCGTTCTCGGATCGCATTCTCCAGAAGAGGTGATAGCTGCACGTGGCGGGATCGGGCCTCGTCCAACAGGGCGGCATCTATACTCACATTTGTGCGCTTCTTCGTGTGTAGAGGCATGTGTAGAATGATATCACCATCACCGGATCGGTACAACTGAAAATCGTTCTTGAAAACGTTTCTATCGAGGAATATAGTGGAAGACAAAGGACATAGATATGGAATATCCAGATTTCTCTCTCTCAGACAAGAATGTAGTAATTACCGGAGCCAGCAAGGGCATCGGACGCGGGCTGGCCCTGGCGCTGGCCCACGCCGGAGCACGGGTGGCGCTGATCGCACGCAATGAGGGCGACCTGCAGGCGGTGGTCTCGGAGGTAGAAGCGGCGGGGGGTGTCGCCGCAGGATACGCTGCGGACCTCCGGGAGGTGGCCTCTATTCGCACCGTCTTCGACCGGATTCTCGCCGACCTCAAGACGATCGACGTTCTGGTAAACAACGCCGGCCTGGGACAGCCGATTCCTTCGGTGGACATCGACGAGGAGTACTGGGACCACATGGTCTCGCTGAATCTTAAGGGTGCCTTTTTCTGCAGTCAGGCTGCGGGGCGGGCGATGCTTGCAGCGGGACACGGGACGATCGTCAATATGAGTTCCCAGGCGAGCATTACAGCGATCCCGGAGGAGTCGGTCTATTGCGCTTCCAAGGGTGGTCTTAACATGTTGACCAAGGCGCTGGCGCTGGAATGGGGACCCAAAGGAATCAATGTGAACGCCGTGGCGCCCACCTTTGTTCGAACTCCGGGAACCGCAGAACGATTGGATACCAAGGAGTTCAGAGATAACGTGATCAGTCAGATTCCGCTGGGGCGCGTGGGCTCACTCACCGATGTGGCGGCAGCCGTGCAGTACCTGGCCTCCCCGGCGGGTTCCATGGTCAACGGCGAGATTCTCGTGGTTGACGGCGGGTGGACCGCACACTGAACCTGGGCTGAGCGGGGCAAGGACCCGCCGTTGGATACGGGTTGGTTACGGGGCGGGGACGGTCCGTGGGCCGTGCAGTGAGCGATGCGGCGCTCACACGCTGAAGGAGTGGCCCACCGCGTTCCGGGGTGCTATCTTTATCCCCGGACGTGGTACAGAATATGACGCAGCAGATCCTCCGACAGAAACGGTTGCGCCTCGCCCAGACGGTAGCGCTCACCGTGGCGATGGTGGGACTTGCCGGACGGGCGGTGGCGCTGATCTTGGGTGCTGCCGCCGGGTGGGCAGCGGTCATTGCGATCGCCCTCATGGCACTGCCCGCCGGGACGCAGCGCCTGAACTGGTTCCACGCTCCGCAGTTCCACCGTACTCTTCAGGATCTCATCCACCGAGCAGGGCTGTCCCGAGTGCCGCCGGTGTACGTGTTGCCCTCGCGCGGCGGAGCGGCGATGACCACCGGCGTGGGGAAGCGCTCGATGATTCTCGTCTCC
Organism: Alkalispirochaeta sp.; assembly: GCA_040904425.1. Taxonomy (GTDB): domain Bacteria; phylum Spirochaetota; class Spirochaetia; order DSM-27196; family Alkalispirochaetaceae; genus Alkalispirochaeta. The sequence goes on from JBBDTM010000088.1 coordinate 43,493, forward strand.
CAGGAGGTTCTGACGGTGCTTACCCAGCGCGAGCTGACCGCGGTGTTGGCGCACGAGGTGAGCCACCCGCAACCATGATTTGCCGCTCTTCGCCGTGGTGGCGGGGATGCAGCGCATAACCCATGCGGTGTCCGGCATACTTATGATGCTCGTGTTCTTTGCCTTTCCGTTGATGGTGGCCAATCAAACGGTGATTGCCCCTTCGGTAGTGCTGTACCTGAGCGTCGTTCCGCTAATCTCGTTGGTGGCGCAGCTCGCGCTGCTGCGCACCCGCGAGTTTCAGGCCGATATTGGAGCGGTGGAACTGACCGGTGATCCGGCGGCGCTGGCCTCCGCTCTCCGCCGTCTGGAGGAGATGCAACGACCGATATTCAACATCCGCTCCTACCATCGCGACACGGGCCTCTCCCGGTTGCTTCGCACGCATCCCACGACGGAAGAGCGCATCCGGCGTCTGGGTGAAGTTGCGGCGGGTTGATCTCCGCGGTAGATCGCGACGTGCCCGACCCACTATACTGCCGCCCATGGACGACACATTCACGCTTCCTTCCGACTACCGGCCGATCCTCGATGCGCGGCACACCGAGCGGGCGATTCAGAAGATCAAAGACGCCTTTCAGACGGCCCTGGCGTATGAACTGGATCTGGTTCGGGTAACCGCTCCGCTCTTCGTTCGATCGGGGACCGGTATCAATGACGATCTCAATGGCGTCGAGCGACCGGTGCAGTTTGCCATCGGAGGAATGGGCGACGTCCAGGCAGAGATCGTTCAGTCCCTGGCCAAGTGGAAGCGCCTCGCCCTATCTGATCTGGGGTTTGCACCGTGGGAGGGGATCTACACCGACATGAACGCTCTCCGGCCCGACGACAAGCTGGACAACCTGCATTCAATCTATGTCGATCAGTGGGACTGGGAGCGGGTCATTCCCGCCGAGGCGCGATCCATTAACACGCTTGTGGATACTGTGCGCACGATCTATGACGTAATTCGACGAACCGAGCGCTACATCTGCTACGAGTACCCTGAACTCACTCCGGAGCTTCCGGACACGATCACGGTGATCCACGCGGAAGAACTCCGTCTCCAATATCCTGAACTCGATCCCAAGGAGCGGGAACTCCGGGCGTGTCGCGAGCACGGAGCAGTGTTTGTCGTGGGAATCGGAGGAGCTCTGGGGGACGGATCGGTGCACGACGGCCGGGCTCCGGATTATGATGACTGGAGCAGCGAGCCGGAACCGGGCCGTCCCGGTCTCAATGGCGATATTCTGGTGTATAACCGTGTGCTCGACGTTCCTTTCGAGCTTTCCTCCATGGGAGTCCGCGTGGATGCTGAGGCGCTCCGTCGACAGTTGGCGATTCGCGGCGCGGAAGACCGAAGGGAGCTCATGTTTCACCGCCGTCTTCTGTCGGGCGAGCTGCCGCAGTCGGTCGGCGGGGGAATCGGTCAGAGTCGCTTGGCGATGTTCTACCTGCGGAAGGCGCATATCGGGGAAATCCAGTCCAGCATATGGCCGCCGGATATGGTAGAGCGCTGTGCTGTCAACGGGATTCCGTTGCTTTGAGGGCCGCTGCCGGGGTGGGGTCGCCACGGTGGGGGGGCGCCCGCGACCTATCCGCGAATTTCGTCCATGTACCGGGCAAAATCCACTTCCGTGGCGGTGAGACCGGCGCGGTAGACGAAACGAGACCCGATGCGCGCCGCCACGATTGCGTCGAGATATGATGTCGGCACCCGACTTAGGATCGCCTCCAGACCGATGAGATCCAGAAGTGGCGAGGGTGTGTATTCCGCCACCACCGTTCGTCGCACGACCGGATCGGAGAGATACGCGGATTCGCCCACCGCATCGGTGATTCGGTTGATTCGGGAGCTGACCTCATCAGATATCGTTGTCAGCGGCCGCGGGGCGCGCTCCCGTTCATTCCAAAGGAGCTCGAACTCCGCCGCCGCATTGGCCTCGATCCGTTTTATGACCGCATCCACATAGCGCCGGCGGAACGCGGGCTCCTCGCCGCCACTGTCCCCGCCTGCACCGTCCTCGGGGACGACCATGTGCTCGGCAAATTCCTCATCGGTCATGGCGAGGCCGGCATACACCTCCAGAGAGGAACTGGTGACGCCGCCCTTGTTGGTGGAGGCGTCTTTGAAGAGGAGAACGCCGCGCTCCTCGAGACGGAGCCGCGCCTCCTGGGTAACGAAGAGGTTTGCCCCTTCCACGATCGCCTGCACACGGGGGGTGCCGTCGTCGCGCAGCAGACTGGTCCAGTTGGCGATATTAATCGCCGACGGGCGACCGCCGCAGGGCACGAAGAGGTCGGCTTCCATGTAGGGACTCAGATGGAAGCGGTTGCGGAACTCTTCGCCGTTGGCATGGGTGGTACCGTCGGGAAGGGTGATATCACGGTCCTCCACGCCCACAAAGAAACCGCCGGTCCCCAGAAGGTCCCGGGAAAACTGGGCGATCGGCAGGCGGGCGTGGGCAAGTCGCGTTAGTTCCTCCCGGTGGAGCCCGGCGGGATCGTAGGCGACGCCGCTTCCGTCGACGATCGCCAGCGTCTTGTCCTTCGAGACAAGAATTTCGTTGCTCCCCAGGTCACCGTCGGGTCCGCCGGTCTGAATTTTCCGGACGGTTTCTTCCTGCAGTCCCAGCTTTTCCAGCAGCAGCCGGGCGTAGGTGTGGACGCTACGGGTGGTCATTCCGTAGCGATCGTGAGGCACTCCTCCAAGCTCCAAGGATTTCCCGGTAGTGAAGCTCTTCCAGAACGGATAGCCCCGTTCCCGGGAGTGCCGGGCGGCCCAGTCCATGAGCCCCGCGGATCCTTCATCGGGACCGAGGAACAGTACCTCTCGTGGCGTCGTAGTCCCATCATGTTTCGCAGGGTTGGCGGAGTCGGCGGAGTCGGTGTCATCGGTGGTGCCGTCGGGTACGATCAAGTCCAGAATGGCGTCGACATAGCCGCGAAAGGCGTTTTCGGCGGCGGCCATGGTGTCGGCGGCCTCCGGATTCATGAGAATGATCCCTTTGCTCCCGCCCTCGGGGATGTCCTTGTTTTTCCGCTGCTGCGTGGCGGCGAGGTTGTAGTTCTCTTCGAAGATCGTGTCCACGTTGCGGCTCCAGGCGTCGGCGGTGCGACTCCGCACGATACGAATCCCACCGCGGGCGATGTCGCGAAATCGGACGTGAAATCCGGTGAACTGTCGCCCCACCATGAAGAACACCCCAAAGGGATCTTCCAGGAAATCCTCGCGGTCCAGAAATCCGCCGTTCAGACGAAACGAGAGCGCTGCTTTGTCGTCGCGGAAAAAATTCGTTCGAGCGACAAGCTTGTTAAAGGTGAGGAAGAATCCAAGAATCGTCCGGTCCCGGTGATACGGCACTTCCCGATCAAAGAGACCTTCGATCTGAGCACGAATCTCACCGGCATCCTGCAGATGCTCCGTCTCGGCTGTAGGTGAACGATCACCGTGAAGCGCCGTGAAATGCTGAAACAGAAGCCCCACCACCGTACTGTGAGATAGAACTGTTTCGGCGATCCGGGAGGTGGAGAAGGTATTCTTCGTGAAATTGCTTTTCAGGGACGTAAGAACGCCCTTCGCTTCAGGATTGGTAGCCACCGCATCGCGGAGGAGCTGGTAGCCTTCGGCCAGTTCTGAAACGAATTGGTGAGCGAAGGCGGACGCGGCTATCGCGTACATCGTTTCCCGGGCGGGACACCCGTGGCGAAAGAACAAGTCGCTCACGGCGCTCCTCTGAAGCATGGCCACGGCGTTGAGTTCCTGCGCCAGCGTCCGCTCCTGCGCCGCGGTAAGCCGGCGCGTGTAAAAGGTGAGAACGTACTTGCCATCCTGGAACGGTTCGATATAGCGCCGCCGCAACGGCAGATCCATAGTGGAGAAGAGCTGGGTGAACGCGGAAAGAATGAGCCGGGTCCCCGATCTATGGATCCCCAGCATGACGCGCTGCTCGTGGCTGTCACGCTTCTCCGAAATGTTAATGACCGGAGCCATGTGGTCACTCATCAGCTCCCACACGTGGCGATATCGTTCCACGGTCTCCGATAGCGACCGCTCAAGGAAGTCGGTGGTGGCGGCGGTTTTGAATTCCGGAGTATCTCCGTGCGGAGGTTCTTCTTCCGAATACACCGGTCGGGTCGTGATGTAGAAGCGGAGCGCCGTTCCGTCCGGGAGTGCCCGGGTCCGATAACTCTCGAGGCGAAAACTGGGATACCGCTGTTCGATCCGTGTTTCCACTTCGTTGATTCGTCGCGGCGTATCCTCCACGATGTAGGTGGCGCGGCTGCTCTCCTCACTGATGAGCTGGATCGTAACTCCTTCACCGCCGTGTCGTGATACGAGTTCCGAAGCTCCCAGTGCCAGAATCTGCCGAGCGATCTCATCCACGGGAGTGGTCCGAAAGTAGTAGTCATTGATTCCCAGGTCTCGGACAAACCACTCGATCTGTTCCCGGACCGTCTTGCGTGTGAAGACGCCGGTGGCGTTCAAGGTGGTTTCGATGAATTGCAGGTCGGCAGCGGAGAGCGGTGAGGTTTCCGCCAGGTCCGTGAGGTCGTGCATACTTGCCAGTATACTCCCGGTCCGGTGCGGATGCACGAACCGAAAGCTGACACACTACTCGCCGGCAGTTCCGCGGTCGACCGTATCTGAGGGAATCTCGCCGGCGCGACGAAGCGCGAATTTGGTAAGGATCGGCCCAATCACTTCAAAGACGACACTGGTGGCGGTGACGGTAGTTATGATGGTAGTGCCGATCCAGGTGCCCATGTCTCCGTACTCGCTGAAGGTGCGTTGTACATACAGCGCAAGCCCGATCGCCACACCGGCTTGGCTGAGAATTCCCAGACCGAGATTGTTGCGGATCGTCTTGTCTGCACCCCCGAGGGCGCTGCCGATCCAGGCGCCGGCAATCAGCCCGAAGGCCCGTCCGGCTATGTATACAAGTCCGATCAGTCCCAGGGCCGGGAGAGCTGTGATGTCCAGATGGGCGCCGGCGAGCAGAAAGAACAGGGTGAACAGGAGCGGCATAACGGTCAAAATCGATTCTCCCACTCTGGTTGTTACCCGCTGCGGTTGGGTGTTGACCAGAGTGATGCCCACCACCAGGGCCGTGAGAATAAGGGAGAGATGAAGGGCGTTGGATAGACCGGCAGTTGCCAGGATGAGCCCGAAACTCAAGGTCAGTATATCCCGCTTTGAATCCAGACGTGCCGAGAGAATTCCCGCTACCAATCCAACCACCACGCCGACGCCGATGCTTCCGACAATCTCCAGCAACGGCTGGAGCAGAATCTGAGCGGAGAACGCCGCCTGGTTCAGCAACTGGACCGCGATTGCCGAGGCGAACCCAAAGATGACGATCCCCAGACCGTCATCAAACCCGACCACGGAGTACAGGGCTTGGGTCAGCGGTCCTTTGGAGCGATACTCCTGAATGATCGCTACCGTTCCGGCGGGGGCGCTGGCCGGTGCTATAGCGCCGAAGAGGATCGCAAACGCCCAGTTCCCGGTGAGAAACCCCAGCGCCAGGCTGACGACGATAACGGTGAAAATACTCTCCGTGAGTATGATGATAATGATAGAGGTTCCCTGGCGGCGGAGTGCCGGAAAACTGAGCTCCAGCCCGATCGACAGAGCCACAAACGCCAGGGCAACATCATTAATGAAGCCAAGCTGGTTCTGCAGCTCCTCGGTGAGAATGTGGAGAAGAGACGGACCCAGAACCGCGCCTAATAACATGAAGCCGATGATGGACGGGAGCCGCCCACGCTGTGCCAGTTTTCCCGTATAGAGGGCGATCACGGTGCCCAGTCCCACGACGATCACCGGAGAGTCCAGAATATGTGATAGGTTGATTTCCATAGTTTCGTACCGGTCTCTACAGATCGAGGACGCCGGACCCGTAGCTTAGATCCATGGCACTGATCTGAACGCCGCGACTGCCCGCCGCCAGGTCTTCTGCGCGGCGAATCGCTCGGTTGACCTGATTCCGCGGCAGAACGACTTCGATCCGATGGATTTCACCTTCCTCCCGGTCATTCCAGAACGTGGCGAAGAGCGGCATGCGGTGAAGTATCGACCCGGCGCTTTTCGCCTCCGAGACCGCCACAGACGAATTGGGTTCCCCGGAGACGGCTTCGAGAATCGGTTCATAGAGGTCCTGATGCTGGACGAATATGACGAGTACCGAGTAGGCATCAGCTTGCTGCGGTTGCCTCGGTACCACGCCGTCCTCGAGAATGGATCGCAAGTCTTCGGCGGTTGCCGCCGAGCGAATTCGTTGCCGCGTTGATTCCTCCCGGAGTTGTGCCGTAAGGGCGGCCAGGAGCCGCACATGATCAGTGCGTCGCGCCTCAGGGCCGGCGACAAACGCGAAGATATTCGAGGGATTTCCGTCGATAGCGCCGAACGCGATCGGCGATGAGGTGGTGAGGAGTCCGATGGTGAAGCTCTGCGCTTCATCAAGGCTGCAGTGTGGTACCGCGACACCGTCAGACAGTCCGGTTGACCCCACCTGTTCTCGTTTCTTCAGCGCCTCGTGGATACCGGCTGCAGGTACATCCAACGCGCCGGCGATGCTCTGTGCAACTTCTTTGAGTACCGCGTCGGGGTCCGAGGCGGGGTGTTGCGCGGGACAATGAGCAATGACAATTTCATCTTTCTTCATGGTTTCAATTCCTCTCCACTTGGATCAACGTACTGATGACATCGTCGACGCTGTTTTGTTGCAGGACAGTTTGCACCGCTCCGTCGGTACGCATCACGTAACTGACCTTCTGCATGAGCCGCAGGTGAAGGACCAGGTCGTCGGTGCAAGCGACACAGAATACTGAGCACGTGTCTCGTCCGAAGGGGACCGGTTCTTCGGTTGTCAACAGAAACAGATCAAGACTTCCCGCTGGATTATCTCGAGTGTCCCGGACATGCGGAACGGCGATTCCCCCTCCCAGGGATGTAGAAACCAACTCTTCCCGTGCCTTCAGGGAACGGCTGTAGGTCTCAGGATCGATCGCGGGATATACGCCACTGACAGTGCGAGCGAGCTCTTCAAAGACTTGATCTCGGCTGGTGACGGAAGCGTGCACTACGATTCCTGCCGGTTGCAGGAGTCGATCGATGGGCACGGCGGTGGGATCCTGTCTCAGAAGATCCCGAATGGAACCAGGCCGAGACGAGCTCCGCTGTAACCACTCGTGTAGCTGCGCCGGTATCACCCGCCATTGACTGCCAACCCGAACTGCGGGGATGTCTCCGCGCTGGATCATCCGGGTTACCGTTTTCTCTGCGACATGGAGATACGAAGAAACGTCCTTTAAAGACCACAAACGGCCTTTATTGTCCGTGTTTGTCATCTAAAGTAGATCATATGGAAGATCGGTGTCCCGGTCAACCGAGGCGGCCAGAGAATCCGCGAAATCCTTCGTTGACACCGCTGATAAACCGGTTTACCGCGCTACTAGTAGGAGACCCGATATGAAAAGAAATCGTAGCGCTTACGCCGGCGATGCTGATGGTCGCCGTACCATCTTTCTATTCCACCACAGGACCGAATATGCACAGGTTCAAGAACACTAGCCTGACGTTCTGGATCTCTTTAGCTCCCCTATTGATAGCTTTTCACTATGGTGGTCTCCTGGGGGTGATCGTGTTAAGGTTCATAACCAGATGAGACACACTTCGCCGGGATTCGCCGGAAGAACTGCCGGAGTTTGCGCGCTCCTTCTCCTTTTCCCGGGAACCTCGGTTGTCCAAGCTCAGAATGCATCCCCCACTATAGAAGACGAGAAGTTCCGCGGTGAAATCGACCGGATCGTCACGGAAGAAACGGTTGAACAGGGAAGTGCCGCCAGCTCCGAAGGACAACGCGACCGTCGGGAGATACTGCGTTTCTCCGACGGAGCCGTTATACAGCAAGTCAGAATCTTCGGCACCGACAACGTGCAATCCTACAGCGAGTTCACCTACGATGGTGAAGGTCGGGTGGTGGCCTGGACCGGATACGACGGCGAAAATCGGCGTCTCTGGCGATATGAATACGAGTATGACTCGCGGGGGCACCTGCGGCAGGAAACGGTCTTCGGTGAATCGGGACGCGTGGAAGAGACCACCGTCTATCACTATGAAGATAACCGCTTGGCGGAGGAAGTGTCGTACGTCGGGTCCCAGGTGGAATGGCGCAAGACTTACACGAATGCCGGCTCCGGAGATTACCGTGAGTGGAGTTTGTACGATGGTGAAGGCGTGCGGTTCAAGCACGTAGAGGAGCGGATAGACCAGTCGGGGAACGTGGTGCGCGAGGTTCACTACGACCAATTTGGTGGTGTGCACGAAGAGGTTGTGCGTCGGTATGATGACTACGGGCGGCTGGAGCGAGTAGAGATCCAGGATGGTGCGGGGGAACTGATTCGTCTGGAAGAACACCACTACGATAGGGCGGGGCGCCTGCTTTGGTCCAGGACTACACTGGCGAAATCGGAAGAACCCACCGCCGAGATCACCCGCTACTATCGAGATGACCGGGGAAACTGGACTCGTCGGGTTACCACCGTTCTGGTGGGACCGATCGGCGAGCAGCGCATCGCACGCCGAAAGGTTGCCCAACGGCATATCCGGTACGAGGACGGCACCGTAACACCATGAGATCCATTTTCGGGCGCTCTTTCTGGGGCCTGGCGTTTTCGCATTTCGTGGTAGTACTGATCCTGAGCGGATCGTTCGTGTTCGCGGTGCAGCGGTCGATCGACAACTGGAACGTCAGTCGTGCCCAACGGCTGCAGAACTTGCTGGCTCCGGTGATCGTCAGAACCTACCGGTCTCATGGACGCCTTCAGGAGCGTGCCATTCACCAGGCGATACGTCCCTTTCTCAGTACGAACATGTTTGTGTACGTCACCAATCGAAGTGATGAACCGGTGTACTTCTACTCCGGTGGATCGCAAGTATCGATTCACAATGAAACGGTGCTGGACGAGCGCATTCGCGAGGTTGATGCCCATCGAGCCATGCCGATAAGCATTCTGGACGGAAGTGAGATCATCGGCCATCTCTACACCGATACGTTTGGATTCCGGTACGATATCGCGAATCAGCGGATGTTGCGAACGCTTTTCGCGTTCCTTGGGGCCGGCCTGGCGGTGTCGGCGGTCTTCGCGGTTGGTATCGCTTACGTGGTTTCGCGGTCGCTCTCCCGGGAAGCGTTTGAAGTGTCTCAACGGATCGGCCTGCTGGCTCAGGGTCACCGGGATATCGCGTTTTCGAATCGAAGTGCCACCGAGCTTGCTTCAATTGAACAGTCCGCGGAAATTCTCCAGCGACGACTGCTCACGGAGGAGCGGCTCCGCCGCCGGTGGATGGAAGACATCGCCCACGACTTGAGGACGCCGATCGCCGGTATCAAGGCGCAGATTGAAGGGCTCACCGAAGGGTACATCGAGTTTTCCACCGCTAAGCTGGAGCAGATCCAGGTTGAGTTCGGACACATCGAGCAACTGGTCACCGACCTGCGGGAGCTGACCCGGATGGAGTCCCCGGAGTCCCCCATGAGTGTAGGAGAAATCGACGCCGACCTATTCGTACGGAATCTGGCGAATCGGTATCGCTTTCGCGCGGAGGAGGCTGAGATTCGACTCGAGGTGGTCTCTGACATCGATCAGTTCTGTGGCGACGAAGGTCTGTTGGAGCGGGCGGCTGCCAACGGATTGGATAACGCGCTGCGTCACGTGGCGGCCGACGGGCGAGTAGCTCTGGTGGTCTCCGTCGACCAGGAGCAGGAGATGGTAGAGATTCTCGTGAAGAATACCGGGATGATTGATCCGGCGGCGGCGGAGCATTTCTTTGAACGATTCTACCGCGGACCGGGAACCGAGGGCCGTCGAGGATCCGGGTTAGGGTTATCGATTGTGCAGGCCGTTGCTAAACGGCATTCCGGCGAGGCGTTGATGCGACAGCGAGGAGATGATACCGAGCTTGTTATCCGAATTTCCCGCGATTGCAGTGAAGATCAGGACGTTGAGTCCGACGAGAATCGATAGCCGTAGCCCCGAACCGTTTCGATCCAGTCGGGGCGACCGAGGTGTGCGCGGATCGAGGCGATATGCGTATCGACGGTTCGTTCCGATCCTCCTGCGCGATATCCCAAGCAATCACCCAGTATCTGCTCCCGGGAAACTGCGCGGTCTTCCCGTTGTGCCAGATACAGCAGAATCGTCCACTCTGCATTGGTCAGTTCCAGATCCGCGTGGTTGACCGTAGTTCGACGTCGTGCAGTATCGAGTTCCAAGGTGTCCGGACCGAGCGTCCATGATCCTCCTGATTCCAGGACGTCCGATTCACGCTGATCCCGTTTCATCACAGCCACCGTACGAAGATACAGTTCCTTTGTGGAAAAGGGTTTGACCACGTAGTCGTCGCCGCCGATTTCAAATCCCATGACTCGATCCGACTCAGACTCCTTGGCGGTGAGAAAGATGATCGGCACGGAGGACTTGGTGCGAACCTCTTTTGCGATCCGATACCCGTTGCCGTCGGGAAGCATGATATCCAGGATGATCGCGTCGGGGTGGGCTATTTCCAGCGAATCCAGGACTCCCGCCGCCTTCTCAAACTGGAGAACCTCATGATCGTGGAGGGTAAAGTAGTCCGCCACGGCATTGCGGATAAGGTCATTGTCTTCAACCACGTATACTCGTGCCATCGATTGGTAATCCTACACATTTCTTCCGATTACCGGAGTACGTTCCGGGACGGCTTTGCAAAATCTTAACGAATCGTGGCCGGGAATTTTGCACTCGTAGTCTATTCTTTTCATTAGTCACAGGGAAGGAGCGATACTATGGCGCGAAAACAGGACGAAGAATTGGTTACACGAGTTCAAGAGCGACTCGAGCAGGACCATGTGGTACCGGATCCATCGAAGATTTCAGTGAAAGTCGAGCGGCGCGGTTCCCTTCTCAAGCGGGAAATGGTGGTCGCCGTCTATGGGACGATCGCCTCCGAACCGGAGGGAACACGCATTATGAACAGTGTTAATCAGGCGATTAACGGAGCGGAAAAGGTCTCCGTCGAGAACCACTTGGTGGTGCCCCTCGTCTGATGACTCACACGTCGGTGGAAGATATAAAAAAATAGGTGGGAATAGGTACCACCTGTTTTTTGAACGAACCGCTCACTTACAGGCTGTCGTTGAGCGCTTCTGCTATACTTACGCCAATGGAAACGATTGACACTCCCTTTGGACCGGAACACGTGCGGAGCACGCTTGCGAGAATGGATCCTACGCTTCGGGTTGAGCACTTTGACGTTACTACCTTCACCAGTCAGGACGCAGCCGACGCAATCGGGTGCGAGTTGGGACAGATCGCCAAGAGTTTATGTCTCTTTGCTGATGGTCGGCCTTTTGTGGTGGTGATGAGCGGCGACCGGCGCGTCTCGGACGCAAAACTCGCGAAGTACTTTCAGGTGGGACGCAAAAAGATCAAAATCGCCAAGCACGATGAATGCGTGCGAGTGTTCGGCTATGAACCGGGCGGCGTATCCCCCGTGGGGCACCGCACCGCCGAGTTGCCGATCCTCATCGATGAGAGTCTCCGGCGCTGGGACGAGATCTGGGCTGCAGCAGGAAGCTCCAACGACAACTTCATGGTCACCTTTGACCAGCTCCGCCGGATCACCGACGGCGAGGTGGTTGATTGCGCCAAGATGTGACCGCCAAGGGCGACGGGTCACATCCTGGCGCGTGATGCGCTACCGCACCGAGATTCTGAAGCTTCCCCCGTTGGAGCCGAACACATCGGAAACCTCGATCACGTAGCGACCGGCCTCCAGACGCCGTTCGATTCGGCTGTTGAGGTCGCCTCCACTGTCGTCATCTTCGGCAATGCGGTTTCCCCGGGAGTCGCCGAGCGTCAAATAGGGATCAAAATCCGCCGACCCGGTGCGCCGGAACTCGATCGTTACTGTGCGCGCCTCCGGCAGATTCAGACTATAGGCGTACGATTGTCCGGGATTCATATATCCATCATACGTTTGGCCCACGGAAATCGGAATTACATCCGCCCGGATGCCCTCGGCCACGGATATCTGAAAGGGTCCGCTGCGGCTGCCACCCAAATCGCGAGCGATTAAGGTGTATCTGCCCGCTTCGAGGGTTCGCCTTATTCGGCTGTTGAAGCCGTCACCGCCGTCATCGTCACTCTCGATTTCGGCGCCGTACTGATCGGCGAGTACCAGATAGGGATCGATGCTTCCCATCTCGTCCCGGAGCATGTCGATCTGAACCGTCTCTTCACTATCCAGCTCCAGAATGAAGTGCTGAGGCTCACCGGCGGTAATATAGGAATCCAGTGTCTGTCCGACTCCGATTGGAATACCGTCGATGGGATCGCTCCCTTCGCCGACAACGGTGAGTCGGAACCCGCCGGTGTCGTTGTCACCGAGGTCTGAGGCGACGATCTGGTACCGTCCCTCCTCGAGAAAGGAGAGGATTCGGCTGTTGAATCCTTGGCCGCCATCGTCGTCTGAAGCGATGGGTATCCCGTATTGATCGATGAGGTCCAGATACGGATCGATGTTGCTATCGTCACTTCGTTCCATATCGATTTGGAGGCGCTGGCCCTCTTCCATTTCCAGGACAAACCGTTGTGGTTCTCCACTGTTAATGTAGGAGCTCAGGGATTCGCCGACTTCAATCGGAATTCCCGATACGGACGATTCCGAGCCTTGGGCGTTTATCGCCAGGCGATACGATCCGCTGTCATCCCGTCCGAACTCCCGAGCGATAATACGGTATCGTCCGGCGTCCAGGTTCCTCACGATCTGGCTGTTGAAGCCGCGGCCACCGTCATCGTTCGTCTCGATTTCCGTATCGTTCATTGTGCGGAGTTCGAGATACGGATCTATCGTTCCGTCGATGCGGTCAAGGTCTATGACGACTCGGCCACGTTCTATGACTTCCATCGAATAGGCGTGCTCCTCTCCACTCTGCAGTCGACCTTCGATCGCCTGACCGGGCTGGATCGAACCCCTATCTACCCGCTGTTGTGCGCCGACGACCGAGGTGGCCGCCACCAGTAACACCCCCAACACCGCAATGGTGTGTTTCCAACGATCTGACATATGCCCCCCTATCCTGTTGTCGGTTTGTCTTAAGTGTAGGCTGCCCACCGGTGCGATTCAAGTATGTTCGATGGGTTGATATCTCGTCCAACAAAGTTGACCAACCATCTCCGAATTCTACACCGAGAAAGGATATACTGTTTCTAGGCGAGCTATGCGACGAAGCGACCAATACACCGTTCCGGAAAAACTTTTCACTCTGCCACCGCAGGGTACCTATCGTGAGGCGTTCCATGAACTGCCGCTCCTACAACGGATCTATCTCCGGATTCGGGCGTGGTTTGGTAGCGCCGACATTACTACCGTTATCAAGGAGCATGAGCTGGAAGAGGTGAAGCGTCGCGTGGTGGACGCCGATGAATCGCTGGTCGATATTTCGATTCCGGCGCTGCGCAGCGGCTTCCATACCCGGGCTCGCGCCGTTGCGCAGCACGTGAATGCTCTCAAGAACGTCTTCACCCACGTGCGAGGGAGCGGGGCCGGGGGCTTTCTGCGGGAGGCGTTGAAGCGGCTGGACCCGCAACTCTACGAGACGCTAACCACGTCGTGCAACGTGCCGGAGGAACTACTAACCGACACCTCTACCACGATCGCCACCGCCAAGGAAACGGTCAGTGATCATCTGCAGCAGTCACTGGACGTGAACAAGGAGGCGATTCGCGCTCACCTGGATCCGGTGTGGCGCAGCATCGAGTCGCTGGCGACGCTGGCCACGGTGGACTTCCGGGGCCTCATCCCTGAGAAGACGTCCGAAGATATCCGTACCCCTATGCGGATCGTCCGGAAGGCGTTGACGGAGTTGGCTGCCACGGTGGATCTGTGCATCCGAAATCGGCACCCGACCGCTATAAAGATCGCCGCGGAGTACACCGGCTCCCGCATGGGTACGCATACCAAGGCGCACGAGTTGATCTGGCCCGCCATCGACGAGCTTAACGGCACGGTGCCGCTCTTTGACCTGGTGCGCATGGCCGCCGATGAACCTCGGATCACTCCCGTTCAGTTGTCCGTGCAGACGAACTGGTGGGCGCGTTTCTCGGCGGCGTGGTTCGAGACGATCAATGTGGGACCCTTTCTGTTGCGACGGCGATCGCTCATGGTGGAAGAAATCCTGCGGAACGAGTTTGATATCCATGAATCTAACGCCACCTGGATTCCGGCGTCGCTGTACCAACGCACGGTAGGAGCGCTCCGCCGCTTGGCGCCGGCGAATCGCTTTCGGGATACGCGGACGATGGCCGGAGCCCTGGCTCGCGAGCAGCACCTTATGACCACGCCGGACCGGGCGAAGATTCTGGAAGCTCACGTGGATCTGGACAATGCGTTCGCCCGTCTGGAGGAGCTCACGGGAACTGGTGAGGACCGCGGTTTGATCGGTGATGAGTTGAAGCGATTGAGTCACACCGACGCGGAGGGGGCGATGGCGGGAATGCACAAGATTAACATCTACGCGAAGCACCGGCCCGATGTCAAAGTGCTTATCGACGGCGCGCTGGATGCGCTGGAGCGCATCGCCTTTTCCTTTCATACCAACCGGCAGAACGTTCGGAAGGCGCTATCGGTGGGATCGGTGCGAATCGAGTTGAAGGAGGACGGAGTACCGCCGTCGGAGGTGTTCGATCTTATCACTACCAGCTATCGCCGCCTGGTGACGGCGTTGCGAAGTCTGGTTTCGGTGGAGCAGGAGCTGGTGGGGGCGCCCGCCACAGCCACGGTTGCCGGCGCTTCCGACGCGGAGACGGACGACGACACCAGCCATGAAGAGGCGAGCTCCGAGGTGTAGGACAGCCCTCCGGCGGTAGGAGAGTGGCGTAGCGCCCCTCTCCGCCGTGCTGGCGGGGGAGGCAGACCGGTGGAAAGGAGGGCTCCGGTGAGCCCTCGGTTCAACCTACCAGGGATTCCCTATCCGAAAACCGCCAGGAGAATTCCCGCTGCCACCGCGGAGCCGATCACGCCGGAAACGTTGGGGCCCATAGCGTGCATCAGCAGGAAGTTGCGGGGATTGCTTTCAAGCCCGACCTTGTTGACCACCCGGGCCGCCATGGGTACGGCGGATACGCCTGCGGCGCCGATGAGCGGATTGATCGGAGTGCGGGAGAGCTTATTCATGAGCTGTGCCAGAAGCATTCCGGCGGCGGTACCGATGGAGAACGCCACCAGACCCAGTAGGAGGATACCGATCGTCTCTACGCGGAGAAAATAGCTCGCCTGCAGCTTGCTTCCTACCACCAGCCCCAGCAGGATCGTCACGCTGTCGATAAAGGCGGTTTGCAGCGTCCGCGACAGGCGCTCGGTGACGCCGGATTCCTTGATGAGATTTCCGAACATCAGCGCCCCGATAAGCGGAGTTGCCGTGGGGAGAAGGACGACACATAACCCGAGCACTACCAGGGGAAAGATAATCCGCTCCAGCTTGGACACCGGACGGAGTTGCTTCATGACGATCTTGCGCTGTTCCGGGGTAGAAAACGCCCGCATGATCGGGGGCTGGATGATGGGAACCAGCGCCATGTAGCTGTAGGCGGCCACGGCGATCGCCCCCACCAGATCAGGGCTCAGTTGGGATGAGAGAAAGATCGCGGTAGGCCCGTCCGCGCCACCGATAATTCCGATGGAGGCGGCGTCCTGCAGGGAGAAGTCGAAGCCGACGTAGACGCTGAGCAGTACCGCTCCAATGAGCGTGACGAAGATACCAAACTGCGCCGCGGCGCCGAGCAAGGCGGTGCGAGGGTTGGCGATGAGCGGCCCGAAGTCGGTCATGGCGCCGACGCCCATGAAGATCAGGAGCGGGAACACGCCCGTCTCGAGACCCACGGCGTTAATCATGCCGAGAAATCCCTGAGGCCCGGCGATGTCGGCGACGGGAATATTGGCGAGGATACCGCCGAAGCCGATCGGCAGGAGCAGAAGCGGTTCATACCCCCGGCCGATCGCCATGTAGATCAGAAGCAGGCTGATGCCGATCATCACGATCTCGCCGCCGGTGATGGAGGTGAGGCCGGTGGAGGCCCAGAGCGCGGAAAATGACTCGAAGGAACTCATGCGATCGTCACCAGCGCCGCGTCGGCCTCAACGTTCTGACCGTCGGTGACGTGAACCTGTGACACCGTTCCGGCGGTTTCCGCCTCGACCTTAACTTCCATCTTCATGCTTTCCATGAGTACCACCGCCTGACCGGCACTCACCGTATCGCCGGATTTCACCAGGCTCCGGATCACGATTCCCGGCATGGGAGCGGTGACGGTGGAGCCTCCCTGAGCGGTGGAGCCTGCCTGAGCGGCGGGACCGCTATCTTGGGCCGGTGCGGTCGGGGAGGATGGCGTGGCGCCGGCGGAACCGGCCGACCCGGCGGAGGGAAGCGGGTGGGAGGTCCCGTCGATCTCCGCATGACCGTCCTGAACGGTGACGTGATAGCTCTGTCCGGCAACCGCCACGGTGTATGCGGCGGGTTCACCGGCGGGTGCGCCGGTGGCAGCGGCGGCGGTGGTGCCGCCCGAGCCGGCGGGGGGCGTCTTCGACCGGGATGCAGCCGCGTCGCTGTCGTTGGCGTCCGTGTTCTTGCGGACCTGAACCACGCCCTCGCCTTTAAGAAAGGCGATACCGCGCTGTTTACAGGTGGCGGCGATAAAGATGTTCTCCTCGGTAATCGGGAGGTTGGCCTCTTTTAACGCGGCCTCCGCCGGCGCCCGTCCCTTTTCAGGATTGTCGTCGTTCAGAAGTCGGGGGCTTTTGGTTGTCGGCTCCAGTTGGAGCTGTTGTGAGGCAAGCTTCACCAGTTCCGGGTCGGGCTCGGTGGGAGTGGTGCCGAAATATCCCAGCAGCATTTGGCCATAGCCCTCGGCTATCTTCTTCCAGGGACCCATGAGTACGTTGTTGAACGCCTGCTGAAAGTAGAATTGGGATACCGGAGTCACAGAGGTGGCAAATCCCCCCCGCTCTACCACTTCCCGCATGGCGGCGATGACCTCAGGAAAGCGATCGAGAACGTTGTGATCCCGCATCATCTGTGTGTTGGCGGTGAGCGCGCCGCCGGGCATGGGGGAAAACGGGATCAGAGGTTCTACCTTCTGCGCCTCCGGCGGAAAGAAGTAGTCCTTCATGGCGTCTTTGAAGACCTCCTCCGCCTCCATAACCTTGGTAATATCGATGCCGAGGTCGTATTCGGTTCCGCGAAGGGCGTGCCACATCGTGATCACGTCGGGCTGAGAGGTCCCTCCTGAGACGGGTGCCAGCGAGAGGTCGATACCGTCGGCGCCGGCCTCGATCGCCGCCTTGTAGGTAATAACTCCGGTTCCCGCCGTATCGTGGGTGTGGAATCGTACCGGAACCTCCGGGGGAAGCTTGGATTTTGCCAGTTTCACCGTGTCATATACCACCTGGGGAGTGGCCGTTCCCGAGGCGTCTTTCAGAGCCAGGGAGTGCATCGGAATATCAGCATCCAGGATCTGCTTGATCCGCTCCAGATAGAAATCGGCAGTGTGGGCGCCCTCAAGTCCCGGGGGCAGACCCATCAGTGTCACGGCTACTTCGTGGTTTAAGCCGGCGTCGGCGATACAACGGCCGGAGAAGTCTAGGTTGTCCACATCATTGAGGGCGTCAAAGTTGCGAATGGTGGATATGCCGTGCTTCTTGAAGAGCTCCGCGTGCATCTTGATAATATCCGAGGACTGGCTCTCGAGACCGACCACGTTTATTCCGCGGGCCAGTGTCTGTAGATCCGCCTCCGGACCCGCCACCCGGCGGCAGGCATCCATCATATCGAAGGCGTCTTCGTTACAGTAGAAGTATAGGCTCTGAAAGCGGGCGCCGCCGCCCACTTCAAAGTGGTTGAGGCCCGCTTCCTTGGCGGCCTCCAAGGCGGGAAGGAAGTCCTTGGTCAGCACGCGCGCGCCGAACACGGACTGAAATCCATCACGGAACGCTGTAACCATGACGTTAATTCTCTTCATCTGTGATCTCCTGATGTGGTGTTAGTACGTGCGTCCGCGGCGTCTCCGCGGCGTCTCCGTGGCGTCTCCGGTGGTGTTGCGCCACGGCGGCGAGAACCGCCGCGATCTGCGGATTCTTATGGCTGTCGGATGCGGCCCCGGAGACGGAGGGCGACGGCGCATCTCCGGCTATCTCCGCGGCGGGACTCTCGAACCGGCGGGCGATCATGGACATTAACGTCATGAGCGCCACCAGTATTATGAGAAATACGAATACGACGCTCATGCCCAGTACCATGAGCTGTAATCCTGCTTCGATCATAGTCTTCTGCTCCCTCCGCGATTGCCTGCTGTTATCTGGCGAGCGGCATTGTACACGAGTTTGAATGGAATGTGCACGATTGCTCGGGCGTGGGGCGGCGTCATCGATTCCACGGCGCCGCCGACGGGAGCCGATCGTAGAACTCCCGGAGAAGTACATTCTGATAATCGCTGCCCCAGGCTCCCTCAAGAAAGCGCGGCCACCCCTCCCGCCGAAAGCGCTCCCAACTGGCGCCCTCCTCACCGGGAAGTATCGGAAAGAACGATGCCCCCACAGAACGGGCCGCGGCGAAATCTCCCGGGGCATCTCCGATCATGAGCATCCGGGCTGGGGCGTACCCGCCGCTGGTGCGGGCTGCCGCGAGATGCTGACTCTTCTTGCCCGATTCCTGACCGTTGATCGCTCCCACCCAGCGGTCCAACCCATACAGCGCCCACTGCCGACGAAGTACTGAGGTGGGGGCGTGGCTGATGACCGCTACCTCGGCGGTTTTGTATAGCTCCCTGAGCGCCTCCGCTACCCCCGAAAATGGTTCGACCTCGGCGACGATCCCCTCAAAAGAGCGGTCAACCGCTTGCGACCAGCGCCGCACCAGCTCGAGGTTGCGGCCTTCCCGGGTAGACGACCCAATCCGCTCGATCTCGCGGGTGAGGCTGTCGGCACTGAGAGCGTCGGCGGTGTCCACCCACCGGTGAAACGCCGGCAGGCCGGGAATCTCCCGGGCGTGGGCCATGGCGGGATGGGATGGGAGCAGGTCCAGTGTTTTTGCCAGGGCGGTGTAGCGATTTATTCCACGGGTGGCGGAATAGAGGTTTACGAAGTGCCACGTCTCCTCTGCGGGTTCCGCGTGAGTTTCCAGGCCGAAGTGGCGGACGTATTCCGGCGCGAAGCAGCGGCGATGTTTGACTTCCATCGTATCAAAGGCGCAACCGTCGCTGTCGATTCCGACGAAGATGGAATGGGCCTGGCGAGAATCGTTGTGTGACACGGCGCCCGGAGTATACGGGTCGCTGTGATTCCGGGTCAACGGTGAGTGCGCAGCACAGCTGTGCTGCCTGCGGATCAGGCCGGTTTCCACGCGGTGAGCACCGCCTGCATGTGCGCGCGGTTGCCCACCTGTACGTTCTCGAACCCGATACACGAGAGCCGATGGGAAGCGTCGGCGGCGGGCATGACAAAGCGCGGGGACTGGTCGGTGATGTTGTGAGTGACCCATTTTCGCAACAGATCCAGCTTGCCACGTTCCACGAAGGCGTCGAAGAACCGTTCCACCTGGTAGACCAGAGCATCAAAGCGTTCCTGTCCATCCGGAGCGTACTTGTCGGCGTTTGTGAATAGTCCCCCCGGTTTGAGAACACGAAAGATTTCGTACTCCACCGGATCGCGGTAGGTGGTTTCCATGTTGTGCAGGGTGAAGGCGCTGGCCACCACGTCAAAGGAGTTCGCCGGTTGGTCCCGGAGATACTCCAGGGCGTCGGTTTCGATCACTTCTATCCTGCCGCTCTGGGCGTCCAGCTCCGCTCGAGCCTGCTCCACCATCTGCGGGTCGTTATCCACGGTGATGATGGAGGCGTTCTTTACGTCCAGGAGCATTCGGGTGGTGAATCCGTTTCCCGTTCCGATCTCCAGGATGCGAGGCGCCCTGGATGCCTGAGAGATGATCGTCTCCACCATGCGACGCTGGAACTCCTCGAAATCGGGGTACGCCAGGGTGATCAGCTTGTATTCTTCCGCCAGCGTTCCTGAGAATCGATGTGTAGCTGCCATTGGTACCTCCACCCTCAATGGTAATGTCCCGAGGCGGCATCTGTCAGCCGGCGGCGATCCAGTCTCGCTCGTACCGATACCCGCGGCGTGCAAGGAACGCGGCGATCCGACCCCGGACGCCCCGCGACCCCACGGCAGCGACGATATACGCATCCTTTGGGGGAGGCACTCGTTCCGGGGAGAGGACCGGGTAGGTTTCCTGGAGAAACGGTGCCGCCGGGGCCTCGCGGAGATCGATGAACGCGGCAATCGGTGTGGAAAGCGCGGTGCCGAACGATTCCATACGGCGCCGAGTGCGGCGGCCCGCTCCCCAGATCAGGATCGGTCTTCCTTGACGGTGCTGTTCCACGGCGCGGGCGAGATAAGAGCCTTTCACGCGGTAGAACGAATCGCGACTCTGGACGGCGGCGGGAGTGCGGGACACGCGCCCCGGAAAATCGTTCCACGTGAGCAGAGGTTGGGAAAGCGCTGCAGCCCGCACCCCCTGCGAAAACCACCTCAGCCACAACTCATAGTCCTCAGGAAACGGCCCCTCCCGGTATCCGCCGCACCGCTCCATCACCTCCCGCCGAAACATCACCGTGGGATGTATGAGCGGCGATTCGATAAACTGGGCGCGACGAATCTGCCGCCAGTGGTGGAGCCCGTTCACCCAACGGGTGTAGCGGCGATAGCCCTCGTTGTCGGCGTTGGGAGGCATGGTGGCGGCGGTGCCCACCACCCCGATTTCCGGGTGGCTGTCGAGAAAATCCGCCTGCAGTCGCAGCCGGGCCGGGTCACAGGTGTCGTCGGCGTCCATGCGGGCGATATATTGGCCGCGGGATGCCTCCCACCCGGTGGTGAGCGCCGGCACGAGACCGCGGTGCGCGGTTCGAATCACGGTGAGGTGCGGGCCGGCGCCGACGCGGTGGTCGTCGGGGGTGTGACCGCCGGCGCCGGGGCCGCCACCGGCCGCAACGAGGCGTTCCAGGACTGGGGATGTCCCGTCGGTGCTGCCGTCGTCGACGACGATCAGCTCGAAGTTGGAGATGTCTTGCTGGAGGATGCTTCTTAGGGCGGCGTCGATTGTGGCGGCGGCGTTGTAGACCGGAAGCAGTACGGAGATGCGCACTGGTATGTGCGTGCTATCGGCCGGCGTCTTTCAGCTCCAGAACACTGTAGAGTGCGCAACCGGACACGAAGCCCCAGCCGGGGCTCGTCACTGTCATCATAGCCGTAGTGTAGACCGCCGCCGGTGCTCGGGGAAAGGGCTGGCCGTGCTCATCGACTTTTCACTTGCACAATCGCACATAACTGCATATGATCTTCCTGTGCGAGCAGAGGGCGTGTTTCAGGCTCTCAGTGATCCGTTGCGCCTCACGATTTTTCGAGTGCTGGATGCGGCTGAGGGAGAACTGTGTGTTGCGGAGGTGGTCGATATCACCCGCCGACCGCAATACGCGGTTTCTCGCGGACTTCGGCAGCTATACCAGGCGGGGCTGCTCAAGGAACGGCGCGGCGGCAAGCTGGTGTACTACAGCCTGGCGGCAAACCAGTGGGTTCAGCGCGTTGCTCCTGCCGCTCGGGTTGGTCTTGGGGAAGACCCGGAATGGCCGATTCTGCAGGATCGCATCCGCTGGCGGTTTGATATTCGCGCGGGTGACCGCTGCGTGGTGACGTATCGGCACACGCGCCGAGAGGAGGAAACTATGCGAGAAAAGGACCGGGTATTGTTTGTGTGTGTTCACAACAGTGCCCGAAGCCAGATGGCGGAGGAGTTCCTGCGTCGGGCTGCCGGCGATGAGTTCGAGGTGGAAAGCGCCGGGCTCGAGCCGGGAACGCTCAATCCCTACGTTGTGCAGGTCCTTGCGGAGGAAGGAATCGACATTTCGGGGAAGAGCCCCCGGGACGTCTTTGACGTCTACCGCTCGGGGAAGACGTTCTCCTATGTGATCACCGTGTGCAGTCGGGAGACGGAGGAGAAGTGTCCCATATTCCCCGGCCCGGCGGTACGGATGAACTGGCCCTTCACCGATCCCTCCGCCTTTACCGGTACTGATGAGGAAATTCTTGCCCGGACCCGGGAGGTGCGGGACGAGATTAGAGTGAAAATCGACACGTTCGTGACGGCGTATCACCGTCGACATGAATCAGGTAACGAGGAGATCCACCACCATGTCTGATGCCAATTCCCATGAATCCAAGCCGCGGATCCTGGCGATCTGCATCCACAACAGCGCCCGCAGCCAGATGACTGAAGAGTTCATCCGCAAATGCGCCGGGGACGCGGTGGAGGTGGAGAGCGCCGGGATCGAACCGGGAACGGTGAATCCCGTCGTAGCCGAGCTCCTCCTGGAGGACGGTATCGATATCCGGAATAAGGCGACCCAGAGTGTCTTTGATCTCCACCGTGCGGGGAAAGCGTACGACTACGTGATAGCGGTCTGTGACCCTGAGGCCGCCGAGAAGTGTCCCATTTTCCCGGCGGAGCGAAAACGTCTACACTGGCCCTTTCCCGATCCCTCCAAGGCCACCGGGTCCCAGGAAGAGAAATTCGAAACGATTCGGCCGATACGCGACCAGATTCGCGAGACGGTGGCTGTCTTCGTTCGGGAAGAGTTGGGGCTCACCGGAGACGGCTGCTGAGCGGTTGACGTTACGTCTTAAAACGGTTTACCTGTTCAATCAGCTCGCGCATGCGCGCCTGGTTTCCCTGAACGATCTCGTTGATCTCGGATATGGAGGTGCTGATTCCGCCGATGCGCTCCGTCACCAGCTCCATGCGACCGGTGACCTCGCTGGAGGAACCGGCCAGTTGTTCCACGGTGGCGTTGATCTTCTCCGCCTCGCCGTTGATCTGTTGAGAGTCGGTCTGAACTTGATCCGTGACTTCGCGCATCTGGGTGAGGCCTTTGACGATCTCGCGACTGGCATACGCCTGCTCGTCGAGTCCCGCCATGATCTGGCTCATCGCCTGTGCCACGTCTCCCACGCTTTCCACGATGCGTTCGAACGCCTCGCCGGCGCTGCGGTTGATTTCTCCCGCCTGGTGAATCCGGTCGATATCCTTACGGAGGTTATCGTTGATCTTGCGCGCGTTTTCGCTGGACAGAACCGAGAGGTTCTGAATCTCGTCCGCCACAACCGCGAACCCTTTTCCGTACTCTCCGGCGTGGGCCGCCTCGATGGCGGCGTTCATCGCCAGCAGGTTAGTCTGTTCCGCTACGGTGTTGATAACGTCGATCATTTCCAGCATGTCCTGCGTCGAAGACTCCACCGTGTTGATCGAGCTCACCGAGCCCTCCATCCGTTCCCCCGCTTCATTGGCCATCTCAACCAGATCATCGGTGAGTTTTTTCTTGTCTTTGGCGATAGAGTCCAGGTTGCGAATCGAGGCATCCATCTCTTCCACCGCCGCCAGGGAATCCGCCATAGCATCGGATTGCTGATATACGGCGTTGTTAAGCCCATTGATCGATCCGGTAATCGCTGCCACCGCTCTGGCGGCCTGCTGCACGGAATCATCGAAGGCAGCGAGGCTCATCTGCATTTCCTGCACCGTCTCGCCGTTGGCCTGGACGTTCTCCTCGGCACTCTTGCTTTGCTCGGCCAGGCGAGAGGCGTTGGAGAGCAGTTCCGCGGCGCGGGACTGAATCGTGGCCATGATCTGCCGCAAGTTTTCAGAAAACTCATCGAAGGCGCCGGAGACGCGACCGATCTCATCGTTGCGGGCAACACCGACCCGGTCCGTGAGATCGGCTTCCGCTCCGGAGATCGCCTGCAGCCGTGCCTCGACGCGGCGCAGCGGCAGTACGAGCTGCGGACGCAACGTCAGATACACCGCTACCGTAACGAAGACGACGATAAGTACCACCAAGCCGACGATCCCCGCCGCATAGCTCCGCAGTTCCGCGGGAATCCGGGATACGTCGATCTCTACCTCCAGGCCGGAGTGACGGTACAAGAGGATCCGATCCTCAGTAACGCGGTACGTGCCACCGCGTTGATCTTCCCGCCAGTCGTCGCCGGCGGCGTCCCCACCGACCGGACGAATAGCCTGAACGTGTGCGCGGGATAGTCGTTGCGCGGCGCGATCGAGAAGCTCGCCGTCGGAAACGCCGTCATTGGCGAGGGCGCCGGCCACAATCGATGCCTCGAAGAGATAGTGGTCCAGCAGCGTCTGCCGCTGTGACAAGGAAGAGAATCCGAGAATGATCGCTTCGATTACCAGGATCGAGAGCGCCACCGATATCAGAATCCGGCGGCTCAGGGATTTTTGCTTCCGTGATGCGCCGGTTGCGGGGGACTGGGCTATCTGTTCCAACGAAACCATACCTCCATAATCCGCTTGACCCGCGCGGTGAGCTTGCGTTTCAGGTATCCGGCGGCGGCTCGTTTCACCGCTTCGGACTGGGTAGGATAAGGGTGTACCACCGAGGCGAGCTTGTCCACACCCAATTTGTTCTGCATCGCCAGAACGATCTCGCCGATCATCTCCCCGGCGTGGGCTGCGACGATCGTGGCTCCCAGAATCCGCGTCTTCCCCTGCGGCGTGATCAGTTTCACAAACCCCTCGGTTTCCCCGTCGAGGCGAGCCCGGTCAACCGCGCTCATCTCGTGGCGGTACACGTCGACGGCAATGCCGTCCCGCTGCGCATCCTGTTCGGAGATTCCCACATGCGCGACCTCCGGGGAGGTATAGGTGCACCAGGGCACGGTAAGACGGCTGGTCTTACCGGTTTTCAGAAACAGTGCGTTCTGCACGACGAGGGAGGCGGTGGCTTCGGCCATGTGGGTAAACTGATATGGTGAGGCGACATCGCCGGCGGCGAATACTCGGCGATTACTGGTCTGCAGATAGTCATTTACCTCGATGCCACGGGCGTGTGCTTTCACTCCGGCCCGATCCAGATTCAGCCCGTCCAGGTTAGCGGCGCGACCGATCGCCACCAGCAGTCGAGCGCCTTCCACGCGCACCTCCTCGCCGGCGGCGCTTCGGTACTGTACGGAGACCCCGGTCTCGGCAGAGCCCGATACTCCCGAGACCGAGGCCTGGACGTGGACCGTTACGCCCGCCGCCTCCAGTTCCTGGTGAACTACATTGGCCACGTCCAGGTCTTCCCGGGGAAGAATGCGGGGCGCCACCTCTACCAGCTCTACTCGGCTTCCCAGTCGCGCGAAGCTCTGGGCCATCTCACAGCCGATCGGCCCCGCTCCGATGATCACCAGCGACTCGGGTAGTTCCGTCAAAGTAAACAACGATTCATTGGTGAGATACGGAGTCGAATCCAGGCCGGGAATCGGCGGTGCCGCCGCGCGGGCGCCGGTGGCGATTACCGCTTTAGAGAATGAAAGCTCCCGGGTGGTTCCATCGTCGCCGGTAACGGTAATCAAGGTTCGACCGGAGAACGTCCCTTCGCCGATATACACGTCCACCCCAAACTCATCCCGATAGCGGGTGGCGGAATCGTGACCGCTCATCTCGGAGCGAATCCGGCGGAGACGCTCCATGACGGTGGTAAACGCTACCTGAGGCAGGCTGCCCGCCGCACCGGTTCCGAAAGAGATCAGGCCGGTTTCCTGGAGCCATTCCAGTTCCGCCTGGCCTCGGGCGCCGCGGATGAGCCCTTTGGACGGAACACACCCCACGTTGAGGCAGTCGCCCCCGAGAAACCCTCGTTCGATGAGGGCGGTGCGGGCCCCCATGGAAGCCGCCACCGCGGCGCTGATGAGTCCGGCGGTTCCACCGCCCAAAACCACCAGATTATAGGTGCCCGAGGGTTCGGGGTTTGCCCAATCGAGAGGATGCACATTGTCTAACAGGTGACGATTGTATGTATCGTCAGGTAACATGTCGGAACGGTTCATGATGATGCCCCCTGAAGTTCCACGCTGTCGGCGGGTAACGTATTCCGCAAAGCTCGCCGTGCCAGCTGGGTGACAAACACAGTTACCGCCACGGTTGCCACAAGGCCTAAGCCATAGATCACCCATTGCGCCCCGCCGCGTTGTTCAGTGGCCCCGCCCAGAGTAGCGAGCGTCCCGCCTACCGCACCGAATACAAATCCCGCCCCCAGGGTGAGGATGCTTCCCGGAATGAAGAGGACCGTGGCGATGATATACGTAGCCGCAAAGACGATAATTCCCGTGGCTCCCTGGGCATCGATCCAGGCGAGTAAGTTTCGCAACAGGGCCGGCGCATCGTAACGAATCGTCACAAAGATTGCAGCGGCGACGATTAAGATCACCGGGACGGCTCGAAATAGCTTTCCAGTACTCATATGCTGAAAGCTACTTCACTCTGCGCGCAGCGTCAACATTATTTGCACATGCAATCTAATCCGTCACAATTCTCCGCAGGGCTTTCCGCACATCCCGCCATGAGCCGCGTCCGATTCGGCGCAGGGCGGTGCGTTGCGCCTTTTTCCACTGCGGGACGGAAGACTGGATCGTGTCGTTGCCTTCATCGGTGAGGCAGTACGTCCGCACGCGGCGATCGGCTCCGGTGCTCACGCAGATAAGACCGCGCTTTACCATTAACTCCGTGTTGCGCGATACGGTACTGGGGTCGGCGCCGAGTTCCTCAGCAAGCTCTGTGGCCGTGGCGTTTCGTTTAATCGCGAGCACCACGAGCAGGGCGAACTGCGGCGAGGAGATGCCCATGTCGCGAAAGGCGTCCTCGTAGATCCGTCCTACGATCCGGTTGGCCTTACCTAAATTAGTAGCGACGCAGTTGCTGCGAATTTCTGCAAAATCCTCGGGACTATATTCATTTTTTTTGCGTGTATCTAAAGCGTGTGAGAACAATCTAATCACCTCGAGTGGTATTTGTAACGATTCCTGATAAGGATAGTCTGGAATTCGTGGAATGTCCATGCATCCACACATATTATACTACGTTTTTTTCTCACCGGCGAATTCCGGAACCCGCCCGACCGGCAATCGCAGGACGGCGCTGTACAGGCGATATATAACGCCTGCTCTCAATCACTTGTTTTTATATGCAAATACAATTAAATTTCCTCCCGTTAGGAGGTTTTACTCATCGTTAAAATTAAGCGCGAAGATTTCCTGCATCCGGTTGAGGGCGGCCTGTTCATCACCGCCGTCAACGGTGACGTGAATCGTAGCTCCATACGGAGCTCCTAAGGACAGAACATCCATAATATTGGAAGCGTCTACCGTCTCGCCGTGCATCGTAAAGCTGATCGATGAATAGAGAGTCTGTGCGGTCTGAACGATCATCGCAGACGGCCGAGCGTGGATTCCTTTCGGGTTGGTAACGGTCAGATCTGCTTCCAACATCTCCTATAGTTCGCCATACAACGGATCGTTCTGTCCATATGCGGGGAAAAGCCTCTCGTATTCGACGGATTCACGGAGGGCTTGGAGTCCATTGTTGAACTGCTGCAGAAACAGGGCGGCCTCCCGGTCATCGCGAGGTACGAGGAGATTGCAGGCCTCCAACGATTCCGGACGTACAAGCTGCAACGCGCCGCGATCGACCAGGTCCTGAAGGACGGGTTGTACGGCGTATCCCAGTGGCAAGCAGTAGCGCAAACCCTCCAGCGACTCAGGGTCTCCGGTGAACTCTATCGAGCTGCTTTCTGCGACAACCACAACTTCCCGGGCGGTATACAGCGTGTCGGAGAACAGCATCTCCTCTTCCCGCTCGGCGGTGCGAATATAGGGAAAAGAACCGTCGGCGGAGCGTTCCGCGACCATTCGGTAGCCCCGTGCCCACGGGACGAACACGATATTCGCTTCGAGCCCGGCCTGTTCCAAGGCGGCAACCACGAGTTGGGTCACGGGGCCGCCCTCTTCAAGCTCGCTTCCGGTATATGGCGGAAACTCGCCGGTGACAACAGTGACCGAACCCGAGGGTTGCGCAGCGAGACCCGAGACAAGAAACAATGAGGTAAGCATGGTGGAGACCATTCGAAAACACGTTCGACACATGACTCTTCGAAGATACGGATTGTATCGATCCCGAGTAAAGGTACCGCTATGAAGAGGTTACCTTCACAGATGTCGGCGCGCGCCGTCCGCATAACCGTTGTAAGCGCGGCGATGATTATCTTTGCCCTCCATCTTGGTCAGGGATACCTAGAAGTTTCGCGCGCCCGCGCGAGCGTGGAGGAGCTTGGCCGGACCCTGGTAGAATCCGCCTCCGTAGCGGTTGCCACCCCGTTATGGGTACTCTCCGAGCACACCGTGAGGGAGTTTCTTCGATCGTTGGCGGCCCATGGGTCAGTGCAGCGCGCGGTGGTCTATGATGACACCCAGCCGGCGCTCCTCTATGAGCGTGAATACGGGATTCGGGGCGGTCTTCAGGAGTCTTCCGACTCAATCGCAGATCCCATCGACCCCGGCTCCCCTCGGAGCGAGTACACGCTCTACCGATTTTCGCGGGATATCACGTTCGAGGGAGATCGGATCGGCTCCGTCGAGATATATCTGGATAACGGGCGAATTGTTGAGCGTATCTGGAACGTGGTGTGGCGATCTATGGTGTTTCTCGCTGGAGAGATCGCGGTAATACTGCTTCTTCTTCGGGTCCGCACTGCCCGTCTGCGGGCAGTCGGGCTGCATCGCGAGCGGGATGAACTTGAAAAAGAAGTCGATCAATACTTCGTCCGTGGGATGAAGCACGACCGGTCCCTACCAATTATTCGCGCGATCAACGATCTCGCTCAGGCATCCGGAATGGGCGCCGTCGTGGAAGGAATCGAGACCGAGGATGATGCGAAGCTTGCCCGGAAGGCGGGTTGCCGGATGGGGCAGGGCTATCTGTATGGGCGGCCGGTGCCGGCGCCCGAACTATTTCCAGACTATGAGCGAATCCAGGCTAGTACGTCGTCCAAGGAGTCGGCCACGTAGGTCTCATAACTCCGGTTCCGCTCCTTGCCCCCTTTGATAAGGAAGCTAATCGTCATTGTCTTGCTGGTTTCCGCAGTAACAACTCCCCAACGAGTGATTCCGGCGGCATCTGCGGCACTTCCAGTCTGCAGCCACACGTCCTGAATATCCTTGCCCCACGCGTCTTTCATCTCAACGTCGACGATCATCTTGGTTACATCCGGTTTGTTCACGAGGTTCTGAAATTCCGTGAAGATGTTCTGGAACGTCTGAGCCGTCGCTCCCTGCAGGAATTTGAAATAGGCCTGAAAGCAGGCTTCCGTCCGGAAGAAGTGCCGGAGCCGTGAGCCGACTCCCCCTACCCCAACCAGCAGAGCCATGACACCGGTAAGAACTGTTCGATTCATTACAAAATCCTCTCCGATTACTAAACTATTGCAGATACATGTAAAAATCCGTATTCTTCAGGTGTTATGGCCTGGGATGCGGCTAATGAGAGCTTTCATCGTATGACTCGCCGGCAGGTTGCGCGAGCAGGGGTGCAGTATGCGGTCGTAGCCTCGGTACTGATGGTGTGGTTGATCGCGCAGGACATGATGATAGTGGACAGCGGGCCGCTTGTCCTGCGGAAGCTCATCGCTTTGGCAGCGGTTGTGGTCTTTTCAGTTCTCTGTCACCGGTTACACGCGCGGAGCACTCGAATTTTAGAGATTTTTCACGGTCTCAATCTCGTGTTGATTTCCTCCGTGGCGAGTGGCGTATCCTACTATACTCACGTAGCCTACCAGGGTTCGCCGGCCAGTGCGGAGCTCGGATGGATCGCCATGACCGGTGTGGTGATGGTGGCGTTTCTCAACTTTCTGTTCTCCGGGGGCTTGTTGCGGTGGTATGCGGTACATACCGGGGCACCCTTTGTGGTAAGTGCGCTCATGCTGGTTCTGGTACACGACCATTCAGCACAGGACGCGATGGAGTATTTGTTTGGATTTGCCGTGGTGGCTACGCTGTCGGTGGCGGCGTGGTATCGGTATGGTGAACTGCGCCGGGCGTTTCTCGATCGGCAGGGGGCAGAGGAGAATGCTCGATACACGGAGGCTCTCTTTCGGCTCGCTCCTGACCCGATCATCATCCACAGGGATGACGGCGTGATCATCGACTGCAACCATCAAACAGCCGTTCTTTCCGGGTTTTCCGGTACCGATGTGCACCAGATGCGAATCGATGAGCTGATCTGCGGTACCACAGAAGAAGCCGGGACGGAGTCGATGTGCAATACACGCTCCGGTGAGCGCGTTCCCGTTGAGGTTCGGAAGCAGCGTATCGACCTGCGTTCCGGCGCGGTGGTACTGGTGGCAATTCGGGATCTCCGGGAGCGCTTCCAAGCCATCGCACAGATCCGCAAGTTGTCAGTTGCCTTTGAGCGGTCACCGGCGCCGGTTCTGATCACCGATCGAGACGGTTCAATCGAATACGTGAATAAGGCCCTTACGGAGTTGACCGGTTACTCCGCGGATGAGCTAAAAGGACAGAACCCGCGAATACTCGGCGCTGAGGAGCAGGACTCTCAGGCGTACGCTGAAATGTGGGCAACAATTTCGTCAGGTGAAACGTGGTCCGGAGAGTGGTGCAATCGGACACGCGAAGGGCGCGTGTACTGGGAGTCGGTGTTAGTCGCGCCGATCCGTGACCAGAAGGGGCATATCGATTCCTACGTAGCGGTAAAGCAAGACGTAACGGAACGCCGCCGCCGCGAGCAGCACATGCAGCGTTTGGCATTTTTCGACAAGCTCACCGGTCTTGCCAACCGAGCGCAGATCTTGGAAGCCGCCCACGAAGCGCTGGGGCGGACGGCGCGAAAAATCACCCTCATGGCGATTATGTATCTGGACCTGAACGGATTCAAGCCGATCACGGTGGGTGTCAGCATTGGGGTAGCGCTGTACCCGGACCATGGTTCCAACGTGGGTCAACTGCTTGAGGCTGCCGACCAGGCGATGTATAAGGCCAAGCGGAGCGACGGCCAGCACTACTGGATTGCTGATTGAGACACCGGGGGCCGCTATCGTCTACGCACATACCGGGTGCCGTGAACGGTATATTATATATTTGATACTACACTAAGATATGGAGATTTCATGAAAAACGAATCGGTGCGAATTCGCGCCACCGCCAATGGACCATATGTGCTCGAGGGGGCTACGGAACTGAACTCATCACAGGGAGACGTAATCGGTGTTGATCCGTATATCCACCTGTGTCGCTGTGGAAAGTCCAACAACAAGCCGGAGTGCGACAATACTCACGAAGAATACGGCTTTCGAAGCCGAAAGCTCGACGGGCGACAGCTGGATCGGATAGATCGATACGAGGGGTCCGAGATTACGATTCTCGATAACCGGGGTATCTGCTCTCATCGTGGCCATTGCACGGCCAATCTGCCGTTCGTGTTTCGGCAAGGGACCGAACCCTGGATCGATCCCGATGGTGCCAATTCGGAGGAAATCGTCCGGGTTGTCAGAATGTGTCCGTCCGGGGCGTTGGGCTACGAGAAGGATGGAACCACATTCCGGGAGTGGCGCGCTCCCCAAGCGGTGATTCTTGCAAAGAACGGCCCCCTCGAGATTTCCGGAAGCATTGCGCTCACCGATGAGGATGGGAATGAACCTGGAGTCTCTGATCACTATACACTCTGCCAGTGCGGGGGCTCGAAAAACAAGCCGTTCTGTGACGGCACCCATTGGGAAAACGGATTCACCGATGAGAAAGTGCCGAATCCTTCGGTGAAGCCCGCCAAACGTCACATGGATGATATTCACCACATGGCGGCCACCGGTAGTTCGATCAATGAACCGATGGGAACGGAACTGTCCCTACCCGCGTGGGAGGATGTTACTATTCACGGCGCCCAATTGGCGTCGCTTCCGGTCAATGAGGATGAACCGGTTTCCCTGGTGACGGTAATCGGCCCTCGAGCGGCACATCCGTTGACGATTTCGATGCCGGTCTACGTGACGCACATGTCCTACGGTGCGCTCTCCCGAGAGGCAAAGCTGGCGCTGGCGCAGGGGAGTAGTGCGGTTCAAACCGCTATGTGCTCCGGAGAAGGCGGGATACTCGAAGAATCGCGCAGCGCCTCTCATCGTTACATCTACGAGTACGTCCAGAACGAGTACAGCTTCTCCGTGGAGAACCTACAACGCTGCGACGCGGTAGAAATCAAAATCGGCCAGGCGGTCAAACCGGGAATCGGTGGTCACTATCCGGCGGAGAAGATAACCGAGGAGATTGCCATCGTGCGTAATCGTCCCCGGGACACGGACATCGTCACTCCCGCACGGTACAGTGACATCTCGGGCTCCGAATCGCTCCGGGCCAAAGTCGCGCAATTGCGGCAGATGTCCAGCGGGAAGCCGGTGGGTATTAAGATCGCCGCGGGAAATATCGAAGATGATCTCGATGTGGCGCTCCTGGCTGATCCCGATTTCATCACGATCGACGGCAAGGGGGGAGCCACCGGTTCCGTGCCAAAACTGATTAAAGACTCCGCTTCGGTACCCACGGTTTATGCGGTGGCCCGTGCTCGGACGCACCTTGATCGCCGGGGCATCAGCGATGTATCGCTTGTGATAACCGGTGGTCTGCGGGTCTCCTCGGATGTGGCAAAAGCGTTGGCTCTGGGAGCGGACGCGGTGGCGATCGGGACCGCCGCGCTCATGGCGGTGGGGTGCCGCCAGTACCGGATCTGCAATACCGGGCGGTGTCCCACCGGAGTTACCAGTCAGGACGCGCTGCTACGATCGCGGATCGATGTGGAGAGCTCGGCTCAGAGGGTAGAAAACTTCTTTCGTGTTCTGAGAAACGAGTTGGAGATGTTTACCCGGATGACCGGCCACACCGACATTCACGACCTCTCCCGTCGGGATATTTCTGCCCTGACCTTGGAGATCGCCCACTCCGCGGGAATTCAGTTCAGCGGAGCTCCGCGATGACGGACTCCACTGTGGCCGCAAACTCCTCCGTTTGTGCCGTCACCTGCTGTACGAAGCTGTTATCGTCGATGGAGCCGATCGCCGCTTCCATCTCCTCCGGATTGCGGTAGGTTGCGATACGGAAGGGGTTTTCGTAGTCTTTCCGGCGGCTCTCATAGACGCGGTCTCGCACCTGTTCCTGAATCTCTACGGCCTTCCGCAGGAACTCGGTTCGATCTTCCGATGATTCCAGGTTTCCGTGGACGAGTTCCGCCACCGCCCAGGCGTGGGTGGTGAGATCGTGGGGGTATCGCTGGTAAAGCTCATCGTATCGGCGGTGTATGTCGTGCCACGATGCCAGCGCCCCGGAAGCTATGTCCCGGCGCAGGGTGTCCACATCTGTTTCCGGCACCAGTTGTCCACCGAGGTTGACCCACGCCGATATGCGCGATTCGCTGCTTCGCCCGGCGCCCTGGGGATCGGACACGATGTGGGATGCCGCGTAGTGGTGCAGCATCTCGCCGTAGGCTGTCCAACTCTCCCGGACGTGGTTGATCGCTGTGGGGCGACGGGTCTTCTCCAAGCCGGTTACCAATAGCGGCTCCGTAATCGCTGAGGAGGGATCTTGCAACATGCGCCGGCCCTCGTCCTGCAGATCCTGGTGTTTGGAGTCACTCATCATCGCTGCTACGAGCTGCGGATATGACCCGTAACCGGCTTTCCAGCTGAGTTCCGTGCTTCGTGCGGCGGCACCCGTCCACGTTTCCAGGAGCGCTCGGGCGGCGATAATCTCCTCCACCGTGTCCGGGGCGAGGGCGTCGTGCTGCAGGTGCTGTGTGCGATGAATCCGCGTGTCCCGGGCGCCAAACTTCCAGCTGTTGCGGGCGAGGGCATACATGTTGCGCATCCACCAGAACGCCGGCGTCACCTCCAACCGCCGCTCACCTACATTATGCGAAAGGAGCGAAAAAGGGAGCGGCAGATCTATCTCCGCGGGGTAGTCGCCCTTGGCGATCAGCGTAAACGAGGCAAACCGCGAGGAGTGCTTTAGCGTGGTGCTGAGCCCCGGCCAGAATCCGCGGCCGGCGATGATCTCGTTATCGTTGCTGCGGCTGTTGTGGTTGGAGCCGATCGTGGCGCCGGCGGCGATGTTGCTCTGGCCCCCTACCAGGGCCGCCACGAGAAACGAGTTGTTGTGGTGCTGCTCATGGGCGGGAAAGATCAGATTGTTTAAGAGTTCGCAGCAGGAGACGGTGCTGTTGTCCCCGAGAAACGAATGAATCAGCCGGGCGCCGTACTTGAGGTTACTGTTGTTGCCCATGATGAAGCGCACCGCCTTACACCCGTAAAAGATGCGGCAGCCGTACCCGATAATCCCGTTCACCAGCTCCACGCCCTCGCCGATCTGTGTGGGTTCCTCGCCGTCGGAGTTGATCGTGAGATTTTTGAGCTTGTTGGCGCCCTTGATATAACAGTGACCGCCGGTCTTCACGTCCTTCACGATCCGCGTGTTTTTGAGCACGTTCTGCTCACCGATTTCTCCGTAGTAGCCACGGCGGCTATCGATATGCTCCTGGGTGAGCTGCATGAATCGCGACTGCAGGCGGTCATCGTCACGGTAGCGCGCCCAGAGATAGGCATCCGCCGTGGTCATGCCGTCGAAGGGGGCGATGGCACGGCTGCCGGTCTCGTTAATGACGTCCAGCGTCACGCGGACCTCTTCCTCCTCGCCGTCCTTTACTACGCCGTTTCCGAACTTGGCGTGATTGCTGACGTGCATCTCGTCCACGTTGGTGAGAATCGAACGGTCGCCGATGATGTAGTGGGCGAGATAGTGCACGTTATGCAGCGCCACGTGGTCGCCGATATCACAGGAGACGATTCGGCAGTTGGTGATGCCCACCGGAAGCTTCAGGTCGTGGTGCTCGAGTACTGCATCCTCCACCGCGCCGATCCTGACAAACCCAAAGAATGAGCTGTGCAGAATCTGGTGCGGATCAAAACGATCGGTAACGCGGATATCTTTCCAGTCGTCGGCGGTGTTCCCGTTTTTCACCAGGGTTTCGATTTCGGCGGTGGTGAGCGGTCGCCACGGTCGGTCGGCGTGGACGAACTGCGTGTCGCGGATCGTGTACTGGTCACCTCCGGAGGGAACGTACTCCGGAGGGAGAAAATCGGAGGCGATGGACCGGGCGGGCAGCAGGTGAACGGTATCCATATCCCGTATCATTTCACAGACTACGCCAGCTGTGCTCGGGCTCGTAACCCAGCTCCGCGCGGGCGCGGTCGATCGACAGGAGCGTCTCGTAGGTATCCAGCTCCTTGGTGAGCGGAACGTTTGGAAACGTCTCGCGCATGAGCTCCGCGCTGGGCCGATCCATCACCGTGTCGGCGGCGGCGATCACGTAGTGGCGAGCCCCCGTTACCTCGGCTTCCAGGGCTCGGCGGCAACTCTGCGCCACATCCCGGGCGTCCACATACCCCCACAGGTTCCACCTGCGCAGCTCCGGGTTCTTCTGGTACTCCCAAAAATAGACGTAGTCCTCCGGCGAAATGATATTCGACAATCGCAGACCTACCATGGGCAGATCGTGCCACCGCGAAAACTGGCGCGCCATCTCCTCTGAAACAACCTTAGACAGCGCGTAAGTAGATTCGGGGTAGGTGTGATTCTCATCCACCGGCGCGTAGTCCGGGGCGCGATCGAAGGGCAGGCCCAGGGCGGTCTCGCTGGAGGCCCACACGACGCGCTGCAGATTCATCGCTGCCGCCGCGGAGAACACGTTAAAGGTCGACATCGTGTTAATCCGAAACGTTTCCGCGTTGGTTACCATGTACGGAGCGGGGATCGCCGCAAGATGCACTACCGCGTCCGCTCCGTGGAGCACCTCCATCGCCTGTCCCAGATCGGTAAGGTCCGCCCGGCGGATCGAATGGTTTGCGGGGTCCAGAGGTGCGGCGATGTCCACCCGAAGCACCTCGTATCCCTCACCGTGAAGATGATCCACGACAAAACGTCCCGCTTTGCCCTCACTTCCCGTTACCACTACGCGTTGTATCGCCATCGGTGTCCTCCTGAACCTCCACCGTACCGCCACCTTTGAGAACAGGCAAGTGGGAAAATCACTTATGGAGAGAACGCGTGATCCGCGCCCATGCCGCCGGTATGTGGATACGCCGCTTCCACCTGCCGCTCCCACCTGCCGCCCGGCCGGCATCTGCCGGCGGACACGGCGTCCCCGGCAATGGTACGCTCCGGTATGGCCGCACTGTTTTCCGAACTGGGATTCCAACCAACGCCCCTGGGCGATTTGAGTTTGCGCCGCCGAACGATGCTGTCCCTCGGGGTCGAGGTGTACGAGGTGAAGCTCGGCGACGAGTATCTGATGTCGAGCCTGTTCACCGAGTCCGAGCGGGAACTGGGACGATTGGGGATCGCGCGGGCTGCGGATGCGACGGCCCGCGGAGACGGCGGCCACGCCGCGGAAGGTGCCCGTTCGCCGGGATCTGAGCCCGCCGCCGACTCGCTTCCATCGGGCGAGGCCAACAGCGTCGCCGCGACGCCGGACCGGGCGGGAGCCGTGCCGCCCGCCGCGACGCCGCCCGCCGACCTGGACGTCGTTGTTGGTGGGCTGGGACTCGGGTATACGGCCCAAGCCGTGCTGGAGTCGCCGCGGGTGCGATCGCTGGTGGTGGTGGAGCTCTTTGGGGCGGTGATCGAGTGGCACCAGCGGGGGCTGGTTCCGATGGGCACCACCGTGGCCGATGATCCCCGCTGTCGGCTGGTTGAGGCGGATTTCTTTGCCGCCGCCGATGCGGACTCCGCTGGATTTGATCCCGAGCAGCCGGGGCGCACGTTCGGTGCGATTCTGGTAGATATCGATCACACGCCCGACCTGGTCTTGGACGCAGAGAACGCCCGATTGTACACCCCGGAGGGGCTTGCGGCTGTGTCCCGCCGCTTGAATCCGGGCGGGGTCTTTGGGGTGTGGTCCGACAAACCGGAAGACGTGGGCTTTACCGAGCGCCTGCGCGCCGTCTTCGGCGCCGCCGATGCGCACGCCGTGACCTTTGATAATCCCCTCCGCGGCAGCGAGTACACGCAGACGGTGTATCTCGCCGGGTAGCGCTCGCCCGCAGTGTTGCATTCCGGTGCATATACACCTACATTAGAACCCACGATGAACAGCACGAAAATTCAGTTTACCAATGAGCGCGGAATGGACCTGGCCGGGCGGATCGAGCTTCCTGAAACGGGTTCGCCCCGGGCGTGGGTGATCTTCGCGCACTGCTTTACTTGCACCAAAAACCTCTCGGCGGTACGTCGCATCTCCCGGGGACTCACCGAAGAAGGGTTGGGCGTCCTGAGCTTCGATTTCACCGGTCTCGGGGATAGTGGCGGCGAATTTGCCGAGAGTTCCTTCGCCACGCAAGCGGCGGATCTGCTCTCCGCGGTGGAGTACCTGAAAGCCACCTACGGCAACGGACCATCAATTATGGTGGGCCACTCTCTGGGTGGAACCGCCACTCTCTACGCCGCCCGCCAGGTGCCCGGTCTGGAAGGCGTCGCCACGATCGGGGCGCCCTCGGACCCCGCCCACGTGACCAACCTCTTCGATTGTGAACTGGAGGAGATTGAGCAGACCGGCGAGGCGCGCGTCTCCATCGGCGGCCGGCCGTTCTCGATCCGCAAGGAGTTTGTAGACGACCTCAAGGCCCATCCTCCCACGGAGTGGCTCGGGAAACTTCGCACGCGGCTGCTAGTCTTTCACAGCCCCGTGGATCAGGTGGTGGACATCTCCAACGCGCGGGATATCTACACCGCTGTCCGCCATCCCAAGAGCTTCATCTCGCTGGACCAGGCGGATCACCTGCTCTCCCGGCCCGCCGACGCCCGCCACGTGGCGCGGGTGCTGGCGGCGTGGGCGGATTCGTTTCTGCCGGAGGCCGGCGGCTCGCAGGGCGGGGCTGGGAACGGGGCGGCCGACGCCCCGACAGACACCGCTGATTCGGCGCTCCAGCCCGCCGACGGCTACCAGATCGCCGCCCGCATAGGACGCACCAAATACAAGGTGGAGATGACCAACGGCCGCCACCAGATGCTCGCCGACGAACCGGCCGACGTCAACGGAGGTGACCTGGGGGGCAACCCCTTCGACTATCTCCTGTGGAGCCTGGCGGCGTGCACCGTGATAACCGTCCGCATGTACGCCGACCGCAAGGAGTGGCCCTTAGAGGAGGTTTCCGCCCAACTCTCCCTGCGCAAGGCCAAGGCGGAGGAACTCGGATTCGACCCGGAACTGGCCAAAGACAGCCGGGGGCAGGGGACGGATATCCAAATTGAACTGACGTTCACCGGCGACCTGGATTCTGAACAGGAAGCTCGCCTGGTTGAAATGGCGCACCGTTGTCCGGTGCATCGCACGTTAATCGGGCCGATCCGCGTGCGGATTAACCCGTAGGGCGGGCCGGGGCGGCGTCGCTCACCGCGGTGACTCCGCCGCCCCGTGCGGCCATCTCGCCGCGCCCCTACTGAGCTACGTAGTCCAGAAACGCCTCGATCTCCGCCTCAATCTCCGCATGATCCGTGAGGCCGGTGCGGAGCGCGTCCGGCACCGGCTGTGCAGCTCCCACCAGCAGGCCCAGCACCATGCCGCGGTGGACGTTGTCGCCGCCGGCGTTGGCGTTTGCCAGGAGCGCCGCCTCCGGGTCAAAGCCGTAACGGTGCGCGATGGACAGCATCAGCGGGAGACCGTGTTCGGGATAGCAGGCGGTGGCAAACACCGCGCGCACCACATCCTCCTCCTCCGTTTCTTCGTTGAGTTCCGCTACCTGAAACGGTTCTTCTTCCAAGTCGGTATGAAAACGCCACATCTCGTCCCGGGGTATGCCGCCGGGCCCGCCGTGGTCGCGGTACTGTTTGTAGAGTTCCTCGCCGGTGACCCGGGGCACGCGCACCTGGCGGGCAAACTTCGAGACCGTTTTCCAGGGATCCGTCCCGGACGCCAACGCCCGAAAGAGCGGAATTAGTACCGAAAGGGCGCTGATGTTGTTCTCCGAGCGGTGGGTCAGATTGTGGTGTTCAATCGCCATACCGGCCGCCTGGTAGTCGCTGCCGTACAGCAGGCTGAGTACCAGCGGACGTATCAGTCCGCCGTGGCTGCCGATCGACCACACCCGGCGCTGGTAGTCGGCGGAGGCGTAGGCCGGTATGCTGCGCGTCCAGTTCTCGAACCAGTGGCGCACGTAGATCTCGGAGTAGGGATCACGGTTGCGCCCGGGGGTGGTCATGTGTTCCACAAACTCCTTGAGAAAGGCGTCCTGGTCGTAGCCGCGGTGGGCAACGATACTGCGCATGAGCACCCGCACCAGGTGCGCGGCGAGGGTGTTGTCCCCGGCGCCGAGACCGTGGTGGTAGTGGTAGCGCTGATCTTCGGCGGCCACGGCGTTTCCGTGCTCGCTCTCGCGTTCACCCAGGTTGATCTCTAAAGGACTGTAGGAGGCATCGTAGAAGCGGGCGTGGTCGTGGAGGATGTCGTAGGGGCGTCCCAGGCGCTGGGCGCTCTCCACGTCCGGATTGTAGGACATGCCCACCATGAACGCTTCCGGATGGGGGTGGAGCGGCGCTTCATACCGGCGGACTCCCCCGTCAAAGTCGCGGCGGATGTTCTTGAGGCTGTAGTACCAGTGCACCGGCATCGCCAGCGCATCGCCGGCAAACAAACCCCACAGGGCGTTTCGGGCTCTATCTCTCGCTATCATACCGCGTAAGGTACGGGGTGGTTGCTTGTATAGTCAACTAATTTGGTCACCAACCCTTCACGGGCTCGTTGTTTATATGTATATTCAAATATCAGATACACAAGCCAGAAAGGAGTGATACCATGGCTAAACTTGCAGTAGTAATTCTCAGTGACACAGAGACCCACGCCGATCACGGTCGGCTTACCAACGCCCTGGAGCTGGTGAAGGAAACGAACCAGGAGGGCGGCGATGCGCGCATCGTCTTTGACGGCGCCGGAACGCGCTGGGTTCCCTACCTCACCTCGGATGACGGGCCCATGGGTAAGATGTTCCAGTCGGTGAAATCCGCAGTGGACGGAGCGTGCTCATTCTGCTCGGCGGCGTTCGAGGTCAAGGCGGAAATCCAGAAGACGGATATCCCGCTACTCAGTGATTTTGAAGGTCACCCGTCACTACACGGATACATCGCCAAGGGCTACCAAATTATAACCTTCTAGCCCGCGTTTCTCACACACGCGGCGAAATCGGCTACGGTGTCTCGTCGTCCAAGCTCTTGAAACACAAGCTGATTTGTATCATACCATTCACGCAATTTGCTGTAATTGCGTGAATGAAGTACACTTTATTTGTGATAATCAGAAGAATCGATATCGCAGAGCTGATGCGCCCGAATAAGGTGCTCATTCTCTACGGTCCGCGGCAGGTTGGTAAAACCACGATGGTTCACCATTACCTCTCCACGGCGCCCGCGTTTCCCGGTGGCGTGATTACCCAAACCGGTGATGATATACCCTTCTCGAATCAGTTTGCTCAGTGTGATCTGCATTTCTTTCGTTCTACGATCCCGGAGAACAGCCTACTCTTTATCGACGAGGCCCAAAGAATTCCCGAAATCGGTCGGGGGATCAAGCTCATCGTCGACAATATCCCTGGTGTCAGCGTCATCGTTACCGGTTCGTCGTCGTTCGATTTGCTGCAATCAACCGGCGAAGCGCTCACCGGGCGCAAAACGGTCGCGACCCTGTATCCTGTTTCGATTGAGGAGTCCCTTTCCACCACGAACCGATGGGACCTTCCACGAAATCTGCCGGACTACCTGCGGTTCGGTATGTACCCGGCTGTGCTGGCCGCGGCTACTTACCAGGAGAAGGAGGCGATCGTCCGTGAACTTGCCGGGTCGTACCTGCTCAAGGATATTCTTGATTTCGACAAAATCAAGGACTCAAGAAAGATATTTGACGTGTTGCGCCTGCTGGTGTTTTCAGGTTGGAAGTCAAGTATCCACTCAGGAGGTTGGAAACACCGTCGGTATAGACAAGAACACCGTCGCACGCTATCTGGATCTGCTGGAAAAATCCTTTGTACTGCATCGCCTGGACGGATTTACCCGCAATCTCCGCAAGGAGGTCAGTAAGATGAGCAAGTACTACTTCTACGATCTGGGAATCCGCAACGCCCTTATTTCAAACTTCAATGAGATTTCCCTGCGCAACGACCATGGTGTTCCCCGCCCGAAAGTTTTTCCTCGCCTTGCCACGAATGATTTCCACACGCC
>JBBDTM010000089.1:0-19008 GCA_040904425.1 Alkalispirochaeta sp.
GGGGGCAGCGCGGTAATCCCGTCGATCAAATCCACCTGTACCGAAGGACTTTGTTCAATTCCGAAGAGATGATTGAGCCCCGCATTTACCTGTTGAACGCCCAATCCCAGAGAGGTGGCAACACCGAAGAGCGTGGCCACCGTGGCCAGAATGTCCACGATATTGCCGATGGGCCCGTGAATACGCTCTCCCAACACGGGATAGAACACGGACCTGACCGACAGGGGTAATCCCTTGTTGAACGAGAAAAACGCCAGCGCCAGACCCACCATCGTGTAAATCGCCCAAGGGTGCAGTCCCCAGTGCAAGAACGTCACATCCATAGCGCGGCGTGCGGCTTCCGCCGTGCCCGGGGCGGCCAGCGGTGAGGAGACGAAGTGGAACATCGGTTCCGCCACACTGTAGAATAGAAGTCCGATTCCCATGCCTGCACTGAACAGCATGGCAAACCACCCCATCTTGGAGAACTCCGGTTTGGCGTCACTTCCGCCCAACCTGATATCTCCAAAGCGACTCACCATCAACACCAGAACGAACACCAGTATGATGTTCATCGTCATAATGAAAAACCAGCCGGCACCGGTGGCGATAGTCGACTGGATCGTCTCGAAGATGTCACCGATCTGTGCCTGGAACAGGATCGCCAGCGCCACCGATCCGATAATGATCGCCGCCGACGAGAAGAACACCCACGGATGAATGTCTACGGCAAACCAACTCTCATACTCTTCTGAATCAGTCATGAACCTAAGATTGAGGGAAGTTTTCTATGCCGTCAAGTTTCCGGCCGGGATACGATAACGCGGTTCCGCCCTTCGTCCTTCGCTCGGTAGAGCGCGGCGTCAGCCTCGCGGACGACGTCCTCCACATCGGGAGATCTCATGTGAGCCACGCCGAAGCTGGCGGTAACCGGGCGGGAGAGAGCGGTATCCATCGCTTCAATGTGAGACCGCAGATGCTCGGCTACGGTGGCGCCGCCCTCTAAAGACGTGTGGGGACAGACGATGAGGAACTCCTCACCTCCCCAACGACCGACGGTATCCGACGACCGGACCTGATCGCGTAGAATTTCCGCCACCTCATTCAGAATTCGATCTCCCTCCTGGTGACCGAAGATGTCGTTCACCTCCTTAAAGCGATCCACATCCATTACGACCAGTGAACACGCTTCTCCGTACCGCTCGAATCGAATCCGCTCCTCTTCCAGCACTGCGTCAAGCTTCTGCCGATTGAAGAGGCCTGTCAGGGGATCGGTAATGGATAGTACCTCGAGCTCTTTGCGATCAGTAATGTCCTGGTTTACCGCCATATACCCGTAGTGCGTGCCGCGGCGATCGGCCAGCGCGGATATGTCCACGTCCACCCAGAACGGGGTGCCGTCTTTTCGAAGGTTTTTGATCTCTCCGTGCCAGGTTCGCCCCTTTCCCAGCGTGTCCCAGAGATCCTGAAACGTCTCATCCGGAGTATCGGGGTGCCGCAGAATACTATGATTCTGATTCAGCAATTCCGCTTTCGTATATCCGCTGATCCGAGCCAAGGCGTCGCTCGCATAGGTTATTCCACCCTCCGGGTCGGTCTGGGAAATGATTACGTGGGTATCGACGATATCGATATAGCGTTCAAGCTCGGCTGCGGCGTCGCGCTGCGCGGTGACGTCCCGGTGCACACCGAAGTGGCCGGTGATACGCCCGGAGGGGTCGTAGATCACGACGTAATCTCCCTCGATCGTGATGACACTTCCGTCGGCGCGGTGGAAATCCATGTCTATATGTACGGTTCCTTGGTCAAAGAGTTGCCTCCACACCATCCGCACCGGGGTCCCCTGATCGGAGTAGAATTCAGCGGCGGCGGTACCGATGGCCTCAGCTTCCACGAGCTGCAACTGATCCAGGAGGGCGTAATTGACCTTGGTAAAACGCTGATGGTGAACGGCGTATTCGATCACCGCGTCTTTGTCCGCCGATTCATCCCATTGGATCGGTTCATCAAGCATCATGAAGAAGAACGCGTCCAGAGACTGACGAAAGAGGAGTTCCAGGAGTTCCGCGTTCTCGGCAACCTGCTCCTGGAGACGCTTTCGCAGGGTGATCTCCTTATCAACTCCGCGATACCCTAAGAATCGCCCGCGATCATCGTACAGGGCAACACCGTTGCGCTGCAGGCAGCGCGGCACGCCGCCGGGATCGGATATCCAGACTTCCGCGTCAATGATCGGATCTACGTGGGAGATCGTTCGGGTCAGCATCTCATCACCGGTGATCCCGAACAGGACGGTGCCCAACATCTCTTGCGCAGCCCGGCCGAACAACGCCTCGGTCCTCCCCGAGAGAAACGTAAGTCTTCCGTGGCGGTCAACCTCCCATACCAGGTCGGAAGCGCTCTGAGTCACCGTCTGCAGTCGGTCTTCACGTAACCGAATCGCCCCATCCTGCATAACCTTTACGTACCCGATGCCGGCCACTACCACAGCCACGATCAGAGCCATACCGTGGACAGTCCAGTAGTGCGCCGGCCGCTCCACCCAGCCTGAACGCGGTGCGATCGCCAGGTGCCACTCCACATTGGAAATTCGTATCGGACTGGTGACGGAGTTTTCGTCTTGAAAGAGCGCGGGTTCACCGAAAAATACGACCCCCGCATTGCCGGTGGCGGCGCTGCCCCGAATCGCCACCTCGAGGTGATAGTCATCTATGATCGGCTGAACCATATCGATGAAGCGGTCGTAGTCAACCCAGGAGGAGATTACTCCCCAGAACTCCTCCCCTCCCGGTACATCCACAAAAACGGGGGCTCTTCCGAGAATGCCCTGGCCGCCCTGTACCACTTCTATCGGGCCGTCAACCGTAATGGACCGCGTGTCCCGCGCCGCCAACACCTGTGGGAGCTGTTCCGGGAGGTCGTAGTAGCTCAATCCCAGGAGTTGCTCGTTCCCTGACACCGGGTACACGTAGCGAATCGTCAAATCCGGGGCGGCAACGACGTTCCGCAACGCCGGCATGTCCTCAGTCAACAGAGCCGCGAATTCAGCGAACCGTTCCTGGGTGATATCGGGATTGAGCGTGACGTACGCCGCAACTGCGTCGACCACCCTC
The DNA here is from genome assembly GCA_040904425.1 of Alkalispirochaeta sp. Classification (GTDB taxonomy): domain Bacteria; phylum Spirochaetota; class Spirochaetia; order DSM-27196; family Alkalispirochaetaceae; genus Alkalispirochaeta. The sequence goes on from JBBDTM010000089.1 coordinate 3,093, forward strand.
ATGTGCGAGACGATGAGTTCTTCAATGTACGCGCGGAGAGCTCCCGACTGCGTCTGCAATTGCCGCGTCTGTTCCACGCGAGCGGTCTGCATCAGCACCCGCTGCACTAGGAAGTCAACACCGGTAGTGGCGAGAGCGATGACCACGAATATCGCGGCCACGCGACGTTTGGTTCCTGGTGCCATTTGTACGTAAACGTACTACCGAGATTCCGCTTTGGCCACCCCTTGGCCAGCCATTGCCATCCCGTGGCCGCGAGACGAATCGTCCCCCAATTGAACGGATTGGGGTGGGAGTAGTATCTTTTCCACCAGTTGCGCCACGTTTGACACACAATAAGGATGTTAGAGTATGCAATGGTTCTCCTCACTGGGCCCGGTTCAACAGGCGGTTATCGCCACGTTTTTCACGTGGGGCGTGACCGCATTCGGCGCGGCCTTCGTGTTTCCCTTCAAGAATGTCAGCCGGTCGGTTCTCGACGCGATGATGGGCTTCGCGGCGGGAGTGATGATCGCCGCCAGTTTCTGGTCGCTCCTCGCCCCGGCGATTACCATGGCGGAGGAAACGTACCGGAATCCATGGATTCCCGCGGTGGCGGGATTTCTCCTGGGCGGGGCCTTCATGTTGGGGGTGGATAAGATGTTGCCACACCTTCACATCGGAGATCCGATCGAGCGCGCCGAAGGCCCGTCCACCAGCTGGCAGCGTTCCGTACTTCTGGTGCTGGCGATAACAATCCACAATATTCCTGAAGGACTGGCGATTGGTGTTGCCTTCGGCGCCGTGGCTGCGGGGATGCCGTCCGCCACTCTCGGCGGAGCGGTGGCGTTGGCCTTGGGTATCGGATTGCAGAATCTTCCGGAAGGAACGTCGGTTTCCGTGCCGCTTCGCAGGGAAGGGATGTCCCGTGCCCGGGCGTTCTGGTATGGACAGTTGTCGGGATCGGTGGAGCCGATTTCCGCCGCATTCGGCGCTGCCGCGGTGATCCTGATGCGTCCCCTGCTTCCCTACGCCCTCTCATTCGCAGCGGGGGCGATGATCTTTGTGGTGGTGGAGGAGCTCATTCCGGAGTCACAGAAGAACCAGCACACCGATATCGCCACGATCGGCACGCTCGCCGGGTTCGCGGTGATGATGGCACTGGATGTGGCGTTAGCCTGACCGCTGCCCCGGATTACGTGTTCCCAGGGCTACGTGGTGAACGCGTGGGCCGCGTACGCGGCGGCACCGTAGGCGGCGCTATCGGGGAGCTGATCGATAGCCCATTCCACGCGCACCTGTTTCAGATGAGGAAACGACTGGTGCAGTTCGGTGGTAATGGTATCGATGCCGGAATCGAGAAATCGGCGCCACGCGGCATCGTCGGCATCGGCCTCCCGCTCCTGCGCGCCGCCGGAGATCACGATCAGATCACATCCTACCGTATTGGCCACCGTTCGCGCCGCGCGGCCGATGTGGGTGAAGTACTCCTGCCATATCGCCTCCACCTCAGGCAACGGGGCCGCAGTCTGGACAAGCGCTCGGAGTTTTCTGGCTACCAACGAGGGATCTCCGGAGAGCACCTCCGGGAGCGTTTTCGCTTGCTGGTGGTGACGAACAATATTTCCCAAACCCATGAGACTCGCCCGTGTTTCGGCGCAGCCCAACGCACCGCAGCCGCAGCGATCGGCGGTGGCGGAGGTGTCGGTGATTACGTGTCCCAACTCCGCGGTGACTCCCGGACCTGCAAAGACTTCGCCGTTAATGATAATTGAACCACCGAGTCCCGTGCCGGTGATGAATTGGACCATCCCCTTCGATGCGGTTCCGATGGCGGCGCGCACCGCATACTCCCGATACGCGGCGGCGTCACCGTCGTTGAGGAGGTAGGCCGGAATGCCGAGCGTTCGAGACAGCAGATCCTTGACGTTAACCCCTTTCCAGGAGGGATCGATATTGGTGGGATAGACGCAAAACCCGTCGGCACTGACCGGCGTGGGGCTGCACGCGCCCACCGCCGCCAATTCCGAAACGGCGACGCCGTTCTCCTGCATGATTCGCGGTACCGCCGCGGCGATCACATCCATCGTCGCCTGGGGGCCGCTGCGCGCGTGAGAATCGTAGTCGTGCCGCGTCCCGAGGATAGTTCCGACGGCGTCGATTAGTCCGAGCTTTACCGTACTTGCGCCGATATCGACGCCCAAGAAATGCTGCATGGCTTTGCACGTTACGGGGTGTTCGACGCGCTGTCAAGTTCCCCACCCATCCTTTGGATTGCCTTCCTGTGGGGCTCACTCTACAATGGTTGACATATGACACGCCCGACAGCCGCGGGAGGAGCCCTGGTGGCTCTTTTACTGATCAGCTCGATCGCCTGGTCGCAACCGGTACCGCAGCAACCCCGTTTCGATTCGCTGGAAATCTCCGACGGTTTGATCAGCGGTTCCGTCTCGGGAATCGTCCAGGATTCAAGCGGCTTTATCTGGCTCTCAACGCAGGCCGGCCTCAACCGTTACGACGGGTACGAGATGCGCTCCTTCGAGAAGGACCCTTTCGATCTGAACTCATTGAGTAACAATCTCATCCAAACCACCTATCTCGATGCGGACGGTACCCTGTGGCTGGGAACCTACGGCGGGTTGGACCATTTTGACCCGCAGAGTGAGACGTTCACCTCCTATCAGTACGAGTCGGGAAATCCGGAGTCCTTGAGCAATAACGTGGTTGTAGCAATCGCCCGGGACGCGGAGGGCACCCTATGGGTGGGCACTCTGGACGGGCTGAACCGTCTCGATGAAGAAACGGGCACGTTCACCCGGTACGGTGTGAACGAGCGTCATCTTCCCAACAAGGTGGTGCGCGACATCCATCTGGATACCACCGGTACACTATGGGTCGGCACGTACGGAGGACTCTCCCGGTATAATCCTCAGCGCGATGCCTTTGAAACCTGGGATGATGACGGCGAACAACCTGGGGGGCTGCCGTCGCCGTTCGTCATGGACATTATCGATGATCCATCCCACCCGGACCGACTGTGGGTGGGAACCTGGGGCGGAGGAGTGTCCCTCTTCCACACGGAACGCGGGGTGGTGGAAACGGTCGAGCTCACCGGTGATGAGGTCTACACGCTCCTGCTGGACTCCCGCAACACGTTGTGGGTGGGGACGTGGGGGAGTGGCCTGCATATAGTTGATCCCGACGCGCGCACCGTGAGGCAATCCATTCCTGCTCAACCGCGCACGCGTAACGCTCTCTCCCATGACGTGGTGTATTCCCTCTTCGAGGACGCCTCGGGAATCGTGTGGATCGGTACCAACGGCGGCGGAGTAAACATCTACGTTCCCTGGAAGAATCGCTTCGTCACGTATCAGCACGACCCGGAAACGGAGAACTCTCTCGCTTCGGGAAAAGTCACGGGCATCTATGTGGATTCCGACGGCACCGAATGGTACGGGATATACGGAAGTGGCCTGCAACGCCGCGACCCCGAAACGAATACGTTTACGTCCTACCGTCACGATCCGGACGACGACACTTCGCTGAGTAACGACATTGTGAACGTAATCACCCGAACGTCGGATGGGTCGCTGTGGATCGGAACCAATCAGGGTCTGAACCGTTTCATGCCGGAGCAGGACGGATTCGAGCGATTTCTCGCCGATGGAACTCCCGGATCACTCCCGGAGGATGTGATCTTTGCGATCTATGAGGATCGGTCAGGAATCCTCTGGCTCGGGACGAATACCCGGGGCGTGGTGGCGTTCGATCGAGACTCCGGGGAGTTTAGCACCTTTTCCCATCGCCCCGGAGACGAAACGTCCCTCAGTGACAACCTAGTGCGCGTGGTCCAGGAGGACCGCCACGGCACCCTATGGGTTGGAACGAACAAAGGTCTCAATCGATTCGATCGCTCCTCCCGCTCGTTCACTCGCTACTATCATGACGTGACGAACTCCGACACGTTGAGTAGCGACAATATTCGAGACATCCATGTCGACGAAGACGGCGAGCTATGGATCGCCACCGGGGGCGGGGGGATCAATCGCTACCGAGAAGAGACCGATTCCTTCGACTATATGTCGACCCGCGACGGACTGCCGAGCAACCACGTGCAACGGATCCTCGAATCACCGTCGGGGGAACTGTGGATCGGCACGCGGGTCGGGGTAGCGATCTACCATACGGATACGGGTACGCTGCGAACCCTTGATGAGTCCGATGGACTCGTGGGGAGAGAGATGACCGTGGGAGCGTTCGTTACCTCCGACGGCAGGATGTTTCTCGGCAGTGCCGGAGGGGTCACGGTTATCGATTCTCAGTTTGAGGAGGAGTTCGATCTGGTGCCTCCGGTGGTGCTTACGTCGTTATTTGTTCCCGGACACGATATTCGGGACCAGGACCTCTCACGGATTGAACAGAAAGGAATCGTCCTGGAACCGGGGGACTCGTACCTCTCGTTCACCTTCGCTGCACTGGACTACTCCGATCCCGAATCGAACACCTACGCGTACCGGCTGGTCGGATTTGACGACGAATGGATCAGCGCGGGGCAGCGCAACTTCGGTAGCTACACGAACCTGAGCCCCGGATCATACGAGCTTCGAATTATCGGCGCCGGCAGCCGGGGAAACTGGAACCGTCGGGGAATCTCGGTACCGGTTGAGGTCCGCCCTCCGTTCTGGGCGACACCAACTGCACACGCCGTGTCTGTGATCCTCCTCGTGGTGGCGCTCTCGGGAATGGTGTGGCTCCTTCGCCGGCGAGACCTGACGATTAAGCAACGGCTGTCGGAGCAGGAGCGGATCAATCTCGAGCTGGATAGAAAAGTTCGAGAACGAACAGAAGAGATTCAGCACGCCCGTCTCCAGGCCGAGGAAGCGTCGCGAGCCAAGAGCCTCTTCCTTGCCAATATGAGCCATGAGATTCGCACGCCCCTCAACGGTATGACCGGCATGCTTTCGCTGCTTTCCCAGACCACTCTGGACGATACGCAACGGGAATACCTGCGATACTCCCGGATGGCCGCCGGAAATCTTGACACGCTGGTGAACGACATTCTCGACTTTGAGCGGATCGAGGCGGGGGAATTGAAGCTGTCCCATCATCCCTTCTCGATTACCGAGTCGGTGGACTACGTCTGCCGGTTGTTCGCCGAGGCCGCCGCGGAACGGGGCCTATCGCTCAACCAGTCCCACGATCTGGCCGAGGCGGGAGATACAGTCCTCGGCGACCAGGGCCGTCTGGTACAGATTCTTACCAACTTGGTGAACAACGCGGTGAAGTACACCGATGAAGGATCGATCAATGTGAACGTGACTACCGCCGGCCGTCTTCCGGCCCGTGGTAGTGCTGAACGCGCGTCCTACGTCTTTACCGTCACGGATACGGGGCGAGGTATTCCGGAGGAGCTCCGCGAACAGATCTTTGATCGGTTCATCCAGCTTGATAGCGGATACACGAAGACCACCCGCGGAGTGGGCCTTGGATTGGCGATCGTTCGTCAAGTGGCGCGAGCCATGGCAGGTTCCATTTCCGTAGAGAGCATCCAGGGCCGGGGCTCGACGTTCCGCGTTACGATTCCCTTTGAAATTGATGCTGCGGGTCCGGCACCGCACCATCTTTCCCGCGCCGCAGTAGAAGCAGGAAATCAGCTTCAGCTCGGCGGTACCGAGCGCGAGGACGCATCGACGACGGTAGGTTCCCGCCCGCGGATTCTCGTCTGTGAGGATGAGGCGATCAGTCGGCTATATATCACTCGACATCTGGAGCGGCAAGGGTACACCGTGGAGGAAGCGGATAACGGGGTGGACGCGGTAGAAAAGACTCTGACCGGGACGTTCTCCGCGGTGCTGATGGATTTGGGTCTGCCGGAAATCAGCGGCCTTGAAGCTACCACGCGAATTCGCGCCCGGGAAGAGTCTTCCGCCGGGGCGCGGACGCCCATAATCGCCCTCACCGCACACAGTTATAGAGATGATATCGATCAATGCCTTGCCGCCGGCATGGACGATTTCGTCTCGAAGCCGGTGAATGAGCAAGTTCTCGATCTGGTTCTCCAACGAGTTATCGTGGGGCCCCGATAGCACAGCCCTCGGCAGATACCTTGCTATCGCGGCATGCACACAGAGCAGTTCATTTCGCGGCATCGGGCCGTATGGCCGATTACCTTCGTGGCAACCGATGACGAGCTGAGCGCCGCCCAGACGATGATCAGCAGGGACACTGCGACAGTTCGCCGCTTCCTCGCGGACCACGGGCTGGAGGGTGACGAGGTTGAGTTACAGGATCTTTATGTCACCGACCAACTGGCCCAGGCGTACCGCTCAGGCCCGGTGGACAGCCGGTACATAATACGCCAGACACTGGTGGTCCGTTCCGATGACGTCATGGCTGTACGAGCCGCCACACAGGATATCGGCTCACTCCTGGCGAACGGCGTAGTGTTGGGGGGTGAAGGCTATCGGCCGGGGCCGAGTTTCCTGTTTACCGGGCTGAACGCGGTGAAACCGGAGATGATCGCCACCGCAACGGCCAACACCCGCGAGGAAGCTGCTCAGTTTGCGGAGGATGCCGGAAGTCGATTGGGATCGATCCGCCGCGCCAATCAGGGAGTGTTTAAATTCTTCCCACCGACGGAGCGCAGAACCTACCGGAAGAGTCGCAGGTGAACAAGACGGTTCGAGCGGTGGTCACGCTGGAATACTACCTGGAGGACTGATCTTTTCCGACGAACACTTCGACCCGACGATTGCGATGCTGACTGTCGGGCTCGCGGGTCACCGGATCTTGTGAGCCAACCCACCGCACGGAGGAATCGGCCTGCGGCTCCCACCCTTGACTGCGAAGATATGAGGCCACCCCCTGCGCGCGCCCCCGACTTATCTCCATGCGGCCCGCCTCGGTACCATACAGTGCGGTATGCCCGACAATCGAAACGGGCTCCTGGGGATGCTTCCGGAGCGCAGGAACGAGTTCATCCAATTCCCGTCGAGCGGCGCCGGTCAGCCCCGTCCGATTCGGCTCGAAGTACACCTCCAGGTCAATTCTGGGGAGTTCGGGCTCCTGCACCAGCTCCTCGGACCCATCCGACGGAGCAGACCCCTCCTCCACGGCGAGAGGCGGCTCTTCCCGGCCGGGCTGCGAGACCGTTCGTACTACCGCCATCGACCCCACACCGAGAAACAGCAGAAACAGCAGAAGCAGGAGTAGCCACCACCGGCGGCGGGGGCGGGGAACACGGATATCCGCGGTCTGCGGGGAAATCCCGCCGCCGGCGATTCGAAATCGAACGGTGCGAACGCCGTCATACTCAGCATCCAGCCTCAACACCGCGCCGGTATCCGCTCCCGCCGGCAACGGACTGATACGAAACGCATGCAATTCCCGCTCGGGGCTCACCGCTCCCCCGGTAGCCTCTTGTGAGTGCATGAGAAACAGCTTCACCACAGCCACGCGCTGATCCACCTCAATCGGGGACAGCCGAAGCTGCGAGTGTTGTCGCCCGTTCAGCGGGAACAGTTCGACGTAGGACAGGCGGGGAAATTGAACTTGAACAGCTACGTGTCGCTCCATGAATCTTTCCGAATTGTAGTACTAACGGAAAGATTCTTCGAGTCCCTCTTTGATGTTAGGCGGAATCCATCGTATCTTTAGAGTGAGCATAAACCGTGATTGTACCAATAGGAGGTACTTATGAGCATTGTTGGAATCCTGAAAACGTCGCTGGTGCGACTCAAAGAAAACCCTGTAATTTTAATTCCCATTTTGGCGATCAGTGTCGTCCTGGCGATCCTCTCGCTCTTGCTGATCGGGTCGATGGTACCGCAGATGGGACCGTTTCAGACGGACGCAACGATCAGCGCCGAGGAAGCGATGGGATTCGCCGGTATGGCCTTGGGACGTTTCATTACACTCATGGTGATCGGCTCGATTGTAGGCCTTCTCGGCCACGGTATGACGGTACTCATGGCAAACGACGCTCTCACCGGTACCCCGGTCAGCCTGAAGGACGCGTGGAATCGCACCACCGGGCGGGTCGTCGCGCTGGTGCTGGCGTCACTCTTGGTGGGTATCATCGTCTCCATCGGATTCGTTCTGCTGGTCATTCCCGGAATCATCCTGGCGTTCTTTTTGATGTTTACCTTTGTTGCACTCATGTTGAACGAAAGCAATCCACTGCAGGCGGTGGGACGCAGTTTCCAGGTAGTCAAGCAGAACTTCGCCTCGGTCTTTGTGTTCTTCCTCGTTCTAATCGCCCTGGGACTGCTGGTCGCGGTAGTCAACATGGTAATCGGTCTCATTCCGGTCCTGGGATCGATTCTCGCCGTAATTCTGGGGTCGGTCTACGCCACTTTCGTTTCGGTGTTCGTGGTGGCGGTATTCAATGAGCTCAGCGCTCACGACGGAGAAGCGCCCGACGCGGAGGTGTAGCTCTCGCCGTTTCGTAAGTGAATAATCCGGGGAAGCGCAGCCGATATCCGGATACCGCCTGCCTTTCCCGAACTCTGCTATTTCTGGTGGTACTCCCGGGCGCGTACCCGGGAGAACCCCCACCAAGACACCACCACACCTACCACGCCGGCTACCAGCATCGGCCACAGTACAGCCCGATACGAACCGAAGAGCTCATTCAGACGACCCGAGTACAGCGTTCCTAATATCGCGCCGAGTCCGTACGCCTGGAAGACGATCCCGTAGTTCTGTGGGTAGGAAACGGGCCCGAAAAGGAGGGCCGTTGCCGCGGGAGCGATAGCAAGCCATCCGCCCAAGAGTAACCAGAAAATCGCAAAGGCCCCGGCAAAACTGTAAACGGAATTGCCGGTATCCAGGATAAGCGCCGTTGTCGCCACGGCGCTCATCACGAAAGCCGACACGGCCGTACGCCGTAGACCCAGATGATCGGTAAGGAACCCGAACAGCGGACGACCTACCCCGTTGAAGATCGCCAGAATCGACACCGCCAGCGCGGCGGCACCGCCGGTGAGCCCCACGATCCGCTGCGCCCAGGGCGCGGTGATCGCGATCGCCCCGAGGCCGATAATCGATCCCAGAAGCAGTGCGACCCACAGGGCGTAAAACTCCCTCGTCTTGATCATCCCCCGGGGAGTGAGCAGGGCACGCCCGCCGGCGGCGGTCTGCGTGGCGGTCGCCCGTCGATCCGCCTCGCCATCGACCTGGGGCATTCGAAAGGAAGCCGCAAGAACCGGTATGAGCACCGCAAAGGCGATCCCGAGAATTCGGAATGCGGCGAGGACATCGATGCGCTCAATGATCAGTTCCGCGATCGGGGCGGTGACGAACGGCGACATTCCGAATCCGCCTAGTACGAGCCCCATGGCAAGCCCGCGACGGCGAGGAAACCAGGCGTGAGCCATGGTAAGCGGCACTACATAGGTGAGTCCCACCCCAACTCCGCCCAGCCCTCCCCAGAATAGGGACACGGCGGCAATAGTTGGAGCCCATGAACTGCCGATCCATCCCGCACCAAGGAGAACACCCCCGATAAGTGCTGTCTGCCGGGGACCGATCCGTTTCAGAACCGTCCCCGCCACCGGCATCGTCAACGAGAAGACCGCCAGCATGATCATGTACGGCAGCCCGCTTGCCACCGCCCCCGCAGTGAAGTGCACCTCCAGGGGGACCCGAAATACACTCCAGCTGTACACCGTTCCCAGGCAGATATTGAGAATCAACCCTAGGGCCAGATACATTCGGGGCTGCGATATTTTATCGGTCATGGACCGAGATTATCAGGACTGCCGCCGGGGCTCAAGCGGTATCTATCCGTCCATCGCCTGGAAGAGATCCACCATTTCCAGTGCGGCTTCGGCGGCCTCCCAGCCTTTGTTGCCTGCCTTGGTGCCGGCACGCTCCACCGCCTGCTCGATCGTATCGGTAGTGAGAACGCCAAAAGTTACCGGGACACCGGTCTCCATACCGACCGCCGCCACACCTTTGCTCACCTCAGCGGCAACGTACTCGAAATGAGGCGTTCCTCCGCGGATCACCGCCCCCAGGCAGATCACTCCGTCGTAGGCGTTGGAGGCGGCGGCGCGCTTCGCGGTGATCGGGATCTCCCAGGAACCGGGAACCCGGATGATGGTAAGGTCTTTCGGGTCGGCTCCGTGGCGTTGCAGACAATCCACTGCGCCCTCCACCAAGCGCTCAGTAATCAGCGAATTAAAACGTCCCACTACCATGGCAAACTTCTTGCCGCTGCCGGACAGGTTTCCTTCAATCGTCGTAATAGTGTTCATCGTGAATACTCCTTTTCTCGCGGGGCTATGTGCCCCATTCGTTCAAACTTGGTGGTGAGATATCCCACATTGTGCTCACTGTGTCCTACGTGCAGGGGAATCCGTTCAGTTACGGCGATTCCCGCGCGCTCCAGCGCAGAAACCTTGTCGGGGTTGTTGGTCATAATACGAACGGATCGGTAGCCCCGATCGCGGAGAATGGCCGCGGCGCTGCCGAACCTCCGCTGATCGCCGGCGTGCCCCAGCGCCAGGTTCGCCTCTAGCGTGTCCATCCCGTTGTCCTGAAGCGCGTACGCCCGGATCTTCTCGAACAGCCCGATACCGCGCCCCTCCTGCCGCAGGTAGACCAACGCGCCGCCCTCCCGGGCGATGCGCTCCATCGCCGCTTCCAGTTGCGCTCCGCAATCACACCGGGAGCTATGAAGCGACTCCCCCGTGAGGCACTCCGAATGTACCCGCACCACCGGCTCCGCTCCCTCCGGGACGGGACTCTCGAGGATCACCCCCTCTTGCGTACCGGGATCTCCGGTGCGAAACACGGTTATCCGGAAGAAGCCAAACTCGGTGGGCAGATCGGCCGTGTCGGAACAGGTCAGCGGAATATCGCCCACCGCGTCCCGGTACGCGATGACGTCCTGAACCGTAATGAGCGGCATATCCCACTCTTCGGCGAGGCGCTCCAACTCAGGTCCTCGCGCCGCCGACCCATCCTCCGAGAGGACCTCGCAAATCAGCCCTGACGGTTCCAACCCGGCCAGCCGCGCTAAATCAACCGCGGTCTCGGTGTGACCGGGTCGCTCAAAGACGCCTCCCGGGCGAGCAACGATGGGAAACACGTGCCCCGGACGGCGGAGCGCCCCCGCCGAGGAGTTCGGATCCGCCACAACCGCGGCGGTGGCGGCGCGATCGGCGGTGGAAATCCCGGTGGTCGTGCCCTCCACGGCGTCCACACTCACGGTAAACGCGGTACCCATGCTTTCGCTGTTCACCGCAGACTGCGGAGGCAACTCGAGCCGGGCCGCAGCCTGCTCCGTGATCGGCTGGCATACGAGCCCCCGCGCGTGGGTGACCATGAAATTAATCATCTCGGAAGATGCCAGTGACGCCGCGCCCACCAGATCGCCTTCATTTTCGCGACCTTCGTCGTCGCGGACGAGAACCAGCTTACCCTGGGATAGCCGCTCCAGGGCGGTCTGCACACTATGTATTCGGTCTGTACCGGTAGTTTGATCGTTCTTCACCGTATTGCTCCTTGTCTCTTGCGTCATCGTTAGTATCCCAGTCCCCGCAGGCGCTCTTCGGTGAGCCCCGCGGTGGTAAGGCCGGTGCCGGCGCTGCCTGGGGTTGAGCTCAGCAGCCGCTCCACATACCGGGCGAGGACATCCACCTCCAGGTTTACCGCGTCCCCCGCGACGCGATCGGAGAGGACGGTGCCGCGCCACGTGGCGGGAATCACGTTCACGGTGATCGTTGATCCTGACGACCCGTTGTCCGTGAGATCCGCAATCGTCAAGCTGGCGCCGTCGATCGCGATCGACCCTTCACTAATGCAGTACCGCGATAGATCGGCAGGCACCACGACCGAGAAATAGACGTTCTTTCCATCCTCCCGGACCGCAGCAACGGTACCGACTCCATCCACGTGGCCCTGGACGATGTGACCACCCATGCGCGTCTCCGGGGTAAGGGATCGCTCCAGATTGACGCGGCGTCCCGGCCGGTAGCGGCCGAGGGTGGTCTTCTCGAGACTCACCGCAAGAGTTTCCACTTCGAACGCGCCCGACCCGATGCGAGTCACCGTTTGACAGGCGCCGTCGATCGAAATCGAGTCGCCTTCCCGCGTGTCTTCGAGGACGCTCGCAGCGGCAATCTGAATCGTCTGGTACGCCCCCCCGCCGCGCACAGCGCGCACGGCGCCGATCTCCTCAACTAGTCCCGTGAACATGCACTGCCTCCCGCTCCGCAGAGCTCCGGCCGACACGTGATTGCACCCGCGACAACCACTCCGGGTGATACCCGTCCACCATCTGCTGCTCGCCAATTCGGCGCCAGCGGACCGTATCCAACCGCAGGGAATCGGCGATTTCCGCCGTACCGAGGTCACCGATGGCGGGTGTTCCGGTTCCAACGATAATCGGTGCGATGAAAACGGTCATTCGATCAAAGAGCCCCCCCGCCACGAAGGCGGTAACCAGACGGGAGCCTCCTTCCACGAGCATGGAACGAACTCCAAATCGCTGCTTGAGGAGGCGAACGGCGACGTCCAAATCGACACCGTCACTAACACATTCGTCGGAGGCGATACCCACCACCGTGATGCCGCGCCGTTGAAGATTCCGGAGGTGTTCACCGTCGCGGGTTATCGACTCGGTACGGGTTACGACGATGAGCTCTTTGGATCTTGTGCGAACCAGGGTGGAATCCAGGGGGATACGCAGATGGGAATCAAATACCACCGGTCGAGCGTGCCCGCCATCTACCAGGCGGGTGGTTAGAGATGGATCATCCGCCAATACGGTACCGATTCCCACCGCGACCACATCCCGGTGTGAGCGTAACCGGTGCGCTTCCCGCCGGGCCGCCTCATCGGTAATCCATTTGGAATCACCGGAAGCGGTGGCGATGCGCCCATCGAGACTCATAGCGGTTTTTAGATGAATCAGCGGGCGGTCGAGCGCCATGACGGTGTTGAAAACATCGTTAAATTGCCAGAATGGAGCGGAATCGTCGGCCACCACCACATGGATTCCCGCATCCTGAAGCTGCTCAACTCCCCGGCCTCGGACGTGGGGATTGGGATCCAACTGTCCGATGACCACGGTACCAACTCCGGCGTCGATAATGTGTCGGGTACAGGGAGGCTGATGCTTGTCCGGCGCGGTGTACGAGCACGGCTCGAGGTTGCAGTACAAGGTACTGCCTTCCGCCGCTGCTCCCGCGGAACGGAGCGCCTCCGCTTCCGCGTGGAGACCTCCGTAGCGCGCGTGATATCCGGTGGCGATCACCCGGTTTTCGCGGGTAATCACGGCGCCCACCATAGGGTTCGGCGGGGCGTCGTCGCGTCCAGCCTCAGCAAGATCGAGGGTATGCTGAAGGTGGTGCGCTGTGCATTCGCTACACATGAGATCCTCCTGGTTCGGGGCGATCTCATTGTGTCGTAATACAAAAAAACCCCGAGCCGAAGCTCAGGGCTGTGTATACGACGGGAGCAGATCTGCCGCCCAAGCCCGTCACCGCCGGAGGACAAGGAACTTACCCTCTCTACAGCTGACCACTTGGCCGTTGAAATCTGTACGGTTTTCTCCCATCCGGACTGTACCGTCGGTACCGGAATTACACCGGTTCAGCCGCTAACGCGACTCGTGGACTCTAACCACCGGTCGGGAATTGCCGTTTTTCACCCTAACAGATAAAAGAACGTCGCACCCTGCCCCGAAAACCGATAAAAGAATACCCAATTCTTTGCCGACCGTCAAGTGCTTTTCTGCGGCGCTTCTTACGGCACCCGCCGAACCGCTCCCTTATCCGCGCTTTCCGCGAAGTAGGCGTACGCCCGGAGCGCCGTGGACACTTCCCGCGTTCGCTCCCGTGGCGTGTACGCCGCATCTCCCCGTACCTCCTCAGCTCGGCGCCGTCGATCGAGCTCTTCCTCCGGTACCGATAGAGTAATCGATCGCGCCGGAATGCTGATCTTGATCGTGTCTCCATCGCGGACCAGCGCGATCACTCCGCCGGAGGCGGCCTCCGGTGAAACGTGGCCAATAGACAGGCCACTGGTTCCACCGGAGAAGCGGCCATCGGTAAGCAGCGCGCACTGTTTGTCCAGTTTGCGGCTCTTGAGATAGCTCGTGGGATAGAGCATCTCCTGCATTCCCGGTCCACCCTTGGGACCCTCATAGCGAATAACCACTACGTCTCCCGGACCGACCTCATCGTTCAGGATTCCCTCCACTGCCTCGTCCTGAGACTCGAAGACGCGGGCGGTTCCGGTAAACTCCAGGATCGACGGATCGACGCCGGCGGTTTTTACGATGCATCCCGCTTCCGCCAGATTGCCGGAGAGCACCGCCAGGCCGCCCTGGGCATAGTAGGCGTGGTCGCCGTCCCGAATGCACCCGCCGGCGCGATCAGTGTCGAGGTCCGTGTAGCTATTTGCCTGACTGCCCATCGTGAGGTTGCGCCGACCGTCTCCGGGGGACGCGCTGTACAGGGCGCGGACCCCCGGAGCGAGGGTACCAGCGGTGGCCACACTTGCACCCGCAGATCCCGCGGCGGTGCCGCGCGCCGAGCTATCGCTCCGGCCGACCCCGCCGGAGCCGCCCGTAATGTCGTACCGCTCCAGCGCCTCACTGACAGTCAGTCCGTCCACCCGCGGTCGCGAGAGATCAAGCAGATCCAGCCGCGCCAGTTCCGCCATGATTCCCAGGATTCCCCCGGCGCGGTTCACATCTTCCACGTGGTACTGACTGGAGGGCGCCACCTTGCACAGATTGGGAGTCTCCCGAGAGAGCCGATCGATATCGGCCATCGTGAAGTCAGCCTCCGCCGCCTGTGCCACCGCGAGAATATGGAGCACCGTATTGGTGCTGCCTCCCATGGCGATATCCAGGCGCATCGCGTTCTCGAACGTCTCCCGTGAGGCGATCGTACGCGGCAGCACGGATTCGTCGCCGTCGCGGTAGTAGGACCACGCCATCTCAACGATCCGATCCGCGGCGGTGTCAAACATCTCGGCCCGGAGGTGATGCGTCGCCACCACCGTGCCGTTACCGGGAAGCGCGAGGCCCAGCGCCTCGTTGAGACAGTTCATCGAGTTGGCGGTAAACATGCCGGAACAGGAACCGCAGGTGGGACACGCCGCCAGTTCCACCTCCCGCAGCGTATCCTCTTCCACGTCGGGGTCTCCCGCCATCACCATTGCATCCACCAGGTCGTACTTCCGGCCGTGGGCGCTCCCCGCCTCCATAGGCCCTCCGGAAACGAAGATGGTAGGAATGTTGAGCCGCATGGCGGCGATAAGCATGCCCGGAGTGATCTTGTCGCAGTTGCTGATACACACCAGGGCGTCCGCTTTATGAGCGTTTACCATGTATTCCACGCTATCGGCGATGAGCTCCCGGCTGGGCAGACTGTAAAGCATGCCGTCATGGCCCATGGCGATCCCGTCGTCAATGGCGATCGTGTTGAACTCCGCCGCAAAGCACCCCGCCGCTTCAACCCGCGCTTTGACGCGCTGCCCCACGTCGTGCAGGTGCATGTGGCCCGGTACAAATTGCGTAAAGGAATTGGCGATGGCGATGATCGGCTTACCAAACTGCTCCTGCTCCATGCCATTGGCACGCCACAGGCTGCGGGCGCCGGCCATACGGCGGCCGCCGGTGCTGGTGAGACTCCGAAGCTGATGTTTCATGGGAGAAGCGTAGCCCAGCGGCGGCGCGCGGTCAAGCGGCAGACATTGCCACGTTCCCGCGGGAACAATCGAGCGACGCCTGTGGCATGCTCCATACGAGCCATGATTACACCTAATCGCCATTCGATAATTCTGTTCCCCCGCGCCGCTTCATAGGTGTCCGGGTTTGCACCCACATACCGCATGAGGCCTCATGCGCAGGGCATCCCGCCATCTTCAATTGTTTCAACACCCGAAACCTCATATACTTCTCCCTATGGCGGAGCGA
>JBBDTM010000090.1:0-18689 GCA_040904425.1 Alkalispirochaeta sp.
GGGCTGCCAGGTAGTCTACGAGTGTCGAGGCGACGATCAATCCGATGTACTCGACGCGCCAGGACATGTAGAACCAGTAGCTGGCCACCAGCATCACAAACCAGCGCCGGCGAGCGGGTATCACTGCGTAAACAAGAACAACGATCGGGAGGAAGATCAAGAATTCAAGCGAGTTAAATACCATGAGATGTATCTCCGCTTACCGCTCTGGGAGGCCGGTGAGGCGGCGGTAGATGTTGGCCAGCACCCGGGAGCTTTCCTGCCAGGAATAGCGACCGCTCCACTCGAGACCTGCTCTCACCAGGGTGTCGCGGCGATCACGGTCGTGGAGAATTGTCTCACTTGCTTCGGCCAGGGCGTGAGCGTCGTGGGGATCATCCAGCACAACGGCGGCGTCACCGACGATCTCCGGGATCGCGAACACGGCGGTGGTCACCACCGGGCACCCGCACCGCATCGCTTCCACGTTGGGCATGCCGAATCCCTCGCTGAGTGAGGGAAACCAGAAGAGCTCCGCACCGTTTAGCAAGCGCACCACCGTCTCTTCGCTGACGAAACCCGGTGTCACCAAGCGATCAGCTATACCCAGCTCGCGGGCGCGCTCCCGCACGGCGGGGTCATTCCACCCTTTTCCCGCGAGAACCAGCTGTAGCGGGCCCGACGAGGCGCCGGCGATCGTCTCGGATCTGTCTTGCCCCGACCCCGATGAGCGATTCGCGGATCCCTTGTGCGCTGGGCGTTCAACTAAACCTGCGAACGCCTCCAGCATCGTCCAGGGATTCTTCCGTTCGGAGAAGCGGCTTACGTGAAAGATGTAGGGACCGGGTATCGCGGGATCCTCCGGGTTCGCTTCGGCGCGCTCCTTCGGGCTGAGGACACGGTAGGCCGGGGCGCAGGCGTTGTAGGTGACGTGAATCTTCTCCGGCGGAATCCGGTAGTGCTCCGCGAACCACGCCTTGCTCGTTTCGGAGACGGTGACCAGGGCGTCCAGGCGGCGGGCGTAGCGTGGGATCACGTGTTTCGAATGCATCCGCTTGATCCAGCTGTACGCCTCCGGGAGCAGCATCGGCTCCGCGCTGTGGATCGTGGCTACTTTTTTCGCACGAAGGCCGTGGATCGGTGAAACGATGGTGAGTGGAGAGAAATGGACCACGTCGAACTTGCTTCGGTTGAGTGCGGCGGCGGCGGCTATCGGGTTGGTCGGCAGCTTGACCTCCGGAGCCCACCGGTAGATCTCGTCCTCGGAATCCTGGTAGTGGGCCAGATGAATGTCCAGGTCTTCAGCTTGGGGCAATAGATGGCGAATCATCTCTCGCAAGTGGTGACCGCTGCCGGAGGTACCGGAACGGTCGATGGAGCGGGTGATGATCGCGATGCGCGGGCTGCGTGAGGAAGTCTGGGTCATTCCGCCGCCCCGGTGTCGACCGCCGAGTTAGTTGCCGACTGCATCCGGGCGGCGGCCCTCTTGGTAAGTGTCCGCCGGATGGTGAGCGCCAGCATCGCAGCGTTAATCAACAGATATGCGAGGACGAACACGTCTTCCCGGCCGCTCGCCAAGGCTGCGATAGACAGGGGAAGTGCAAACCCAGAGTTGGCGGCCAGGTTCTGCGCCAGAACCATGGCAAGATTGCCGCGGTCGTGGCGCGGCTTAATGGGCTCGGCGGCAGAGGCGTGCTCGGCGTAGATATTGAGGAACTTCTGGTACAGGAGACGTGAGAAAAGCGAGAGCAGCGAGGCGCCGACCCCCGACAGGAGGAGCGCTCCGGCGACGAGAACGTCTTCCGTGGAATGAGCCGATGGCCCAAGCGTGCCGGAGAGGCCCTCCCAGATGCGGGGAATCACAGTGTCGAGCTCCAGGGCTGTCCGAGCGGCGGCCACGCCCATGGAGGAATAGAGCATGAGACTTACCGAGTACCCGCCGAAGGCATCGGCGTATTCGCCGCGCTTGCTCCCCGTGCCGGTGGCGCGAGCGATCGTGCCGTCGGCGCAGTCAAAGATAATCCACAGCTGAAACATCAGCGCACCGATCAGCTGCCAGACGGGGTTGCCCACAGCGATCAGGAGCGCGCCGGCCCACACAAAGAGAGCTGAGATGAATGTGACGGTGGTCGCCGAGATGCCCACGTTGATTGCAACCCACGCCACGGGCCAGGAGAGCCGACGACCTACGTGGTACAGCCACACATCAAACCGTTCGCTCTGTCGCTTTTCTTCTGTGTAAGAGGAGATCAGTTCCCGCATTCCGATGCGTGTTCCCATGGCCGACAGCATAGCCCGAGGGGTGCGCTTTTCCAAGGTGGCGGATATACTCGCAGGGGTCATGAAAATTGGAGTCATGGTTGGACGGTTCCCGGTTGTCAGTGAGCAATTTATCCTCAACCAGATCGTAGGCCTCATTGACAGCGGCCACGATGTCACGGTTCTTTCGGTAAATACCGGCGACACCGCGCATATTCAGCCGATGGTGCGGGACTATCGGCTCATGGAACGGACGGTTTTTGCCCGGTTACCCCGATCAACGAGGGGTCGCATTATTCGGTTTCCGTTGATGTTCCTTTGGAACGTGATACGTCGGCCCGTTAAGACGCTGACCGCGCTGCGCTACGATCGGTATCGTACCGGTGTTACCTCCGGCAAGACGCTTTTCTATCTCAACGCCGTGGGCGGCCGGCGCTTCGATTTGCTCCACGTACACTTTGGGGCTAACGGCCTCACCGGAGCGTTTCTCAAGGATATCGGGGTGGCGCGGCAACTGGCGGTCGCGTTCCACGGATCCGATATCAACACGTATCCCCGCCGGTACGGGACGGACGTCTATCGGTACATGTATGGCCGGTGCGACCTGATCACGGCCAATACCTCGTTTACCGCCGGTAAGATCGTTGCCAACGGAGGTCCCGAAGACGTAATCCGTCTGGTTCCAGAGAGCTTGAAAGTTGCCGAATATCCGTTCGTTGAACGAGCGCCCCGGCCCGACCGGTTTCGAATTCTCACCGTAGGACGACTGGTGGAGAAGAAGGGACATCGGTTCGTTCTACCGGCGATTGCAGCGATTCGCGAAGAGGTTCCCGGAATCGAGTACCGCATGGTAGGTGACGGTCCCGAGCGGGCTGTCCTTGAAGCGCAGGCGAAAGAACTCGGAATCGACGATCTCTGCGAGTTTGCCGGAGCGATGACCTCCGATCAGATTAGTGGAGAGTACGCCCGGTGCGATCTGTTTGTCCTGGCCAGTGTCACTGCCGCGAGCGGTGATATGGAGGGGCAAGGGCTGGTCATCCAGGAGGCGCAAGCCTCGGGATGCCCGGTTGTCTCCACCCTCCATAACGGGATTCCCGATGGGGTGCTCGACGGAGAATCCGGTATCCTCGTACCGGAGGGCGATAGCGACGCGCTTGCCGCGACCCTCTTGAGACTGGCCCATAATCGCAAACAACTGGCTGCGATGGGGCGCCGTGGTTCTGAGTTCGTAAAGGGTACGTATGAAACGGCGATTGTCACGGAAAAACTGGAGGGCTGGTATCGTGAACGCATCGACATGGGTGACCGATGATCACCGTCCTCGCTCTCTACGATCGTATCTCGGTATTTCATACCCTAGCTCCGTGGATTCTGGGTCTGCACCAGGAGGGCTGGGCGGAGGTCGGAAGCGGCGTATCGGACACGCCGCCCCGCCTCACCTTCACCGACGATCCGCAGTGGTGTTTGAGCCGGGACCGCAACGATTACCTCCTGGTCGTGCGCCGATTCCTGAAGCCGCCGATTACCGACCTCGACCTGTTGACTCGCCTCCGCGATCGCTACCGGCGAGTCTTCTTTCTCAACGGAAACGCCGGTGGTGGACTGCACCGTCCGGAGGTTCTGCCGTTTGTCGACCGCTTCTACAATAAGGCGGTCTTTGCCGACCGGAGTCTGTACCGGCGCCACCTGTACGGCGGAGAACTCTTCACCGACCGTAATCACCATGAGCACGGCATCGAGGATACAGACCCGGTCGTTCCCGGGGTGGTCTCGGAAGACGACCTCCATAAGATCGATTTGCACTGGAATATCGGTGTAGGTGATTTTCCCCGGCGACAACTCCTGCAACGTATCGGTGTGGCGTTGGCCCGGGTGCCCGGTGGCGGTCCACGGTTTTCCCGGTCGATTATCCACCGGGGGGAAATGCTGAACCCGGGGGTACCAGGTAGCATGAAGGAAGATGAATACCGCTATGACGTGAATGCCCGTCTGGGAGCTCCGGGGTATCCAACTATCGCCCATCATCGGGAGGTGCTGACACGGGTACTGGATGACGCGGCGCACCGTCGAGGCTGGAAGGTGGCCCGTGATCGAGTGTCCCCACGGCGCTACCGTGTCGACATGGAACGCTCCCGGATTACGTTTAGTCCGTTCGGGTGGGGCGAGGTGTGTTTTCGGGATTTCGAGGCGGTTCGATCAGGATCGCTTCTGGTGAAACCTGACATGAGTCATCTTCGGACATGGCCGGATATCTTCGTTCCGGGAGAGACGTACGTACCGATTCGGTGGGATGGAAGCGATCTCGAGGAGAAGATCGGATACTATCTGCAGCATGACGATGAACGTCACCGGATGAGCTCTGCGGCGCACCGTCGGTTTCGCGAGCAGCTTCAGCAGGTGCCGAAACGTACGGCCCGGTTGCTGGTAGATCTGGTGGTGGGTTGATCCCCCCACCGTCCTGGAGGACCTCAACCGTGCTCTGTGCTACCATAGGGCGTTCAGTGTGCATTATTCCAAAGAACAGGAGCATAAATGACAGTTCCCGAGTTTTCAGAACCCAAACGTGTGCTAGTAACCGGTGGAGCAGGATTCCTAGGAAGCCATCTCTGTGATCGACTATTGGCCGATGGCAACGAAGTTCTGTGTGTGGACAATCTCTTTACGGGACGCAAGCAGAACATCTATCACCTGCTGGACGATCCAAAATTCGAATTTCTGCGTCATGACGTCACCTTTCCCTTGTACGTGGAGGTGGACATGATCTACAACCTGGCGTGTCCAGCGAGTCCGATACACTATCAGATGGATCCGGTCCAAACGACCAAGACCAGCGTAGTGGGTGCCGTGAATATGCTTGGTCTTGCCAAGCGACTGAAGATTCCGATCCTGCAAGCGTCTACCAGCGAGGTCTACGGAGATCCTACGGTTCATCCGCAGCCGGAAGGCTACTGGGGAAATGTGAATCCTATCGGGCCCCGGGCGTGTTATGACGAGGGCAAACGATGTGCGGAGACACTCTTCTTCGACTATCGCCGTCAACACGATCTCGGGATTAAGGTTATTCGCATCTTCAATACGTATGGCCCTCGTATGCACCCTGCCGATGGCCGCGTAGTGAGCAATTTCATTATGCAGGCGCTGGCAGACGATGATATCACCATTTACGGCGATGGCAACCAGACGCGGAGCTTTTGCTACGTGGATGACTTGATCGAGGGAATGGTCAGCATGATGGATTCCCGCGCGGACTTCGTGGGGCCCGTCAACATCGGAAATCCCGGCGAGTTTACGATTCGGGAACTGGCGGAATTGGTCATTGAGCTCACGGGGAGTGCAAGTAAGCTCATCTACCAACCGCTTCCGGCAGATGACCCATTGCAGCGCAAACCCGACATCGAGTTGGCGCGTTCTGAACTCGGCTGGGAACCTCGAGTCGCGTTAGTGGATGGCCTTCGTCCCACGATAGAATATTTTCAAGATCTGGTGGCGCGATACGGGAGTTAGCCGTTGTCTGACCCACGGAACAGGAGCAGGCGCCGCGCCACATACTTCCATGAGTAGGCGATACCGGCGGAGATCACCCGTGACCAGAGGTACACCAACCCGATAACGGAGGTGAACAACCACATCGTTACGGCGTTGAGGACCAAGCCGAGAAGCCCAATCCCCACGAAAACGGAAAACTCTACCGCTTTGCTCTTGGATGTCCTGGTCGCGAAGACCCAGTTCACACTCATGACGTACGAGAAGATGAGCCCCACCGAGTAGCTGATAACGGCGGACACCAGGTAGTACACGCCGAATCCCGACGTAAGCAGAGTAAGCACGGCAAAATCGATGCTGAGCGCCCCCACGGAGACAATACCGTAGCGACCAAATTCGAGAACGGGCAAGGATCGACGCATTGGTGGAGAATATGACACAGATCTCAACGTTTTCGCTATAGTGGGCCAGTATGAAACTGATAATCCAGATTCCATGTTACAACGAGGCCGCCACGATTGGTACCGTGTTGCATACGTTGCCCCGCGAAGTAGAAGGCTTTGACACCGTAGAGTGGTTGATTATCGACGACGGCAGTACCGACAACACTGCGGACGTCGCGCGCGAGCATGGAGTGGACCACGTTGTTCGATTTTCCGTGAATCGGGGCCTGGCTTCAGGCTTTATCGCCGGGTTGGACGCGTGTTTGAGATTGGGCGCGGACGTGATCGTCAATACCGATGCAGACAATCAGTATGAATCGGGCGATATCCCGACCCTGGTGGCTCCAATTCTCGCCGGCGAGGCGGAGATGGTAATCGGCGAACGGCCGATCGATTCGATTAAGGACTTCTCTCCATTCAAGAAGCGTCTCCAGCACGTGGGATCTTCAGTTGTACGGGCGGTGAGCCACACCGACGTGGCCGACGCGCCGAGCGGATTTCGGGCGATCGCCCGGCAGGCGGCGATGCAGCTCAACGTCCACAATCCTTATACCTACACACTGGAAACGATTATCCAGGCCGGGCACAAGGGGATCGCGATCGCCAACACGCCGGTAAGAGTGAATACAGATCTGCGGCCGTCCCGGCTCGTGAAGAGTATCGGTAGCTATGTTCGTCGATCATTAGGGACGATTCTTCGGTTTAACGTGGTCTATCGGCCGTTTCCATTCTTCTTCTGGATCGGGGTGCTGCTCTTTTTGCCGGGAGTCGCCCTGGGCGTTCGCTTCCTATTCTTTTACTTTGCCGGCGCCGGTGATGGACATGTGCAGTCGCTGATTCTCGCGTCGGTCCTGTTGGGATTTGGGTTTCACACAATGCTCGTTGCCTTTGTGGCGGATCTTATCGCGGTAAACCGGCGGATCTCAGAGGATATCCAGTACAGGGTGAGGAAATTGGAATATGGAGACAGTCCCGGTGATAAGAAACGATAGTACCGCCGTTCGGCAGGAGCGCATCACGCTCTGGGCGGTGATCATCGCAAGCGTTCTGTTTCGGCTGCTCATGCTGCAGTCGATCAATGAAGGACCGGATGAGGTGGATTACTGGTTTGCGGCCACGCGCCTCTTCTCGGACCTGCCGTATCCGGAAATCATGCACCGCACGATCCGCTGGCCGATAATCGTTCCGACTGCGGTGGCCCAGTTGGTTACCGGTATTCACCCGGCGATGTACTATGTGATTCCCTTGATCCTCTCGCCGATTCAGGCGGTGTTGATCTATTGCCTCATTCGGCGCCACGCCGGTCGAACTCCCGCCGTCATCGGAGTCGTGTTGCTGCTGGCGTTTCCGTACCTTATTCGGTCGAACAGTCAGATTCGACCGGAGCCGTTCGTCTTGGTGTTTCTTCCCGCCATGTGGCTGGCCTTTGATCGCTACCTACATACCGGCCGGCGGCGTGCGTTGGCGTATGCGGCGACGTGGCTGTTTATCGCTTATCTGACCAAGATTACGAGCATCTACTTCCTTCCGGGGATGCTGTTCGTGATCGTTTGGGCGCACCGGCATGATCTGCGGCGGGCGGCAACCGATGCGTTGTTTTTCGGTGGAATTCTACTCGTTGGCTATATCGTTGAGCATTCACTGTACGCGCTGCCGGCGGACCAGTCGCTCGGTCGGCTGGGAATCATAATGGGGACTCACGTCCCCGGCACCGTTCGGGAGGACGCGTTGGCGAGTTTCTGGGAGCTGTTCAATCGCTATCGCTTCGAGTTTCTTCCTGTTCCGTGGCACCTCCTGCTGCTGGGCGGGCTATCCGCGATCGTTGTTGAATGGAAGCGCTATCCCTGGATGCGGGCGTTTGTGCCGCCCTTTCTCGGTTTCATCGTGCTCATGACGTTTCTGGTCTCCAGCACCGATCCATTGGTACCGGTGGAGCCTTTCAATAACCGCTACTTCATTCCTGTTGCATTCATTCCGGTGGTTGCCATTGCGGTGGCGGTGGGTATGCGTCTGCCACGGTTCGAGGGCGTACTCCGGGGAGGCTTGGTGACGTATGCTCCCCTTGCGCTGGTGGTAGCGGCCGCCACCGTGTCACTTTTGCCGTTGCCCCGGGCGGCGCAACGGTTTTACACCCCGATTTCGCGACTACAGGACCATCCGTTGGCCCAGACGAAGCAAATCACCGCGGCAACGGATGAAGCGCTCAACAGCGGGCGAGTGATCGTTTCGGTAGACGAGCCCGGTGGCGCCAACAACAAGGCTCTGGATCTGGTAAATCGCATGATGATGCCCCATCTCCGGCCGGCAGAGGCTCCGTACACCAGGAGTTCATGGACAACATCTTCATTCCAGCTGGACTACTTGGTTACCCGGCCGGAACACGCCTCCCTGGAGCACGAGTATCGAACCGGCAGGGTCAGCCGCGACGCGCTGCTTGTACACCGCCGTCCGCTGCGGGTGGAGCGCACGACACTTGGAGAAGTGATACTGCGCTATACCTCTTCTAAAGAATAATGACGCCATTACAAATTTAAAATTCATGGATAATTAGGAGCGCTGGGACTACACTTCTATGTATACCCCAACAGGGTCATTCATAGGAGGTGCGCCATGGTGCGACCAGTATCTCGTATCGGACGAAGCGGAGTCTTCACTCTACTTCTCGTAGCGACAGTAGTGTTTGTTGGATGCGATCTGGGGGAAGACACCTCCGGTGGTAGTACTACCCCCTCCGTGGAGTCGGTGGAGAACGTGACGCTCACCGAGACCTCGTCCACGGATGATTTCGGTACACTCTCGTCGGGGTATTCCTTACCTGTCGACAAGGATGAAGCGCTTTTCTTGATGGGAATCGGCCTCGAGGAGGTGGGTGACTACCTCGGTACGCAGTTGGAGACCTGGGAGCCCACGGGTGAATCCACCTTCAACCTGACGCCGGAAGAGCTCATGAATGGATTCCCGGAGCCCCCGCCGTCGCAAATCACTCTGGAAGCAGCACTCCGCGACGAGGTGATCGGCGTTCTCGGGGCGTATGCCGACGCCGAGGCAGACGTGCGGATCTCCTACAACAGCGACGACCTGCCCACGCGGATCACGGGGACGGCTTCCGGCACACTGCACGTCGACATGGGGGAGATAGACACCGACACCACCGACGACACCCGGATGACAGGCGGTTCCTTTCACGCAGCGCTCAGTATCAACGTGGATGTTGCCCTCAACGACTGGCGTACCGTCACCGACGATGACGGCTATGAAGACGTGCCCTCTTCCGTGGACGCGGCCTTCGCCGTTTCGCTTCGGGTGAGCAGCGCCATGTCGGTGGAAGGCAACCTGGCCGATGACTTTGAAGCTGACAATCTGGTCCAGGGAAACCTACTTGTCACCGGCGGGTTTGACACGAATCAGACGCTGGAGATTACCCAGGCGATGATCGATGATAACGACCAGCTTATGGCCTACCTGGAAGAGGTTATGGAGGAGCCGGAGTTCAGCCTGGAGATCACGGTCTACGATGCCGATCGCTCCCTACAGGACACGTACACCTACGACTTGGCGTACTTCACCGACACGACGACGAGCTAACCGTGTAAGTCTAAGAGGCCGCCGGCACGTCGCCCGGCGGCTTCCTCCTGGGGGTGGCTGCCAATATTCGCCCAGCGGCCACCAGTTTTGACCTTTCCCCACCACCGCGCTATCTTTAGCTTATGAAAAAGCTGAGCATTGCGATCATATTGGTTTTGGTAGCGGCGGCGCCGCTGGTTGCGCAGGAAACGGTGGATGTCACCGGTGAGAGCGGAGATGTGAAGGAGATCACCGTTCAGAACGATCGACTCTCCTTCGTCCAGTCGGAGATCCGGGTGAATCTCGGTGACACGATTCGGCTCACCTTTGAGAACACCGGTGGTCGTCACGACTGGGTCATCGACGAGTTTGATGCCGCCACTGAGGTGATTCGCGGCGGACAGTCGGAGACGATCGAGTTCACTGCGGACGAAGCCGGAGAGTTCGAGTTCTACTGCGGCGTGCCCGGCCACCGCCAAGCCGGTATGTGGGGCACGTTCATCGTCGTAGAGTAGCGCCGGCTACCGGGGTGTCGCGTCGTGCATCGGGGCGAGTACGCCTCTCGGCGCCGCGCCCGCGCCGCGCCCGCGCCCGGCCCGCGCACGAGCCCCGCGTACCACACATCCGTTCCCGTGTCTGTGAAGATTTTGCCCGCCGGCGCCGATTTTTCGCGGGCACTCCCCAAGTACCGTATCCCACAGCTCAGTCATGTACTGTGTTATGGCTACCGTACAGACGTGGTTGGATCGATGGGTTAAGGATGAACGGAACGTCCCGCGGAGCACCTCCCGCTATCCGGACGATGTAGACCGCCGGCCGGGGCCGGAAAGCCCCAACTCCGAGGATCGCGGCGCGGCCGCCACCGGTGAGGGCTCCGGCGCCGGTATCTCGGCGGCCGGTGGCGATTCCCCGCCGTGGTTCGCTGCGCTCTCGAGTTTCCGCCACCGAACCCGTGGTCGGCGGGAGTTTCATGGCCTATCCCTGGCGGATCTCCAGGCGCTGGGTGGCGCCTCCGAGGAGCGCTCCGCCGGTTGCCTCTCCATTCGCGAAGACCTTCCCTCGGCGGATTACCTGGCGGTGCCCTTTGTTCGCCGCGCGTGGCGGTTGTTGTGGCTGTTGGACGACGGTGGTGGGGTACGTTTCGAGTTTGGTCGGTCACCCACGGAGGACGACGCAACCTCGCCCCCGGCGTTGCAGGCGATCACCTTCGATTGGCGCCTGGCGCGCTGTCTCGATATGGATCCTCGCACCGCCCACGTCAACCTGCGCCGTCTGCTCCAAATTCTCATGGCCACGGAGTTTCTCGATGAACGGGACGAGCACGGGTTGTCGGCCCGCTCCTATGACCTGATCCGCCACGGTCGAGTGGGGGCGTTCTACAAGGCGCTTCTGCTGCGACTGTTTAACCGCTATCCCTGGGGACTTCATGACGGCCTGCCGCCGTTGACGTTTATTCAGTACAACGCTCTTTTCATGTCCTGGGTGCTGACCCGCGCCGGGGAGCGGGGGATCACGCCCGAGGAGCTGCAGCGACCCCTGGCGGTGATGGCCGGGCACTTGGTGCTCGATTCCGACGAGATCAGTTGGAGTGAAGACGCCCACCTGGTGGCGCGGTCGGTGGAAGAGCGATTCTTGCGGCGTCTGGCGCGCATGCTGGGCCTCTGTGAGGTCGCTTCGGAGCGCGGGGAGTCCCGGGACGCCGCCGATTCCGGGGGGTCCGCGCGTTAT
Source organism: Alkalispirochaeta sp. (assembly GCA_040904425.1). Classification (GTDB taxonomy): domain Bacteria; phylum Spirochaetota; class Spirochaetia; order DSM-27196; family Alkalispirochaetaceae; genus Alkalispirochaeta. The sequence continues at coordinate 11,457 of JBBDTM010000090.1, forward strand.
CGCGCAACGCCCTTCGCCGCTCGCGTGCTGCGATGGCACGTGTAATTGCACAAAGATACTGCACAAGATCCCTATCCTCGGGTTAGTATGGTGCACCCTGAGGAGGTTCTATGGCCCAACCGATTCTTGAGACGCGCCATATCGTCAAGCAATTCCCCAAGGTACTGGCCAACGACGACATCAACATAACACTCAACAAGGGTGAGATCCTCTGTCTCCTCGGTGAGAACGGTGCGGGCAAGAGCACGCTCATGAACGTACTCTACGGGTTGTACAAACCGACCGCCGGCGAGATCTTCATCGACGGAAAGACGGTGGAGTTCTCCTCACCGCGGGACGCGATCGACCGCGGCCTGGGAATGGTTCACCAGCACTTCATGCTTGTTGATACTCTGACGGTTACGGAGAACATCATTCTCGGCTCCGAGCCCGGCAAGGGACCGCAGATCGACTATAAGGCCGCCTGGAAACAGGTGAAAGAGCTCAGCGACCGGCACGGTCTCAGAATCGACCCAGACGCCAAAATCATGAACCTCTCGGTGGGACTCCAGCAACGGGTAGAGATTCTCAAGGCGCTCTACCGGCAGGCCAAGATTCTGATTCTCGATGAGCCCACGGCGGTGCTTACCCCGCAAGAGGTGGAAGAGTTCTTCACCGTGGTCCGGGCACTTCGGGACAACGGCGTGTCGATCATTATCATCACCCACAAACTGGAAGAGGTGAAGGCGATCTCCGACCGGGTGTATATCCTGCGCGGCGGCAAGGTTGAGGGTGAACGAACCACCGCCGATGTTTCCAAGGAGGACCTGGCTAACCTCATGGTGGGCCGGTCGGTGGTGCTCTCGGTGGAGAAGAAGGATCACCCTGTCAAACCAAATCCCGTCTTTCAGATCGAGGATCTCCGGGTCACCGATGATAGGCACATTCCCGTCGTCGATGGTCTGACCCTCGACGTCCATCCCGGGGAGATTGTGGGAATCGCCGGGGTCGACGGAAACGGGCAGAGTGAGCTCGCCGAGGCGATTATGGGGCTTCGGCCGGTGGCCTCCGGAGTACTGAACCACGAGGGTGACGACATTAAAAACCTTACCACCAAGGAGCGCATTCACCGCAAAGTCAGCTATGTGCCGTCCGACCGCCATCGTTACGGCCTGGTATTGCCGTTCACGGTGGCTGAGAATATCGCCATTGGATATCACGACCGCGCCCCCAACGCCTCCGCCCATGGATGGCGCCTGGAATATGGTGCCATGGCCTCCCGGGCGGAGCAGTTAATCACTGATTTTGACATCCGCACTCCCGGGCCGCTGGCGCCCGCGGGGAACCTCTCCGGCGGTAACCAGCAGAAGGTGATCCTCGCCAGGGAGCTCACCCGGGAACCGTCGCTCCTGGTGGTCAACCAGCCTACCCGCGGCCTGGACGTGGGCGCGATCGAGTACATCCACTCCCAGATCCTGGCGATGCGCGATCAGGACGTGGGGGTTCTCCTGATTTCCCTTGAGCTGGAGGAGATTTTCGGCCTCGCCGACCGCATCCTCGTAATGTATGAGGGAAGGATCGTGAAGGAGTTCAAGACCGGCGAGACCGATGAGCGCGAGGTTGGCCTCTATATGACCGGCGGCAAAAAGGAGCAGAGTGCATGAGCGCATCAAAGAATACACAGTCCACAGGTATGCTTCCGCGACTCCTCTCTCCGGCCATCGTATTACTCGGCGCTGCCGGTACCGTTCTGTGGCTGGGCGCCACGATGTCCGGGGGAGAGACGTTCTACTTCTGGGGTATCTGGCTGATCGCCGCCGCCGGTGCGCTGTACCTCTGGCGCTATCGGATGCTGAACGGCCCCGCCGAGTTCAAGGATCATCTGCACCGCGCCGGGCGGACGATGGCGGTTCCGATCATGGGCGTCACTCTGGCGATTATTATCGGGGGCGTTATTATGCTCCTCACCGGGTACGATCCGTTCGAGGCGTACGGGGCGATGTTCTTTGGCGGGCTGGTGCGCAACTGGCACATTTCGGTGCTCAACGCGGCGCCCTTGATCTTTACTGCGCTCTCCGTGGCGTTCGCGTTTAAGGCGGGACTCTTCAATATCGGAGCTGAGGGCCAGTACTACCTGGGGGCCATGGCGGCAACGTGGCTGAGTCTTCGTATCGCGATGCTGGCGCTGGTTACGATTCCGCTGGTATTTGTCTTTGCCGGCCTCCTGGGGGCGATCTGGATGATCATTCCCGCCTTCCTTAAGGTTCGCACCGGGGCCCACGAGGTGATTACCACGATGATGCTGGCCCATACGGCCCGGTATCTCTCGCCGATCTTCATTCGGGCCAACGGAGGAGATCCCGCCGATAGCACGCATCCGTATGTCACGGACAAGATTTTGGAATCCTCGATATTGCCCCGTCTTCAGGAGTTTCTTCCCAACGCGAATTATCGCGTACATACCGGTATCCTTATCGCCATCGTGGTAGCGCTCCTGATTCACTACATCCTGTACCACACCAGCTGGGGATTCGAGATCCGTGCGGTGGGGGAGAACAAAGACGCCGCCCGGGCGCAGGGTATTTCCGTGGGAAAAAACATCTTTCGGGCGTTGCTCATCGCCGGATTCCTGGCGGGGCTCGCCGGGTTTAACCAGGTCAACGGTCTTGACCACCGATTGTACGAGAACTTGCAGGCGGGATACGGCTGGAACGGAATCTCCGTGGCGCTCCTGGCTGCCGGAAACCCTATCGGAGTCGTCTTTACCGGTCTGTTGTGGGGCATGCTTGATGCCGGCGGCCAATTCATGGCGCGCACCACCTCCACCCCCAGCGCCATTGTAGAAATCGTCAAAGGCACCATTCTGTTCCTGGTGGTAGCCCGCTATATCTACACCGCCATCGGCAACATTCGTCGTCGCCGGCAGCGGGAGCGGGCGGCCCGGGAGCAGATCGCCGAGGACGCGAGGCAGGAGGCCTGACATGTTTGACTACGACTTTTTGGTAAACCTGCTTTCCGCCATGGTTCGAAACGCCACCCCCATCGCTATTGCTGCGATGGGCGCGGTGGTATGCGAACGCTCGGGAATCGTGAATATCGCCATGGAAGGGATCATGACCGTGGGGGCGTTCACCGCAGCCATCGTGGCGGGCGCCACGGGAAATCCTTGGATCGGCCTTCTGGCGGCGATAGTCTTCGGCGGAATTTTCAGCATGCTTCACGCCTTCGCCACGGTGAACCTGCACCTGAACCACGTAGTCAGTGGGGCGGTGCTCAACGTCCTGGCCCTGGGAATAACCGCATATCTGATGATTATTATCGTCGGCCATCCGGGAACCACCGATTCCATTCCGGTGAGTCTCTCAGCCTACCGCTGGGCGATTCCGGTGCTGTCCAGCATACCCTTGGTGGGGCAGATGCTCTTCAACCAGACCCCCATCGTCTACTTTGGATTTATCATGATTCCCCTGTTCACCTGGTTTTTGAATCGTACCAAGGTGGGCCTCCACGTCCGCGCCGCCGGTGAGCACCCTCTGGCCTTGGAGACGATCGGCGTGTCGGTGTACAAGATGCGTTATCTCGGCGTTCTGGTGAGTGGTCTCGTGGGCGGTATGGCGGGCGCGTACCTCTCCATCGAGGGCAACGTGAGCTTCACCGAGGGCATGACTGGAGGCCGTGGATTTATCGCGATGGCGGCGATGATCTCCGGTGGCTGGCACCCGGTGGGGGCGTTTGTCGCAGCGCTCTTCTTTGGTCTCGCTGATGCCCTGCAGGTGCGCTTTCAGGTGTTCCAGGTCTTAAACGTGCCGGAGGAGTTGTTTATCGTTCTACCCTACGTGCTGACAGTTGTTGCCGTGGCGGGACTCGTGCGCCGAAGTCGTCCTCCCAAGGCGGTGGGTACCGATTTCATGATAGAGCGGACACAGGATTGAGCTTGGCCGGCTGAATGCCTGTGCTGGGACGTTTTGACTAATTGTGTGTTACTGATGGGACGTGTATAATTCACGTTCAATCGATAGAGATTAAATCCCAAAAGGAGGGATCGTTATGAAAAAGACATTGCATGTATTGCTGCTACTTATGGTAGCGGCGGCGATGGTGTTCGCCGGGGGACAGGCTGAAGAGAGCCAGAGCGGCGAAACCGAGGGAGATGAACCGATGGTAGCCGCCATGGCCACCGACGTTGGTGGTCTCGGTGATAAGAGCTTCAACGACGGCGCCTACGCCGGACTGCAGATGGGTGAGGAGCTCGGTTTTGAGCCGCGGGTCGTCGAGTCAAACCAGCAGACCGACTACATCCCCAACCTTACCGGCCTTGCCGAAGATGGTGCGGAAGTCGTGTTTGCCGTGGGATTTCTCATGGAAGACGCGGTAAAAGAGGCGGCTCGGATGAATCCGGATACCTACTTCGGTGGTATCGATATCGGTGGTGATCCGGAAATTCCGAACTTCCAGGGTATCCTTTACAAGGAAGAACAGAGCGGATTTCTTGCCGGTATTGTCGCCGGGCACATGACCGCGGAATACTCCAATGCCTCGGACAAACTGAACCCCGACCCCGTGGTTGGCGTGGTTCTCGGTATGTTCGTGCCTCCCGTTGAGCGCTACGAGGTCGGTTTTATCCAGGGTGTGAATTACGCCAACCCCGACGTGGAGGTTCTCTCCGTCACCGCCGGTGACTTTGTGGACCAGGCCCGTGGTCGTGAGGCAGGACTGGCGATGATTGAGCAGGGTGCGGATATCATCTTCCACGCCGCCGGTCTCACCGGATTGGGCGTGATCGAAGCGGCTCGTGACAGGGGCGTGCTGGCGATCGGCGTTGACGTCGACCAAAGCAACGTGGCCCCGGATACGGTTCTCACCAGCGCGATTAAGAAGATTCCCGAATCGGTATACGTGGTACTTGAGAGTATTGCTAACGGCAACTTCCAAAGTGGGACGCAGACCTATGGGCTGGCGCAAGACGCCACCGGTATCTCCCCCTTCAACAACTTTGAGAGTGTCGTTCCCCAGGCGGTGAAAGATGCCGTTGCGGCAGCCCGGGAAGGAATCCTCTCCGGCGAGATCCAAATCGCCCAGACCCGCGGCGAGATCCAGGATCTCCTGGACTGATCCGTACGGTATTCGGGAGCCAAAAAGGCCGATTTCCGGCGCACATGGCTCCGATTCTCAAACGATCGGCTCGGCGGTATTCCGCCGGCCGATCGTTTTTTTGTGCGCCCGGCAGGGCGCACTGCTAGGAGCAGAATGATGGATCAACGGATGGAGGCGGTTCGCAACGCCGCCCAGTTTATCTCCGGTAAGACGTCGGTGAAGCCCACGGTGGGTCTCATTCTTGGCAGTGGACTCGGCGTCCTCGGTGATCAGATTCCCGGGGCGGACGCGATCGACTACGCCGATATTCCGGGATTTCCCGTGAGCACGGTGGAGGGCCACGCGGGGCGGCTCGTCTTTGGTGAACTCGGCGGCAAGCAGGTGGTGATTATGCAGGGCCGCTTTCACTACTACGAAGGCTATTCCATGGATCAGGTAGTGTTTCCGGTGCGGGTGATGCAACAGCTCGGCGTAGAAACGGTAGTGGTGACCAACGCCGCCGGTGCGGTCAACGCGGGTTTGCTACCGGGAGATCTGATGCTCATTACAGATCACATCAAACTGTTCACCGACAGCCCGCTGCGGGGCGCCAATATCGATGAACTGGGCCTGCGTTTTAACGATATGAGCACCGCCTACACACCGGAACTGCGGCGGCTGGCCAAACGCGTGGCCGCGGAGAACGAAATCGATGTCCGGGAAGGGGTGTACGCGCACATGGCGGGGCCCAGCTTCGAAACACCGGCGGAGATCCGCATGCTGCGCACGCTCGGCGCCGATGCGGTGGGAATGTCTACGGTGCCGGAGGTGATCACGGCCGCCCACGCGGGGCTGCGCGTGCTGGGAATCAGCGCGATCAGCAACATGGCTGCCGGCATCCTTGATCAACCACTCAACCACGAGGAAGTGATGGAAACGGGACGCATGGTACGTGATAAGTTTGTAACGTTGGTGAAATCGGTAGTGGAGGCGATGGAATGAGTATCGAGATGCCGAGCAACATCATTCGCGATACCTCCCTGGCGACCGAGGGGAACCGCAAGATCGACTGGGTGCGGCGGAACATGCCGATTCTCCGAGGGCTGGAGGAGCGCTTTTCCCGGGAGCAGCCCTTCGCCGGACTGCGGGCGGCGGTGAGCGTTCACCTGGAAGCCAAAACCGCTTACCTGGCGCTGGTGCTCGCTGCGGGGGGCGCGCAGGTAAGTGTGACCGGGAGTAATCCGCTTTCCACGAAAGATGATGTAGTGGCGGCGCTCGCCGATCGCGGCCTCCACGTCTACGCCTGGCGTGGCGCCACTCGGGAGGAGTTTGAGCACCACCAACTCACCGCCCTCCAAGTAACGCCGCACGTGGTCATCGACGACGGCGGCGACCTCGTCCACCACCTCCATGAAGGGGCCGCGGCGTACGCAGGGGAATGCCTCGGTGGATGCGAGGAGACAACCGCAGGGGTCTTGCGGAATAAGGCGCGCGCCGCCGCCGGCCAATTGCGCTTTCCGGTGATCGCCGTCAATGACGCCCTCATGAAGCACATGTTCGACAACCGCTACGGCACCGGTCAGAGCACGATGGATGCGATTATGCGCACCACCAATCTGGTGGTTACCGGCCGGACGATGGTGATCGCCGGCTATGGCTGGTGCGGCCGGGGCATCGCCGAGCGCGCCGCCGGCATGGGCTCTCAGGTGATCGTCTGTGAGGTGGACGAAGTGAAAGCGCTGGAGGCGGTGATGGACGGATACCGCGTGATGCCCATGGCTGAGGCGGCGCGCCTGGGAGATTTCTTTGTTACCACCACCGGCGTCAAAGACGTCATCACTCCGGAGCACTTTGCCGTGATGAAGGACGGCGCGATTCTCGCCAACGCCGGCCACTTCTACGATGAGATCGCCCTGGACGCGCTCCGGGAGCAATCCGCGGAAACGGTGGAAGTCCGGGAGAACCTGCAAGGGTATCACCAGAACGATGGGCGCTGGATTAACGTTATTGCCGACGGCAAGATCGTGAACATCTCCGCCGCCGACGGCCATCCCGCGGAGATCATGGACACCAGCTTCGCGGTACAGGCGCTGAGTGCGGAGTACGTGGTGACGCGCGCTGCTCGGGGCGCCCGCCCGGACGGCGGGGACGCTCTCCCGCCGGAGGTAATCCCCGTGCCGG
>JBBDTM010000091.1:0-18123 GCA_040904425.1 Alkalispirochaeta sp.
CATTACACCACATGGAGGTATTTTTTTCTACCCTTGAAAACCGCTCAGTTCAGGTTAGATCAATATCGTGCCCGTCAGCTATGAGGGTCACCGCCCTTTGAATCCTTTTGATGACGGAGTAGCGCCGTGGCCCCATCCCAATCTGAGAGCACTACTCGACAGAGTGATCGTGAACGTACTCTCGAAGCGCTGCGTTTACCAGGGATTGGTATCCGACTTTCTTCTCGCTGGCTTTCTTCTTGAAGAACAGAATCAGGTCCTCGTCCAGTCGGATGGTCGTGGACTTCTTCTTTGGATGAAAGAATCGGCCACGTATCCCGTTGGAAAAGTCGTATTCTGGTTCCAACTCAAAATCATCGTACTTGGATCTATCGCTCATATTGTTGCGCCTCGCTTCGCGTCGCACCCCGAGCTGAGATAATTCTGATCACCTCTTCATCCCCCTGGTCGAAAAACATGTTTGCGACCACCACAACGCCTTCGGACTCAATGGTTCCAACGGTTATCCATCTCTCTTCGAAGTAGCTAAACCGTTGATCGAGCCTCGAGAGATGCAGCGGATCCGAGAACACTTCTTTCGCTGTTTCGAATGAAATGCCATGTTTCGATTCGTTCAACGCGCTCTTCGCCGAATCCCATTCGAATCTCACGCAGTACTTTTCCTTTATGTACAACGTTACTACACTACCCAGTTTTGTCAATCCTGATAGCTGAGAGATTCCTTGTTCCCTACCGTAGAGGGCGCCGATTGACCAATCCGACCCGTTTACCAATGCAGAGGCCGTATACGTTTCGTAACCGGGAGATACTTCCTGCAGATCTTCTCCGTTCGGAGTCAATGTGATCTGTAGGCTCGCGAGATTTCCTGGGGAGGATCAGACCAGGTGAGTATTGCACTCTGATACCGGCTCGGCCGTACTGGTGCCATCGCCGTCCGAAGCGGTATCTGCTTGTCTCAAGAATTGCGCACGCTATGACTCGCCTGAACCGGACGGGGAGTGTCAGTCTTACAGAACTCGCGCTTGACCTCGGTTTCTACGACTACCCGCGTCTTTCACGATAGATTGCCGACGGGTGACGGTGTATACTCCCGCGCATGAGTAGAACCGATGCACCGGTTCCCAACGACAGGTGTGAGTATTACCCCGCCGTTGACAACAGACGCCGGAGCCGGATCGTATCGGGACTACTTGTTCTGTGGATCGCTGTCTCTCTGATCATTGATTTTCTGCACTACCTACCTCGAGGAGCTTACTACTACCTCTATCTTGATCTGATTATTCTCCCTCTCATCGCGGGGTTCGGGGTGGTGGTCTGGTCAGGCCCCGGTTCGGCCCGGAGAATTCGCGTAGTTGTTTTCCTCTTCTCGCTGGCGTTTCTGGCAACGTTCCAGGAGACCCCGTATACGTTGTTCATTGTTGCGTTCTTCGTCTCGACGTCACTCTTGATTCCACCGAAGGAGTCCGTGCTGATCTATACGGGCGCCTTTGTCGCGTATGCTGTGGCACTCACGGCGCTCGGTGGAAGCCCCGTTGCCCATGGAATAACTGTGTTCATCGAGGTTTTCGTTATGAAGGTCGTCGCGGGTGTCGTCTCGATCCTGCTGTACCGGCAGCGAGTGCAGACGTTGCAGGCCGAGACGAGACTCCTGCAGCAGAACCGTAGCCAAGAGCAGGAAATCGCGAACCGAACGGAAGACCTCAACCGACGGTTGAGGGAACGAGAGGTGCTTCTCCGCGAGATTCACCATCGCGTGAAGAACAACTTACAAATCCTTGCCAGCCTTCTGAAGCTCTCCGAAGAGAACGGGAGCGGAAAGGATGCGGAAGCACGTATTCGTGGAGCCGAACAGCGTATCGCGTCAATGGCCATGGTGCATCAACAGCTTGACCATGCCGATGATTTCGAGAATGTGAACCTGGGCAGTTATCTCAAGGATTTGAGTGACTACGTTGTAGATTCGCACCGAAGAGTATTTCTTTCGGTGCAGTCACACGGTTCGGAGTTGATTTTGGTGGTTCGGGACAACGGCAAGGGATTCTGCCCGGAGCACGTTGATACTACCATCCCTGCGGGGTTGGGTCTCGTCCTCATTGAATCTCTCAGCAAACAGTTGGGCGGGCGGTTTGCCTATGATTGCTCCGAGGGAACTACGTTTCGATTCGAACTTCCTCTTGAGCGGGCTTAGAGGCCGTACACAAAATCCGTGTAGCTTCGGTTTTCCGCGGGCCCGTTGCAATCGCTACGCAGGTCGAAGCCGTGGCAACTGGGGCAGTGCATCGAAATGCGCGTCGCGGCTATACAGCATCACGTCGTGCTCGACGACCAGGGCGGCGATCCACAGATCGTTGGTGGGAATCGGCGTTCCTGCGAGGCGAAGCTGCCGGTAGAGGATGGCGTAGTGTCGGGTGGTATCCATCGTGGGCAGGAGTATTTCGACGCGAGGGCGGTGCAGGAACTGCTCCAACACGCGCTCGTTTTCGACTCCGCGCGAGCCCACCGCGAACCCTGCCCGGAGCTCCCCGACCACGACGAAAGGAACCAGTATTCTCGGGCTCGTGCGAAACACTGCCACCGCCTCAGACCCGCCATCGACGAAGTCCCGGTAGCGGTTGGTGTCAATCGCGATGTCTACTGCCATAGGTCATCATCCACGGTGTCCTGATTCGCTATCGTTTGATCAAAGATCTCATCCGACTGCCACGTTCCGATGAGGTCATCGAGGTCATCGTAGGTCTGATCGCTACCAACGATACCGAGGCCACGCTTGATCACCTCCAGGGTCGTTTCGTTGAGACTCGTGCCGTTCCGCCGGGCGCGGTCGCGAAGCTCGCGGTCGATAGAATCGGAGACATTGCGAATGGTATATTGCGGCATGTGCAGCACCTCACGCCTGCAATGTAATCACGAAATGCAGGCATAGCAAGCGTGCGTGGAGAGAAATCCACGTCGGGATAGCGCCGGACGCAGACGCCCCTCAGGCGGGAGCTGCTGAACGGTTGCTTGGATCGGTCACCGCACAACCCGTCAGTTTAACCTCTCGACACCACACGATCGCTCTGCCTATATTCAACGAATGTCGGCTCTTGACCGAATAAAAACTGATACGTTGCGTGGTGACTTGTTTGGTGGGCTGACTGCAGCGGTGGTGTCCCTGCCGATGGCGCTCACCTTTGGGGTGGTGTCCGGGGCGGGACCGCAGGCGGGGCTTACCGGGGCGGTGCTGGTAGGGTTGTTTGCGGCCGTGTTTGGGGGCACGCGGACGCTGATCTCGGAGCCCACCGGACCGATGACGGTGGTGATGACTGCGGTGATCACGCGGGTGGTGGCGACCAATCCGGATCACGGTCTGGCGATGGCGTTTACGGTGGTGATGGTGGCGGGCGTGTTCCAGATGGTTCTGGGGGCGCTCAAGCTGGGCCGCTACATCACGCTCATGCCCTATAGCGTGATCTCCGGGTTTATGTCGGGCATCGGCGTGCTGCTGATTCTCACCCAAATTGCGCCGATGCTGGGGCACCCGACACCTCCCGGGGGTGCGCTGGGGTTGATCGCCGCGCTGCCGCGGCTGCTGGCCTCGGTTGAACTGCGGGAAGTGCTGCTGGCGGCGGTATCCCTGCTGCTGCTGTTTGCCGTACCGCGACGTTTCCGGCGCATCGTGCCGCCGCCGCTGTTGGCGGTGGTGGTGGGGACGGTGATTGCGGTGATCGCGCTGCCGGAGGGTGGCTACCGGGCGATCGGCGCGATTCCTGTGGGATTACCGGAGATCGTGTGGCCCCGCTTTACCGTGGGCCGGATTACCCAGGTGCTCATTGACGGCGGCATCCTGGCGGTCTTGGGGGCGATAGATTCGCTCCTGACCGCGATGATCGCCGACAGCCTCACCCGCGAGCGCCACGACTCCAACCGCGAGCTCATCGGGCAGGGGCTGGGGAATCTCTTCTCCGGGCTGTTTGGCGGACTCCCCGGCGCCGGGGCCACCATGGGGACGGTGGTGAATATCCAGTCCGGGGCGCGGAGTCCCGTGGCGGGAATCGTCCGGTCGGTGGTGTTGCTGGTGGCGGTTCTGGCGCTGGCGCCGATGCTCAGCGTGATCCCCATGGCGGTGCTGGCGGGGATCGCCGTCAAGGTGGGCGTGGATATCCTGGACTGGAGCTTCCTCGGGCGGGCGCACCGCATTTCGACCTCCGCCACGGTGGTGATGTACACCGTGCTGGCGATGACGGTTCTGGTGGACCTGATCGTCGCCGTGGGAGTGGGGGTGTTTGTCGCCAATGTCCTCACCATCGAGCGGCTCTCCAATCTGCCGTCCACGCGAGTGACCACGGTGGACCCCGCCGGGGAGCCGATTCTGACCGAGGAGGAGCGGCAGATCCTGGAGGCCGCCGAGGGGCAGATCGTCCTCTTCCATTTGAGTGGGCCGATGATCTTTGGGGTGGCGCAGGCGATCGCCCGGGAGCACGCTGCCATGGACCGCCGCGGCAGGATTCTGATTGTGGATCTTTCCGACGTATCTATGCTGGGCACCACGGTGGCGCTGGCGTTGGAGAACGTGATCCTCGATGCCCATGGTGCGGGGAAACCGGTGTATGTGGCGGGGGCCTCCGCGGACACCCGGGAGCGGTTGCGGCGGATCGGAGTGATGGATTCCGGTGTGGTGGAGCGAGACTCGCGGGGCGCGGCGCTGGCCGAAGCGGCGGGGATGTTGGATGCTCACCGGTGACAGGTGACAGGTGACAGGTGACAGGTGACGGGATGCGGTAGATGCAACGAGTGGCGGCTGCGATGTCCCGCACTGTGTGGTGTGCCCGGTGCCGGCGCGTACCGCCCTACCGCAACGCCCGGTCCATATACAGCTCCAACTCAATCATCCGCTCCAAGAGTTCATCCCGGGGAGCGCCGGGGAAGTTGGCCAGGACGATCTCCTTGGCAAACAGGCGCCCCACATAGCGCAGCTTGCTCGCCGACTGCCGCGCGGCATACACAAAGTCAGCGTGACCGGAGTTAACGATCACTAACGACTGTTCCGGCTGATACCGGGACCGCCACAACTCTCCCGGGGCGTAGCGGTAGGTGTAGCCGGGCATGCCCTGCCGGCCAACCGCTCCCGTTCCCGCGCTGCCCGCGCCGGCACCGCCCAGTTCCGCCGTGACCGTGATCGTGGCGCGCGCCTCACACTCCACCTGATCCTGCCGCGCGTGGGCCCCCACCACCGCCAGCTCCGGCTCCTCCGGGGCGTGGTAGGTGACGTACTCGCCGGACTCCACATCCAGGTGACCGCTGCCGTGCTCGATCACCCAGGTGATCTCCACATCGGAATCCACCGCCCGGCGCGACTTGTCTCGGGGTGTCGCCTGCAACCGACACTCGCCGTTCACCGTCACCCGCGTCTTGGCGGGACGGATCTCCAGTCGGTAGAGCGGTCCGGGATATTCGAAAAAGGCGCGCTGTCCCCCATCACGATCGCGGGACGACGATGGGTCCTCTATCGCGGTGCCCGGTGCCACCGTCTCGTCGCGATAGACTCCCGGGTCGTCGGCAGAGGGAATCGCGTTTGGATCGAACTGCGCCGCTGCCGCCGCCTCGCCCTCAGCCGCCGAGGCGTCTCCCGCCTCGAGGGGGCTTCCGGTGCCCGGGCCGGTACCGTCGCCTCCACCACCGTCGCCGGCGTCACCAGCGCCGTCGCGGCCCGCCTGTTTCCCTCGCCGGTTACCGGCGCGGCCCCGCTCCCCCGCGTTGAGCCAGCCGTACTCGTCGGCGGGAAGCATCGAGAACGCCTCCTTCAGCGCCTTGGTAATCCGCTTGAGCATCGCCTTGCTCGCCTCTTCATCCTCGGCGCGGCGGTACTCCTCGATCGACTCCAGCAGCGCCTCCTCAATTGGGGCGATCGCATCCACAAAGGAGTCGAAGTTGGCGTCGTACACCACTCCGTCCCGCGTGCCGGGAGTGAGCTGCAGGAAGGAGCAGTCCACGATGCCCTCCACGTAGCCGCTGGTCCACGGCGGCCGGCGAAACGCCTCCGACCGGGTGATATCCGGCAGCACCCGCGTGCCCTGTTTGTGGAGCGCCACTCCCGCTCCGGAGCCTGGCTCCGCCAAGTAGAGCTCGGTGTAGATCTCCCCCAGCGGCGTTCGCGCCTCCGGGAGCCCATGAAGCAGCCGACCGTGAAACCGTCGAGGTTCAACCAGAAGATCCTTGCGGGCGGTGCGGTCCACGATGCGAATCGACACCCCCGAGCGCGAAATGCGATCCCGGAGCTCACTGGCCAGGTAGGACTGAATCTTCTCTCCGGAGAGGTTGCGCACCCCCGACAGGAGCGGCTGAATGTGGAGGGTGGTGCCGGCGCGCTCAAAGAGCTCCCGGGAGGGGCGGATCGCGAAATCGGGGGAATCCTTCATGAGGTGCAGCCGCTGCGCCTCACCCTCCGGCGGGCAGGAAGTAAGAACCAACTCATTACCGACCGTCCAGAAGCTCAACAGGCCGATACCAAACTCCCCCTGAATGTTCTCCTGGCCCTGCTCCTTGAGGCGGCGCTTAATCGAGTCACCGATATGGGTGGCGACGTAACGAAAATCACTGATTCCCGTGCCGTCGTCGATCACCTTCAGGTACTGCTCACCCTTCGCCTTGCCCCGCACGATGGAGATGTTTCGCGCCTCGGCGTCGATGGAGTTCTCCACGAACTCCGCGATCGCCTTCAGCGGATTGTTCTGCGAGAGGGCGATAATGCGAATCGCATTCCACTGGTTGCCGATCCGCAAGCGGCCCTGGTTGGGATCCTTCGGCGGCCGCCCGGGCGTGCGGGAAGAAGATTTGTCGGTGCCGGTGCCGCCACCGGGCCCCGAACCGCGGTCGGTATTATCTGCCATGCGTGTGAGGGTAGCGGAGTGCGGGCGGTGGTGCAACGTGGAGGCGAGCAGTATCCACCACGGTCAATTCACCAGACACTGAACCGGATAGGTTGGTATCGTTTCGTCCGCCGTCACCAGGGTGAGCCGGTCCTCCATGGCCTGGGCGATAAGCATGCGGTCGAAAGGATCACGATGAACCATTGGTAACCCGCGTACCGTCTCGGCGTGACTCCATGTGATTGGAAGCTTTTGAAAACCGTCTGCCTCGAGCGCTTCTATCCAGGAGCCGTCGATCTCCAGTTTTCCAATCGAGGACTTAATGGCCACTTCCCAGACCGTCGCTGCGCTCACGAATACTACGTTTTTCGTATTGCCGAGGTGGTCGCGGATCGTCTTGGACAGGGACGGGTCGTCAGCGAGCCACCACAACGCGATGTGCGTATCAAGGAGGAGATTCATTGACCGCCGGCTCCAAACGCGTCGGCGATATCCTCAGGGAGTGCGCCAAAATCATCGGATATACGGATTTTTCCACGCAGTCGTCCCGGCCGGCGTTCTCCCGTTGCCGAGCTGTACGGCGCAAGAACGGCCATCGGTTTTCCTGCTTTGCTGATAATGATCTCTTCCCCGTGCGCCGCACGCTCAACAAGGTCGGAGAGTTGTGCTTTCGCTTCCGTTATCGTGTTCACTACCACACCGGTACCTCCTCATTCTACCGATCAAACCAGACCAGACCTGGTCTTATCCGTCCTACTAATATACTACGCCGATCCGGGGTACGATTCAAGCAGAATGATTCCGTTGCATGGCTACCACGCTTGCCTGCTCTGGATTCCTATTCTAGATTCGGACTATGCAGGTGAATATGTATGAGGCGAAGCCCCAGTTCTCTCGGTTGGTTGCCAAGGCGCTTGCCGGGGAAGAGGTGATCATCGCCAAGAACGGGAAACCAGTGGTTCGACTGACCTCGATTGTCGCGCCGCAGGGGACGCGCACTCCCGGATTGTCGCGAGACCAGGCGCGCATTCGAGACGATTTCGACGCGCCGCTTCCGGACGAAGTCATAGAACAGTTCGAGCGATGAAGCTGCTCTTCGACACCCATTCCTTCCTGTGGTGGACAACGGCACCGGAGCGTCTTCCCGCTCGTGCTCGGCAGGCGTTCGCCGATGCGAAAGCGGAGCTGATCTTGAGCGTGGCCTCCGCTGCCGATCACGTTCTCCCACACCGATCGCCTGGCCCAGCTCGCGCCCTTGCATCGTGATCCGTTCGACAGAATCCATATCCCGCGACATACTTAACACATGCTGCTCCCAAAAGAAGAGGAACGCTATAGCTGGACCGATTATCTCGCCTGGCCGGAAGGTGAACGCTATGAGCTGATCGACGGCGTTGCCTACGCGATGAGTCCCGCGCCGCGGCGGAGGCACCAGGAGACATCCCGCGCGATTTTTCGTCAGATGGATAGTTCGCTCGCAGGAAAGCCCTGTCAGGTATACTTCGCCCCCTTTGATGTGAAACTCAGCGCCGATGAAGATGACGAAGTCCCCACGGTGGTCCAACCCGACATCACCGTTACCTGTGACCGCGCCAAGCTCACCGAACAGGGCATGACCGGTCCGCCGGACCTGGTTGTGGAGATCGTGTCTCCCGAGAGCGGACTCATCGACCGGCGGCGCAAGTTCGCCCTGTATGAGCGGTTCGGGGTAAGCGAGTACTGGATCGTCGATCAGGACGAACAGGTTGTGGAGGTCTATCGGCTGGACAACGGCGGCTGGTATCGGCGCAGCGGCGTCTTCGGCCCGGAAGACACAGTCGCGGCAGCAGCGGTACCGGACCTGGTCGTGTCACTGGCTGAGGTGTTTGCGGAGGAGGGCTGAGCGGCCGTCTCCGGTGCTGCCACCGCAGGCGCGGCAGAAGACACACGGCCCGCGTTGCTCGGATAGAAGCTTCAATCCTGGGAGAACCGTCTCGGGGCTGCAAGATAGTCGTCAAGAAGGTTTTTCATCTCTTCTGCTATCCCCCGGTATTCCTCCATTGAGATGTAGTTGAGCCGTTCATCCGGATCGTTTTCGTAATCGAAGAGCTCCCGGTAGATCGCGGTGTCTTGCTGATTCCGATACTCGGTATAGTGATACCGCTCGGTTCGGACGGTATGAGCGACTTCGTACGCCTTGATGCGGTCGTGCCACATATGTTTTCGATGCGCGAAGGTGGCTCTTCCCCCGGGGCCGGCAGGATCCAGGATCTGTCGAAGCATCGAGCGACCCTCGAGGTGCTCCGGTTTTGCTAATCCGCACAGATCGCAGAGCGTCGGAAAGACGTCCACATGCTCGGTAATGCCGGCAACGATGTCGCCGGCTTTTGTGGCTTCTCCGACACGCCTCGGAAGAGGCACCGTACGCGGCAGACGAAGGATAAAGGGCGCTCGGAGAGAGTGCTCCCAGAGGTTGTGCTTTCCCCAGTAGCCGTGCTGCCCGTCGTGGAATCCGTGGTCAGAAATCGCCACCACAATGGTGTCCTCATAGCGACCGCGTTCTTTCAGTTCTGAGATGAGACGGCCGATCTGCGCGTCGATGTAAGAGGTTGCCGCCAGGTGACCGTGAAGGAGTTCCCGGGATTGCTCTTCCGTCGCCTTCCAGGGGAGTTCGTATCCGTCTGTGGTGTAGTACTGAGATGGTTCGGAGTCGCCGGAGGCCCACTCCGGCGAGCCCTCGGGAGGTTCCCGAAAATCGGGTAGCGGAAGGGAATTCCGATCGTACAGATCGAAGTACCGCTTGGGCGCCCTAAATGGAGTGTGCCCAGTGACAAATCCGACGGCCATGAAGAACGGTTCGTCCTTTGCAAGTGAACGCAGGTATTCCAGGGCTGCGTCGGTGACACCTCCGTCCTCGTATCCCTTATCGTCTACCTCTGCCGCTTCTACCGGGGGGCCTTGAGCCTTCCTGGCCACCGACGGGTTCTTCTTTAGATCCGCCTCGGTGAAGCCGGTTGCTTGCAGCGCCTGCCACCGTTCCCGGATTAGCTCATACGCTCCGTCGGTGGCCCAATCTTTGTTATCTCCCGACGTCAAGGTAGGGGGGAGATATCGGTGAGCGTCGGCGACGGAGTTCTGCGGGGGAGCGCGCCAGATAGGTTCCTCCCATGAGGGGGCGTCGTCAACATCGTGGAAGATAAGGCCAAAACCGCGGGTTCGATACCCGGCGCGGCGAAAGTGTTCCGGAAGGGTGCGAAACCCCTCCCCCATGCGCTCTCGAAAGCCAGGCATAAACGGCTGGTTGTTGAAGCGCTCCGTCGTGAGGGGACGACACCCGGTAAAGAGGTTTGCCCGGGAAGGACCGCACAATGGGTAGTGCACATAGTGGCGGTCGAAGCGCAGTCCCTGTTCCGCAAGAGCGTCCTGGTGAGGCGTCACTGCGGGGCCGCCATAGCACCCGTGTTGCGGCCCCAGGTCGTGAGAGACAAGAAAAAGGACCGAAGGTCTGTTCTTTTCAGGTGACCGGCGATCGCTCATGACTTCTCCCCTATTTTCCTCGTGAGCCGCATCGCCAGTTCCATGAGCTCCGCCGCAACAGCTTCGTGGACACGGTCGAAGGGAAGTGTCGGCTCTCGGACAGCGGGGGTGGGGAAGACTCCCTCGCGGTAGAGGAGCCGTTTGAAGAAGTGGATCGAGATATCCAGGTGCTGGTTGGCGAAGGCGAGTACCGGGAGTAGCTCTCGAAACAACGCTTCCGCGCCGGCCCTGTTGTCTGTCGTGTATCGGCGATAGATCTCACAGTAGATTTCATGCATTCCCGTGGGCATGAAGGCGTGTACCCCGCGATCTAATCCCTCTATCATCTGTCCCACCGCCCAACCTCCCGCGACGTGGAGGTTTCCCCCCGTCGCCTCGAGGACCTGGCTATATTTGATCCCGGCGGGGACAACCTCGACTTTGAGCGATCGAAACGCCGGTATCTCTTCGAAGAGCGTGGCGATGAGCTCAACCGGCGCGCCGTAACCGTTGAAGTCCCAATCCTGAATCATGAGAAACGGCGGCTCCTCCGCAGCGAGCGCTTCCAGGGTGCGGCGATACGAGGCGTCATCCTCGTATGGAACGGCAACAAGGGCGCCGTCGCACCCGAGGGAGGTAATGCGACGGACGTTCTCGACGCGTTGTTCCAGGGTCTCCGCCGAGGCTCCCCCTATCACCGGGACCGTCCCATCGCACTCTTCCAGAACGGTTTGGACCAGCCCCTCCCGTTCAGTGGTGGTGAGCTTGCCCACTTCGCTCGCCATGGCCGGCACGAGAAAGCCGCTCACCCCCGCCTCGACGGCGCGGCGGACGTTGCGTTTCACTGCGGGAAAATCGACCGTGTTGGCCGTGTCGAAGGGAGTGTTGAGGACCGTGATTATTCCGTCAATGTGAAGGCGTTCCCGTTCCATAGCCTATTCCGCCGGCTGCGCCCGTTCCTGGGGCGCCCGAAGATGGGTCAGCTTGTCTCGGGGTGGCATATAACCCAGCCGTCTGGAGATCGCATCGGCGGTGCTCACTATTACCTCCGCGTGGCGGTCGAGATCCTCACCAACGATCTTGGGAGAGTTTCCTGAGACACTGCAGGAGCCCACAACTTCGTGACTCGCGTCAAAGACAGGAGCACCGACACAGTACGTCTTGGGCTCGTTCTCCGAATGGTCGGTGGAGAAGCCCCGTTGGTGAATAAGCTCGAGTTCCCGAAAGAGTTGGTCCCGATCAGTAATGGTGCTCGGCGTCCGACGGGGCTGACCAACGTCGGCGAGGATTTCGTCCACTCGATCCGGCGGGAGGTAGGCCAGAATCGCTTTTCCCACTGAGGTCGAGTGGTAATAGGCGACGTCGCCGATGGCCGAGCGCGCTTCGAGCCGCTGGGAGGACTCTATGGCGTAAATATAGAGTATGTGAGCCTTACCGGGTACGGTCAGATAGACCGACTCGCCAAGCTCATCTGCCATCTTCCTCAGAAGAGGGGCTGCCCGATCCCTGATTTCCACATTTGCGATAGCTGACTGAGAGAGCGAAATTACCGCAGAGCCGAGAGCGTACGCTTCACCCACCCGTTCCACATAGCCTCTACTTTCCAGGGTTTTGAGAATGGTGTGAATTGTAGTCTTCGGGTAGCCGGTGTGTTCCGCTAAGTCCGCAAGGGTGTAACGGGAATGGCGGATGGAGAACGCTTCCAACAGGTCTACCGCCTTGATAAGTGATTGGATCATAGTGAGATTCTATAATATAGAACGCCTTTTGCCAAGATAGAATTTATTTGACCTGGGTAGAATTGCATCTTACAATGCCTTAAAGCGTACCGTTTTCAAGGAGGGTCTTATGAAGAAAGTAGCAATCACACTCGTGGTTCTGTTGGTAGCATCAGCATTCGTTTTTGGTTCCGCCCAGGCGGAGACAGGGGGGCCGGTCACCTTGACCTGGGCCAGTGTTAGTGTCCCCGGTGATGCTCATACGAAAGCGATGTATGAGTTCGAACGGGTAGTGGAAGAGATTTCCAACGGCGAGATCGAGGTGGAAGTCTTCCCCGCCGGCGAGCTCATCGTGCAGGATCAGCTGCTCCCGTCGGTTCGGCGCGGCAACATCGACATCGCCTACGCCGGCCCAAACTGGATCGCCCAGTTCATTCCGTATGTCTCCATGTTCGCAGCGCCGTACATGTTCGATAGCTACGAGCATATGACCACTGCGCTGAACGGGGAGATCGCCGACCGTATGAACGAGGACCTTGTTTCCGAGCTCGGTGTCCGGTCCCTGGGCGCTTTTTACCTGGGTACCCGGCAGATAAATCTGCGAGATATCGGGAGAGTAGTTCGAACCCCGGAGGATATGGAGGGTGTAAAACTTCGGATGCCGGGAACCGAAACCTGGCAGTTTATGGGGCGCACGCTCGGCGCCAACCCGACGCCCCTCTCCTTCTCGGAAGTTTACCTCGCACTGCAGACCGGTACCATAGACGGTCAAGACAACCCGCTTCCTACGGACTTCAACGCGAAGTTCTACGAGGTCACGAAATACATCATTCTCACCGACCACTACATCAACCCGATCATGCCGCTGATTAATGAGGACACGTGGCAGTCGCTCACGGCGCAGCAGAAAGAGTGGGTCAGGGAAGGAATTGCAGCCGCTCGAGAGCTCGCGGACAACGAGAACCTCCAGCAGGAGGCGGAGCTCCTGGAGTTCTTTGAATCCGAGGGTATGGAGATCATCGAGCCGGACAAAGAGGCGTTCAAGGAATACGCCCTCGACATGGTTATGAACAATGATGAGATGACCGCCGACTGGGACATGGATCTCTTCGAGCTGAACCAGGAAATCGGCGAAAGCCTGCGATAGTCCTGTCGACTCCGACGACAACCGGCGGCGGGGGACCCTTATGGGTCCCCCGCTCCATATCGAGCCTTACACGAGGTGCTCATGATTAGCAATCAGACGAAGCATGGTCCGATAATGCGGGTCCTCACGTTTCTCCTGGACGTAGTGGAACTCTACCTGCCGATGGCCAGCTTCGTAATGCTTTTTGTTCTGTTCGTGATAAACGTCTTCTACAGATATGTCCTGAACGCTCCGCTCACTTGGCCCTACGAACTCATAACCCTTGGTTTCGTATGGACGGCGATCCTCGGCGCAACCTATGTGCGGCGTATCCACGGTCACGTGCAGTTCACCCTCGCCTACGACGCTGTTTCGCCAAAGACGCAGCGGATCTTTCGTATTCTCGCCAATAGCGCTGTGGTGCTCGCCTTTGCGATCGCGCTTCCCGCCACCCTGGACTGGGTGCTTTTCATGGGGTTCAAGAAGTCGGCCAATCTCAAAATCCCTTTTAGTATTGGTTTCTTTCCGGTAGTTCCCTTTCTCGTGCTCGTTGCCGGCCATTCACTCTATGACGTGGTTATCGACATTCGTGAAGCGCTCCGTGGTGCCAAAAAGGATCAGACTGAATGAACATTCCACTGTTGGTCTTCATCGTATTCTTCATACTGATTTTTGTACTGCGCATTCCCATCGCCTTTGGGCTGATCTCGAATGCGATTATCTATTTCCTCCTGAGCGGTAGGGACATCGGTCTGGCGGCGGAAGCGATGATGTCCAATCTCTACGTGAAATTCATCATCATCGCTGTGCCGCTCTTCATCTTTACCGCGAATGTGATGAACACAGGGAAGGTAACCGATCTTCTCTTTGAGTTTGCCAACGGTCTCGTTGGGCGCATGCGAGGCGGAATGGGCCACGTCAATGTCGTTGCCTCCTTCATTTTCTCCGGCATGACCGGCTCCGCCGTGGCGGACGCCTCGGGGCTCGGAATGATGGAGATTGAGGCGATGCGGAAGTACGGCTACGACGACGGCTTCAGCTGCGCCATTACTGCGGCAAGCGCGACGATCGGCCCCATTTTCCCCCCCAGCATCCCCATGGTCTTCTATGCGATGCTTTCAGGGACCTCAATTGGGGCGCTCTTTCTCGGCGGCATGATACCGGGTATCGTCCTTGGAATCGCTTTGATGCTCTACGTCGCCTTCATCGCGAGGCGGCGCGGCTATCCGAGGGGGACGCAGATAACGCTCAAGCAGTTCGCCGGAATAACCGTTCGCGCCTTCCCGGCACTCATGACCCCGGTGATCCTTCTCGGCGGCATTTACACCGGTGTGGTTACTCCTACCGAAGCGGGAGCGCTGGCCGGGTTCTATGCCCTCGTGATTTCAATGCTTGTCTACCGCTCGCTGGGTTTCCAGCACCTGTGGGGCATAATCAAGGATACCGTACGACGCACCGGCACCGTCTCCATAATCGTGGGAAGCGCTTTCACAACCGCTTACGTGGTGGCGATCGAGAATATCCCGGACATGTTCGCCGCGACGCTTCTGGACATGACTACCAACCAGTATGTGCTGCTGCTGATTATCAACGTACTTTTTATTCTCCTGGGGATGTTTATAGACACCTCGACGATTATCGTTGTCTTCATTCCGATGGTGCTCCCGTTGGTCCAGGAACTCGGAATAGACCTGGTCCACTTCGGGGTTGTGGTGGTGCTGAACATGATGATCGGACTATCGACGCCACCCTTTGGAGTGCTTCTATTTATAGTCAGTGGTGTCTCGGACACACCGTTGCGGGCGGTCATCAAAGAGGCCATACCCATCGTCGTGGTCATGTTAGGAGTGCTCTTTCTGGTGACCTACGTTCCGGAGATTGTGCTTTTTCTACCCAACTTGTTCTGGCGGTAAAGCCGGAGAGGATCTCACGGAGAGGAGTATATGAGCAGCGACGCGAGTAATAGACCGAATATCCTTCTTATCCTCACGGACCAGCAGCGGTGGGACACCCTTGGCTGTTACGGAGCTGACTGGGTGGACACGCCCAATCTCGATCGTCTCGGACGGGACGGGGTGATTTTTGACAGCTGCTACGTAAACAACACTATTTGCACTCCAAGCCGTGCATCTATCTGGACCGGCAAAGAGCTACCGGGGCACGGTGTCTACAAGCTCTACGACGAGCTTCCCCGGGAAGAGGTTCATTTCACCCAACGGCTCCGGGACGGCGGTTATCGCACCGCTCTCTACGGAAAGCTCCACACCAGTGGTCGGCTCTTTGAGGCGTATCAGCGCCACCCAACCGACGGTTTCGACGAATATGAGTGGGGTTTGGAGGCGAGTATTCACCTGGACTCGCCGTTCAACGGATACAGCCGGTGGCTCCAGGAGAAACATCCGGAGTTCTTTCGGGAACTCTCGGCTAAAGGGAGAGACCTTCTTCACCATCCCCGGGAGGCGCATTTTACCCACTGGGCGGCGGAGCGGACGATAGACTTCATTCGTCGGGCTGCCGGGAACGGGCCGGGAGCGGGTCGGGCGCCGTTCTTCTGTTGCATGAGCGTCTTCGATCCGCACAATCCGTACGAGGACTATCCAGAGGAGATGCTTGGACATCTGCGGCAGGAGGGGATGCCTGAGCGCCTGACGGATCCTCGCCGGGACCGGCCGGATGGCATCGAGCGGGAGCGGAGTCACTCCTACCTCGGTGACTTTGCTTCTCTTACTGACGAGGAGATTGAGGCTATGCGGGTCGGCTACCACGCATCGGTGGCCCTGATCGATCTCGAGGTGGGCCGAGTTCTGGACTCGCTGGCGGAGGCAGGTATCGAGGATAATACCCTTGTCCTGTTTGCAAGCGACCACGGCGACATGATTGGTGACCACGACCTCCTGGTGAAGGGCGGTTTCTTCTACGAGGGAGGTGTCAAGGTTCCGTTTCTCATGCGGTGGCCCCAACGGCTAAATGGCGGCACTCGGGTAGACGCAGTGGTGCAACCCCACGATATCGCCGCAACGGTCCTCAACGCCGCGGGACTGATGACACCGGAGGTATCCCGGGAGATGCCTACCTCCCGGAATCTGTTGCCCCTTGCCGCCGGAGACGTCGAAGCGGTCCGATCTTACGCGGTTTGTGCCTACCGGAACTCGGGAATTTGCGACTCGAAGCGCCCCTGGGAGCCGCCGATAGATGCCACCATGGTGACCGACGGGCGGTTCAAGTTATCGCTTTACCACGGTGACCGCGCCGGTGGAGAGCTCTATGATCTGCAGGAGGCTCCTCAGGAGCTACACGATCTCTTTTGGGAACCTAACTACTATCAGGAGCGTGTGCGACTCACCGAAGGCCTGGTAGAATGGCTCCAATTTCACGAGCGCAACAGTCTCGGAACACGGGGCGGCGAGCAGCTCCCCGGAGCGACGGACCAGCTGGACAACCGTCTAAAACGTAGCTCTCACGAGGGCCGTTCATAAGGAGTAGAGGAATGGCAAAGAACGAACGCCGAATTAAGGGAGTCATCCCTGCGGTCATGACGCCTTTGAAGGAAGATGGTTCCATGGATATGGCCGCCTTGGAGACGCATCTCCGATATCTCGTCGACGCCGGTGTAGACGGTCTGTTCATCGGTGGTACAACCGCCGAAGGAGCATTTCTCACCGCGGAGGAGCGCAAGCGTGTCTTCAGCCTTGCCAAAGAGGTGACCGGCGGGAAGGTGACGTTGTACGTAGTTATCCTGCGGCCCCATACCGAACAGGTGATCTCGGAATTGAGGGACTTCGTCTCCCTCGAACCGGACTACGCCGCCACAGTGACTCCCTTCTACTATTCCGTCTCCCAGGAGACGATTGCGGATCACTACACCAGGATCGCCGACGCCTCGGAAGTTCCGTTTATGCTGTACAACATTCCGCAAAACACCCACAACCCGATAGCTCTTTCTACGACGCTCGCCCTTGCCGAACATCCGAACATCGTGGGCATCAAGGACAGCTCAGGGGCGTTCACTTCCTTTACTCAGGGACTTCTGACGCCCTTGGATCATGAATTTGCTTGGATCCAGGGAGAGGACATCCTGGATGCGGCTTCTTTGCTCTTCGGGGCTCCCGGACTTGTTACCGGCTTGGGCAATGTCTGGATCGAACCGTATGTGGAAATGTATCGGGCAGCCTGTTCCCGGGACGTGGAGCGGGTGAAAGAGTCTCAAAGACAGATCAACAGCTTGGCTCGGATCATTCAAGCAGCCGAGGGTGCGGTGATTCCCGCGATTAAAATGGCTGCCGCGCTGCGTGGTCGCGGCAACGGCCGTATGCGGATACCTGGAGACACGATTAAGCCGAAGATTCGCACATCGATTGAGACGGTGCTCAGACAGCTGGATCTGCTGTGAGGAGCTGCGTTATGCCTGACCCGGGCCTAGGCGGTTTCTTCTCGGTGGAAACAACACGATTCTCGATACAGCCGATCGTTACCGCATCCGCCGTGCAAAGGCGTCCATGAGCTCATTTACCACCCGATCCTGATCCTCTTCCGAGCCGTGGCGCAGATCTTCGACGACACACGACTCGATGTGGCGGCGGAGTACGTTCTCGCTCACTTTTGCCAGGGCCGCACGGACGGCGGAGATCTGATCCACGATATCCATGCAGTAACGCTCGTCCAGGATCATCTTCTCGATTCCGCGGATCTGGCCCTCGATACTCTTCATGCGTTGTAACGCAGCGGCGTTGACGCCGTGGGGACCCAGAACGGGCCGACCGGTATCGGCCGTCGTGTCCGTCGCCGTGTTGGCGGAGGGATTTCCTACCGTCTCAATTGCATCAGCCATGGCTCTATTCTACGGCATCTACCCGCCCGCGACAACACCCCACCCCCGGGGGGCAGCAGTTCTCATTTTAGCGAATATGCGAGGATCGGGCCGGGTTGGCACGGTAAG
>JBBDTM010000092.1:0-16346 GCA_040904425.1 Alkalispirochaeta sp.
GCATAGCGCATGTTGGGATGGACGTCGATAAGGAAAAGATTGCGATTGCCGTGGTTTTATACGTTTTCAGACTACTCCCACAGCGCGGAGGAGCGTCGCGCTTGTTCTATCGCGCCGATTTGCTAACTCGATCCGTTGTGGGTCCGCGGCGGGATCGAAGGAGCTCCGACAGGACCGGTCTGGTCGCAGCCTCTGGCTGCTGCTCGATTAAGAGTCGTACATAGCGGGCGTACCGCAGGCCGAGAGGACGAGGAACGCTCCGCACCGCAGCCTTTGAGGTGAAAAAGGCGCGTACCCGCCGGAACACGCCGACAGGAACGATCCCGACACCCCTGCATCCGGGATGGTTCACTATAGATTCTCCGATTGACACCCCAATGATACTTGACTAAGCTTAGTCCGTATGAAGCAGGTCAATATGCTAACGGCCAAGACGCACCTCTCCCGACTGATCGCCGATATCGAGGAACACCGCGAAGACGAGATTATCATCGCGCGGAACGGGCATCCCGTCGCTCGTCTGCACGCGATTTCGGAAGTGAACGATGATGCGGTCAGCCGCCGTATCGGGGCCGCACGGGGGGAGTTTGTCGTTCCCGACGATATCGATGCGCCCTATGGCGACCTGAGCTCGCTCTTCTCAGGATTTCACGATACCGGTGAGAAGAACGCCTGATGAACCTGCTCCTGGATACGCACATCGCGCTGTGGGCAGTAACCGACTCCCCTCATCTACCGGAGACGGCCCGGCGTCTGCTGACGGACCCGGCACATCACGTGTGGGTGAGCGCGGCGTCGGTCTGGGAGATTTCGATTAAACACGCTTTGGGTCGCGAAGCGATGCCAATTTCTGGAGCTGAAGCGATCCATTGGTTTGCCCTATCCGGATACCGGGATCTGGCGATCTCTTCAGCCCACGCTGCCACTGTTGATTCCCTCCCTGCGATCCATGGAGATCCCTTTGACAGGATCCTTGTGGCGCAAGCGCAGACGGAACCGCTCCGGTTACTGACCCACGATGAGGTGATATCGCGCTATTCCGACGTGGTAATTCTGGTGTAGCAACCGATCGACGGAGATAAGGCGGCCCTGGAGCTCCGGTAGCGAACGCCGCGTGCCGGGTGGCCCGGGCTTTCATGGTGTGGGTGGCGCCGGTTACATCCGTGGCTTTTGCGGCCTTACAGACAAAGTCTGATGTGAGGGGGACGGGCTGGCGGTCTGCGGTTTGGTCATGGTCATAGTTGTGTTTGTCAGGGTCCATACCCCGCTATACAGCGGGCTGGACCACGGTGCTTGTTGTGTTGCTACACCTCGCCATCTTTTGACGAGGGACAGCTTATAGCTCGCGGATCTCCCCCTCGGGAATGCCGACCATCTCCGCGATATCCGCTACTATCCTGCCTTCAGCCTTGAGCCTGCGTGCGGTCGCTCGACGCTTTTCTCGTTCCTCTTCATGGCCCAGCTCGAGGCCCTCTTCGATGCGTTTAGCTCTGAGTTCCCCTAAAGTCTGCTCAAAACCTTTTCGAAAGCCCCTCACCTCCGCATCATGCAACAACTGCAGATGAGTGCGACGAAACTTGTCCCGTGCCTCCAGGCGATCGCGGAGTTCCGGGTCGGCAGGGATCGACCCCGCAAGACGTCTCTCTATCTCGGCGATCTCAGACGTGTCTTCTCGAAGTGCTTTCATAATCGGATCTTCCATCGCTCCCTCCTTGCCCCGGTACTTTATATAGTACAGCCACTGGTTGAACGGCGTCGAGGGGATCTCGTTTTTGTGGTAGAACCGCGGGAGCTCAATGAAGTGAATAATGAAGTCTGTGAGTGGCTCGAGGTTGGGAGCCTCCGGACAGCAGGCGCGAAAGCTGGTGTGGAGCCGGATGAATGACCAGGCCCGGCGCGGCGGCGCTTTCGGAAAAGAGTCGGAAGTCCATCACGTTTACCCCAACCAGGGGTTGGTAATTTGCACCGTGGCCACCGCTGGGTGGCCGGCATCCTCCTGCGCCGCCGAGGGCAGGCTGCGGAGGATCTCGGTGCTCTGCTCGGCGCCAAAGACGTACTTAAAGACGAAGTCGGAGGTGAGGGGGATGGGGGGCGAAACTAGACGACGTAGCGTTCGGGAAGGTCGAGGTTTGCTGATCTTTGCAAATATGGTATTGCGTGCCATAATTGCAATGATGATTGCACGGGCACTCACTGCTCACCTGAGAGAACACGTAGCACTCTTCCCTGCGGTCGCACTGCTTGGTCCGCGTCAGGTGGGCAAAACTACCTTGGCGCGCACCTTTGCGTACCAGCGGACCGCAACGTATTTGGATCTCGAGAACCCAGCGGACCGCGAAAAGCTGTCTGATCCTCTGGGGTACCTCTCCGGTCGGAGCGAATCATTAATCATTATTGATGAGATACAGCGCGTGCCGGGGCTCTTTGAGGTTCTGCGAGGTATCATTGATGAAAATATCCTGGCCGGTCGGCGGGCGGGGCAATTCCTGCTGCTGGGGTCGGCCTCAATCGATCTGCTCCGGCAGTCCAGTGAATCGTTGGCGGGGCGTATTGCGTATCTGGAGCTTGCGCCGTTTTCCACACTTGAAATCACACCCAACCAGACAGAAGAGCTCTGGGTTCGGGGTGGGTTTCCCCCCTCGTTTCTTGCTTCCGGGGACAGGGAGTCCGCGCTCTGGCGAAACAACTTCATTGACACCTACCTCGAGCGCGATCTCCCCCAACTGGGACCCAGAATTCCGGCGGAGACGTTGCGGCGTTTCTGGACAATGCTGGCCCACGCACAGGGATCACTGTTCAACGCGGCTCAGTTTGCCCGTAGCCTTGGCGTGGACGGAAAGACTGTCGCCCGATACCTCGATCTTCTGGTAGACCTGTTACTTCTGCGCAGACTGCCTCCATACCACACGAATACCCGCAAACGCCTGGTGAAATCCCCGAAAGTCTACGTCCGAGACTCGGGTCTCCTGCATGCCCTTTTACGACTGAGAACGATGGATGACGTTCTGGGGCATCCGGTGGCGGGCGCAAGCTGGGAAGGTTTTGTGATTGAGAACCTAATCTCATCCGCTCCAAAGGGTACGGAACCGAGTTTCTACCGGACAGCTACCGGGGTCGAGTTGGACCTGATTCTGGATCTTCCCGGTGGGAGCCGGTGGGCGATAGAAATTAAACGCGGCAAGGTGCCCTCACCAGGCAAAGCGTTCCGCACCGCCCTGGAGGATATCAAACCAGACCGAGCATTTATCGTGTATGGTGGGACGGAACGATACTCAAAAGGTGAGGGTATAGAAGTAATTGGGCTGCGCGAACTCACAGAGCTGCTGCACGATCAGGAATAGGCGGTTAGCTGTGTTTTCCTCGCGAAAGAACCGGTCCAGTAGCAGCTTCCGACGGGGCGGGGGCTGTGTGACGCGACCTCACCGGGCGATTTTCACAGCTCACGAATCTCTTCTTCCGAAAGGTCGGTATAACGGGCGATATCCGTGACACCGAGTCCGTCACGTTTCATCTTCCGCGCGTTCTCGCGACGCTGCTCAATCCGGCCCTTCTGCTCTGCATCATGCAACAACTGCAGATGAGTGCGACGAAACTTGTCTCGTGCCTCCAGCCGATCGCGTAGTTCCGCGTCGGCAACGAACGACCCCGCTAAACGTCTCTCTGCCTCGGCGACCTCAGACGTGTCTTCTCGAAGTGCTTTCATAATCGGATCTTCCATCGCGCCCTCCTTACCCCGGTACTTGATATGGTACATCCAGCGACCGAACGCCGTCGAGAGCACTCCGTCCCGGTGAATAAACTGGGGCAGTTCAATGAAGTGAATGATAAAGTCCGTAAGTGGGGCGAGGTCGGAGGTGAGCAGGACGACGTGCCGAACTGCGCAGTTTGTATATGCGTCCACACCCCTTACCCAGCGGGAAGGAGCACGGTGCTTGCCGCACCTCTCACACAACCCCGCCGGGTGTGACGTTTCGCCAACGTCGTTGTATTATGGTCGTGAGGTTCCGAATGGCTAACAGGGGAAACGCCCACGTTGACATCCCACATGACGAATTGCTGCGGTTCGCCCAGCGATGGCGCGTTGAGTCGCTTGCGCTATTCGGATCGGTGTTACGCAGCGATTTTGACGCACATAGTGACATAGATATTCTCGTATCATTCCTTCCCGACAACGACATAGATGTGTTCGATATGGTGGAAATGAAAAACGAACTGGAACTGTTGTTTCGGAGACCAGTAGACCTCGTAGAACGAGACGCCCTGACCAACCCATATCGTAAGCGCGAGATTTTGGCACACAATGAGATAATTTATGCTGCATAAAGATCGAGCATTCTTATGGGATATTTCGCACACCTGTGAAGATATTTTGCGTTCGCTCAAGACGTGACGTACGAAGAATTTGAAGAAAGCAAGCTGGTGCGTTTTGCCGTTGAGAGACAGCTCATGGTTATCGGAGAAGCTACCGCCCATCTCTCGGAAGAAGCACGCGCTGCGGAACCCGATATCCCATGGTCCCTTATCTGAGTATGGGGAGAAGTGCTCAATCAAAGGGTTTGGGCTATCATTACGCGGCGCGTACCCGAACTGAAACGAAGCGTTGATAAGCTCTTGGATTCGTTTGAGGATGCCCCCGAATCTGGAGGAAGAGCAGGCGATTGATAGTTCGAGACCGCAGCCGCCCAATCAGCCGCTACCCCATGTGGCAATCATAAAACAAAAACCATCAGGTATGCTTACAAGGTGCCGTCAGGCACCGACCAGGCCCGGATTTCCGATGTTTTTTCCATCGCGCCCTTGCCCCGGTATTTTCACCAGACAAAGCTCCCAGCTTCTCGATTTCGTCCTCCGGTAGTCCGGTAATCTCCGCGATCTCCGCAATCGATATATCCTGAGCCTTGAGCGTACGCGCGTTCTCGCGGCGCTCCTGATCCGGCCCTCCTCAACGCCCTCGGCTTTACCTTCAGCGTTACCCTGATCGACACCCTGCGCCAGCCCCTTCCGCTCCGCGTCATACAACAGCTGCAGATGGGTGCGCCGAAACGTGTCCCGTGCCTCCATGGTGTAGGTGGTGTAAGTGGCCCCAGTAATGTTGGCGACGAGTGAGACGTACCGAAAGAACCTCTCGGTATACGTACTCTTTACAGCATACTTTTTCCGACATATATTATTGGTATGCAGAGTTCTATTGGTGAACGAGGACAGATCACGATTCCGAAAGCGGTTCGACGGCAGTTGGGCCTCCGGCCAGGCATGCGTCTGGAGGTATCGGTGGAAAACGGTGCGGTGACGCTTCGGCGTCCGGGAATCGACGATGCGATAGAAGCGTGGGAAGGCACCGCCGAGAATCTCTATGGATCGACGGATGAGTATCTCCACAGGTTGCGAGACGAGTCGTGACGAGTGCGGTGGACACGTCGGTTCTGATCGACGTTCTTACCAGAGACCCAACGTATTCTGCCTCTTCCCGTAATGCCCTCAGTCAGGCGAGCCGCGAAGGAGCGCTTATCGTCTGCCCGGTGGTAGTGGCAGAATTACGTGCGGCATATCGGGACGATGCCCAGGTGCGACGTCTGCTTTTGGATCTGGGGATTCACGTGGTCGACGTAGACGTACAGGATGGGTTAAACGCCGGGAAGATACACCGCGCGTACCTCCACGCCGGGGGTGGCCGGAATCGAGTAGTCGCTGATTTTCTGATCGGAGCGCACGCCTGCAACCACGCCACGCGCCTCATAGCCCGCGATCGAGGTTTTTTTCGCGAGCATTTTGGCGATTTGAAGGTCTGGTATCCTGATGAGCACATTGATACCACGATCCATACGCAAGAACGATAGTCCCGGGTTTCCCGAACGGCGGTTTAGGTACTCACCATCCGGCCCTATGTGGCGAAGCGCGATGTCCGGGAGGTCTTTGGCGACATGAGCGGGCGGCTGGTGCTGGACGAGGATCCCGATCTTCCGACGATGGACGAATGGAAAGACACATGACCGTGTGGAACCGTTTGACCGGCAGGCCTCACCCCACAAAAGGATTCACCACCGTTACATGCGCATATTCCTGGCCGGCATCGAGATCTTCGGAATACAGTACGGCGCACCCCGCAGTTTCCGCGGCAGCAATGATCTGCGCGTCCCAGTATGAGATCTGATACAGCTCCTGTATGCGAAGTGCGTCGTAGAACAGCGCGGAATCCAGATCAACTACGGTCATCAGATGGAACAGCTCCGCTTGCCGCCGAGCCACCGGAAGAGACAGCGGAGTCTGAATCTTCCGGGTGACGGTAACCCAGAACTCGCTCAAAACCTGGACCGAAATTACTCCGTTTTCCGCACGGAGCACGTCCTTGAGAAGCGTTCGAGCCACGTGCTGCTTCTCCGGTGTCGCGGCATCGTTGGCGTAGACCAACACGTTGGTATCGAAAAAGACGCTACCGTTCATGAAGCTCGTCCCGCGACCACGTGACGGGGCCAACACGAGCAGAGCTCTCGGCGAAGAGTCGGTCCAGCTCTTCGATTTGTAGGTCGCGCCGCCGTTGCTCTCCGGCAACCAGGGATTCAATATATTCCCGGACGAGGCCGTTGAAGCTGGTATCGTGGTCGATAGCGATCTTCTTGGCCCGTTTCAAAACGTCGTCGTCAATCGAGATCGTTACATTCGCCATTTTACACGTACTCCTGTGTAGCACACATAGATAGATTACACGTAACACACAGG
Source organism: Alkalispirochaeta sp. (assembly GCA_040904425.1). Lineage (GTDB taxonomy): Bacteria > Spirochaetota > Spirochaetia > DSM-27196 > Alkalispirochaetaceae > Alkalispirochaeta. The sequence continues at coordinate 6,718 of JBBDTM010000092.1, forward strand.
CCAATCAATGCCGCGCGTGTGTGCGTATGGGCGTGCGTCGACCGGAATACCCGACGCCGCTGAACGCCCTACCCCGTCACGGCCACCACGCCCCACATAATCACGAAGCTCACCACGATGCTCAAGTTCACCAGGGTGGTGGTCAGACGCGTGTCCAGGCCAAACTCCACGCTGAAGGGGATGCTGGTCATGCCGATGGGGAGGATGAAGATTATGGCTAACACCTGTCGGTACAACGGAGTCACTCCCAGCAACATGATGCTGGATACTGCCAGCAGCGCCCCCACGACGTACCGCACCCCCAGGACGCGGACGATAATCGGCAGGTCACTGCGCCGCACCCGCAGCGACTGAAAGATGCCCAACACTAACAGCGCCAGCGCGCCATTGGCCGCGGCCACGGTGCTGACTCCTCGCTCCAGCGGCGCCGGAAGCCGCCACCCGGTGAGGTTGAGCACCAACGCAAAGAGAAAGACCACCATCGGCACGGAGGTGACGAGAGTGCGCCCAATCCGCCGCAGCGCCTCGGCGATGCTCAGGGTGGCAGCCGCGCCCGCGGCTACCCCCGTGCCGGCCGGGTTCTCCGCCGGGCCGTCGTCCGCGCGGCCGTCATCCGTGCCGTGGGCACCACCGGCGGCCCCGGCGCCCCTTGCACCCGCCGCTGCGGCGAGCCCCCCAAACCAGCCTGCAACAACATAGTTGATACCCAGCACGGTGAGCCCATTGCCTACGTCAAAGATCGCCAGCATCCGCACCGCCTCGGTACCCCAGATCCCCATGACGATGGGAAACGCAAACAGCCCGTTGTTGAACCCCATGGAGCACATCGTCATGAGGCCGCGCTCCGCCGGCGGGCGGCGGCGAAACAACGCGGTCGCCACCACAAACGCCACGGCGCTGTGGCCCAATGCCAGCAGCGGCAGGAACAGCAGTGAGACCGACAGTTCGACCCCGGGAAGGGTTTCCAGAATGAGCGCCGGCAGGGTCACGTTAATCACCAGCTTTGCTAGGATATTGCCGTGCTCCCGGGTGACCAAACCCACCTTCCGCAACACGTAGCCCAGAGCGATCACCAGGACGGCGGAGAGAAACACGGTGTTGGGGTCGGTGGTGGCGGTAGTCATCGGCAACGATCATGCATGAACGCGCGCCTCTGGTCAGCGCTGCGGGGTCCCAGCCTGCCGGCAATCACCACCGGGCACGCGAAAGCGGCACCCTCACATTCCGAAGAACGCCGCCACCAGCAGGTAGGTGACCACGATCGCCGCGAGGATGATGAAAAAGTACGGCAGGATCACCTGCAGACCGGCGATTACCATGGCAAAGATATCGGAACCGCGAAACTCCGGCTCCGGCTTCTTGCGACCGCCGCCACGGGACGGTTTCGTGTCGCCCCGCCGCGAATCGCGCCGCGGTTCCATCGGAATGATGCGACGCGCTCGCCGCCGCGTCCGCCGCCGTGACCGTGGGTTATCCTCGCTCGCCTTGCCGGCACTCTGCTCCTGCGGCTCGTCCTCGCTCGGCTCACCGGTACCCCGCGCCCGCGGCTTCCGGCCCCACCGCTTAATCCGAGGAAACATGAGCGGTGGACACTCCCGACCGGGGCGCTCCCGCGGCAGTCAGCTCCTCCGGAGGGTGCACCAAGTGACACGCGGCGAAATGTCCCGACTCGGTAGCGCGCAGCGGCGGCACCACGCTGCGACACACATCCATCACGTAGGGACAGCGCGTGTGGAAGGGGCACCCGGCGGGGGGATTGGCGGGACTGGGCACGTCACCTTTGAGGATAATCCTGTCCCGCTTGGTGGTGGGATCGCTCTTAGGAATCGCCGAGAGGAGCGCCTGGCTGTAGGGGTGGAGCGGGTTGTCATAGAACTCCTTCTTCTCCGCAACCTCCACCAGCCGTCCCAGGTACATCACTCCCACCCGGTCGGCGATGTGTTTCACCACACTCAGGTCGTGACTGATAAACAGATAGGTCAGGTCCCGCTCATCCTGCAGGTCCTCCAGGAGGTTTATGATCTGGCTCTGGATACTCACATCCAGGGCGGAGATCGGCTCGTCGGCCACGATGAACTGCGGGTCCAGCGCCAGGGCCCGGGCGATGACGACGCGTTGCCGCTGTCCGCCGGAGAACTCATGGGGATAGCGGTGCACGTGGTGTGACTGCAGCCCGCACCGCACGAGCACTTCCTCGGCGCGATCCATCGCCTCCGATCCGGAGGCGATGTGGTGTACCTGCAGGATCTCCTTAATCGCCGCTCCCACCGTCATCCGCGGGTTAAGGGCGCTGTAGGGGTCCTGAAAGACGATCTGCATCTCCTTGCGCATGAGCCGCAACCGCTCATCGGTGGCGGTATACACGTTCTCCCCGCAGTAGAGCACCTCGCCGTCGGTGGCGTGCTGCAGGCGCAATACCACCTGGCCGGTTGTACTCTTGCCGCACCCGCTTTCCCCCACCAGGGCGAACGTCTCGCGGGGATAGATATCAAACGTGACACCGTCCACCGCTTTTACGTGCCCCACCGTCCGGCTGAAGACACCGGTCTTAATGGGAAAATACTTCTTCAGATCCCGGATGGAGACCACCGGTTCTCTATCGTAGCGTGGTTCAACCATTACTGCCTTCCTGTGCGTCCTCGTGTAACCAGCACCGTACCAGGTGGCGCTCATCGAGCATCGTCACCGCGGGCATCTGCTCGCGGCAGACCGGCATCGCGTGGGGGCACCGCGGATGAAAGGGACACCCCGGGGGCATCTTGAGCGGGTTCGGCACGTTTCCGGGAATGAACTCCAGGCGGTCACCGGTTCCCTCAATGGTGGGGCGGCTACCGATGAGCCCCTGCGTGTAGGGATGTGACGGAGCATGAAACAGCGTTTCCACGTCCGCCTGTTCCACCACCTTGCCCGCGTACATTACCGCCACGCGATCCGCCATTTCCGCGATCACACTCAAGTCGTGGGTAATAAAGAGAATCGCCGTGCCGATGCGCTCCGAGAGCTCCCGCATGATCTCGAGGATTTGCGCCTGGATCGTGACGTCCAGGGCGGTGGTGGGCTCGTCGGCAATAAGGAGCTTCGGGTTGCAGCTGAGCGCCATGGCGATCATCGCCCGCTGCCGCATGCCACCGGAGAAGCGGTGGGGATACTCGTCGATCACCTCTTCGGCGCGGGGGATCCCCACGGTGCGCAGCATTTCTATCGCCCGGCCGCGCAGTTCGGCGCCGGAAAGTCCTTGGTGCAGGTTTATCGCTTCCATCAGCTGGTCCCCGATCGTGAAGACCGGGTTGAGGCTGGTCATCGGTTCCTGAAAGATCATGGCGATGTCATTGCCCCGGACCTTCCGCAACTCTTCCTTCGAAATCTTCAACAGATCCCGACCGTCGAAGTTAATCTCACCACCGTCGATGGAAGCGGGAGGCGTGGGCAGTAGTTGCAGGATGCTCAAGGAAACGGCGGTCTTGCCGCAGCCGCTCTCTCCTACGAGTCCCACCACCTCACCGGCGTTAATCTCGAGATTGACGTGATCCACGGCGCGAACCTTTCCGCCGTCGGTGTTAAAGCTGGTCTGGAGGTCGCGTATTTCCAGTAGTGGTGCCATTGGTGCTCTCGTTCCTCCGTGTTATCGCGTCTTGGGATCGAGGGCATCCCGCAGTCCGTCACCCACCAGGTTGAACCCAAGCACCATAAACAGAATCGCCAGGCCCGGGTAGGTGGTCAGATGGTGCGCAGTGCGAATGTAATCGCGACCGTTACTGAGAATCGCCCCCCACTCCGGCGTCGGCGCCTGCGCTCCGAGACCGAGAAAGCCGAGCCCCGCCGCCCACAGAATCGAGGTGGCGATCTGGAACGTGCTTTGCACGATAATCGGCGCCAGGCAATTGGGTAGAATGTGGCGGAAGATAATACTGAAGTCGCCGATCCCGGCAGCTTTTGCGGCAGCCACGTAGCTCTGCTCTTTGGCGGCCAGCGTAGAACCCCGCACGAGCCGGGCGTAGATCGGTACACTGGCAATACCGGTGGCGATCATCACGTTTTCAACGCCCACCCCTAGCACGGTTACCACCACGATCGCCAGGAGTATTCCGGGAAAGGCGATCATAATGTCGATAAAGCGCTGCGTGATAATATCCAGCTTCCCGCCATAATATCCGCTCACCGCACCGATCGGGACCCCAACGCCAATACCGATTACCACGGATATGATGCCGATGCCCAGTGAGATGCGACCACCGTAGAGCATCCGGCTAAACAGATCGCGACCAAGCTCATCGGTACCCAGCCAGTTCTCGCCACTGATCGGCTGCAGGCGGTTGGTTAGGTTGTTATCGGTGGGGCTGTGGGTGGCCAATACCGGGGCAAACACCGCGGCCACGAGAAATAGTCCGATGATCGCCAACCCGATGACCGCTCCGCGGTTCCGCAGCAAATGCCGAATCACCGCGCGAAACTCGCTATGTTCCTGCGTCGAGGCAACCTCGACGTCGGTTTCTTCCGGAGCAAGTTCTGGATTACTCATATCGCCATCCTATGCATCAGTTGTCCTGACCCTGGTAGTGAATCCGGGGATCCAGGAACGCATAAATCACGTCCACCACGAGATTGATAATCACGAAGAGAAGCGCCAACAGCATCACGGTACCCTGCACCACCGGGTAATCGCGGCGCAAAATCGCATCCACCAGCAGGCGCCCGACTCCGGGCCAGGCAAAAACGGTTTCCGTTAGCACCGCTCCACCCAGGAGAATTCCAAACTGCAATCCCAGTACCGTCACCACCGGAATCAGTGCATTCTTCAGCGCGTGTTTATAGATAACCACCCGTTCCGCGAGCCCCTTGGATCGTGCGGTGGTAATATAATCCTGTTTGAGGACGTCCAGCATGCTGGAACGGGTAATCCGCGCCATGAGCGCGGCACTGGCCATGCCCAGAGTGATACTGGGAAGAATCAAGTGCCGGACACTCCCCATGCCCGTTGCCGGCAGCCATCGCAACTGCACCGCAAACAGCAGCTGCAGCATTAGCGCCAGCCAGAACACCGGCGCCGCTACCCCAACCAACGCCGCAAACATACTGGCGTTGTCAAAGATCGAATTTCGTCGGGTGGCGGAAACGATTCCCGCGGACACGCCGACAACCGTGGCGATCAGCAAGGAAATGCTGGCCAGGGTCAGCGTCCGGGGGAAGCGCTCCCCGATTTCTGTAGTTACCGGGCGACGACTGAACGTTGACGTACCCAGATCACCGGTGACCAATCCCCGCATGAAGTTGCCGTATTGGATATGAATAGGATCGTCCAATCCGTAGCGGTCACGAACCTGCTGGATGTATTCCGGAGTGGCGTTGACACCGGCCAGCGCCCGGGCCGGATCTCCCGGCAGAAGCCGGATGATTGAAAACACGATCAGCGAGACCCCGATCACCACGGGAATAGTGAGCAGCAGCCTGCGCATAATGTACTGGTACACGGTTACAAGCCTCCTAACGAAAGGCCAACAAGATTAGAAGATGAAAAGACCGCCGCTCCCTGAGGAGCGACGGCCTTCGTTGCACAAAACAGAATTAATCGGCGAAGTAAGCGTCCCACGCGCTCAAGTTCTCGAGCGGGTGGTGAATCAGGCCTTCCACATAGGTGCGGTTGGCGTTGATCTGGCCCTGATTGTACAGAAAGATCCACGGGGCATCCTCCCAGATCAGTTCCATCGCCTCAGCGTAGAGGTCTTCCCGCACTGCGCGGTCAGTCTCAACTCGCGCGTCATCGAGGAGCTCATCCACCTCTTCGTTGCGATAGAACCCGCGGTTGTTTCCGTTGGGATTCCACTGCCGACTGTGAAGCAGCGCGTATAGGCCGTAGTCGGAGTCCAGCGTGACCGTTCCCCAACCGAGCATGAACGCATCGTACTCCGCCTCTTCCGGCGGCTGACCGGTGAACTCCAGGTAACTGGACCACTCACGAGTCTCCAACGTGACATCTACCCCAACGTCGGCGAGCATGTCCTGCACCGCTTCGGCAACGGTGGAGTCCAGGAGATAGCGACCGGTGGGATGGTGAATCGTCATTTCGAGTCCATCTTCAAAGCCGGCTTCCGCCAGCAGTTCCCGGGCACGATCCGGATCGTACTCATAGGGTCCCACCGAAGCGTGACCAAAGACCGCCGGAACCACCGGAGCGTCGGCAACGGTAAAGACCCCATCAAAGAGGCCGTCCACAATCGCCTGCTTGTCCACAGCGTAGTTCAGCGCCTGCCGGACGCGGGGATCGTTGAAGGGCTCCCGCTCATTGTTAAAGCCGATGTAGATCGTCCGCACACTGGACTCATACACCACTTCAATTTCCGGAATCGCCTCGAGACGATCGATTTCCTGAGGAGGAACTCGCATGATCGCATCCGCCTCACCCGTTTCAAGAGCTACGATCAGCGCCGAGCTTTCCGGAATGAAGTCAAACTCAATGGTGGGAATCTGTGACGCCTCACCGTAATAGTCCTCGTTCACTTCCAGCACGATCTGCTCGCCACGGCTCCACTCGGTCATGCGATAGGGTCCGGTACCGATCGGAATCTCGAACGTGTCGTTGGGACCCAGGCCTTCGAGTTGCGCCGGGCTCACGATACCTACAAAGCTATGGGAGAGGTGCGCGAGAATCGGGGCAAACGGTTGAGACAGCTCCAGCGTCAGCTCATACTCTCCGGTAGCCTCAATCGACTCTACGGTACCCAACAGGAACGCATACGCAGCACCCACATCGGGGTTAACAAACCGGCGCAGGTTCACTGCAACCGCCTCAGCGTTCAGCGGCTCACCGTCATGGAACGTCACACCCTCGCGGATCTGAAACGTCCACACCGTGCTGTCTTCATTGGCTTCCCAGCTGGTTGCCAGCATCGGAGTCAGAGACCCGTCCTCTTCCATGTAAATCAGCCGCTCAACCACGTGCTCGCCAACGGTGGCGGCCGGGGCCGAGGTCATGTTCACCGGGTCCAGCGACTCCGGCTCGGCACCAATTGCAATTGTGAGCGTGTCCCGCGCAGGGGCGTCGTCCGCAGCCATCTCGGCAGGGTCGTCGTCACCGGTGAACACAATCACCAGCACGATCACGACGATCGCGAGTACCGCTATGATTGCGGCCAGTTTTCCCTTGTTAGTCATAGAACCTCCTCTTTCGGATATACAACCTTGCAAGTATATTCTTGAGGTTTTCACCGGTCAATAGACGGTTAGCCACCTGCTTTTCGTATATATATTGAGCGTCACTCGCCGCTGTCCGGGTCGGCCTGCGGTGCCTGCCGGCCGGCCTGCTGTTGGTCACTCTCCCGCTCCTCCGCCGCCTGGTGCTGCTCGGCATCGTACTTCTTCCATTCCGCCGCCACGTCAAACATATTCGGCACTCGACTGCCCATCATCGGGGGCGGCGTCCGCTCCTCGTGGGGCCGACGGGTGCGGTGGATCTCCATCTCATCCGGTTCCTGGATTCGCACATCGGAATATCGACCGGAGGCGGTTACCGGCGGCTGCCCAACGTTGCGGTGAGACAGCAACACGGAGTAGACGTCGGTCAGATCCTGCCCCTGCTCGCAGAGCGTGTAGCGGTAATAGCAGTCTCCGCTTTCCAGCACCCGGCGGTGGGCGGCGTTCTGCGGCAGGTCCGGGTCACTCTCGGTGCGGATCTCGTTGCGCAAGCCCCCGTACCAGGCGCGCCCCATCTTGAGAATGCGCGGCACCCGGGCGTTTTCCAGATAGTACAGCTCCCAGATACCCGCCATGGAGGGTACCGCGCCGTTGATATCCCACCGGGATACCGGCAACAGCGGCGACCAGATTATGTTGAAGTAGGCGATTTCCCGGTGGACACGCTTGACCACCACCGGGCTGCGACGGCTCATGCCGGACAGTATAGCGCAGGGAGGTCTGGGAACACAAAAGGTGACGGACGTGATATGCACGCCGCCGGGACCGTGGTAACCTCGGTTTTACGTATGACTGTTGCGTTTGTGTTCGAGATATTCTATCCGGTGGTGAACGGAATCGTTACCGCCAGTCACAACCTGGCGCAAAACCTCACCGCCCGCGGACACCGGGTCGTCTACATCGCGCCCCGGTGGAAAGAGTCCACGATTACTGAGCTGGATGGGATCCCCGTCTATTACGTTACCAGCTACGAGACGTTTATCTATCCCGGCATGCGCAATGTGTTTCCCTGGAGCACCCACGTGAAGAAGATCCTCCAACGGGAAGAGGTGGATATCGTTCACTCCACCGGCCCGTGGCTGCTCAACTGGGCCGCCCTGCGGGCGGCCCGAAAACTCCATCGGGGCACCGTTCAGACCTTTCACACGATGCTGCAGGAGCCCACCTACATTCGCTACTTCACGCGGAGCGATACCGTGATAACGGTCATTCAAGCGCTGGCGTGGCGGTACTTCGGGTTCTACCTCAACCGCAGCGATGCGGTCACCGGACCCAGTCGGCACGTAACTTCTGAAATCGCCCGGCATTATCCGGACATTCCGCTGTATTACATTCCCAACGGTATAGACACGGAACGGTTCGCCGGAGGCGCCGATTATGAGGCAACCCGTACCGCGTTTCCCATGTTCAACCGAAAGACGTTCATCTTCATCGGCCGTCTCGGTCCGGAAAAGTCGGTAGACCGCCTCATCAACGCCATGAGCGTGGCGATCCGTCGTGATCGGGAGATTCGCCTCGTCATTATCGGCGACGGCCCCGGCCGCGACGCGTATGAGGCGCAAGTGCGCGAACTGCGACTCACCGACTCCGTTTTCTTCGTAGGCCGTATTTCACCGGACGCGCTGCGAACCAGCGGCCTTATCCACCACGCCCGGGCCAACGTCACCGCCAGCACCACCGAGAGTTTCGGTATGACCGTGGTGGAATCGATGGCCGCCGGCACGCCCTCCATTGTGCCGGATGTTCCCGGCATTTCCGAACTCACGGAGGATACCGGCCTCACCTTTCCCCGCGACGACATCTACGGCCTGGCCGAGCGCGTGTTGATGCTCGCCGGTGACGACGATATGCGGGATCGCCTCAGCGCGGCGTGCACTGCTCGTGCCCGCGATTTCGACGGCGCCGCAATCGCCGATCAGTTTGAGGAGCTCTACCGGGATGTCCTCACCCGGCGCGCCACGACGCGGCAGGACAGATCCGATTGGCAGCAGCGCAATAGCACACTATAATTCCAGGTATGAGCCTGGCGGAACATGCAGACTGGTGTAATTATGAAGAATACCTTTCCTGGCCGGAGGGCGAGCGTGTTGAACTGATCGATGGGGTGCCGTTCGCGATGAGCCCGGCGCCACGTCGAGAGCATCAACGGCTGGTGAGTGAAATCAACCGTCAATTGGCCAACGCCCTGCGCGGTGAGCCGTGTGAAGTCTATCCCGCCCCATTCGATGTTAAGCTCTCACCCGACACAGAGGACTACCGCCCCACCGTTGTACAACCGGACTTGACCGTCGTGTGTGATTCCCGAAAGCTCACCGAGCAAGGGATGACCGGCGCGCCGGACCTGGTGATAGAAATCGTCTCACCTGACAGTGGTTTCCACGACCGCGTCTGGTCGGAAGCTCCGCTTCCTGCTCGACCATGCATCCCGGTCTGGTCGGAAG
>JBBDTM010000092.1:16446-18117 GCA_040904425.1 Alkalispirochaeta sp.
CCATGCATCCCGGTCTGGTCGGAAGCTCCGCTTCCTGCTCGACCATGCATCCCGGGCAGCAAATACGACCTCTACCGCGACGCCGGCGTGGGGGAGTACTGGATCGTAGACCCTGACGAGCGAGTAGTAGAGGTGTACCGCCTGGATACTGCCGGAGCCTATCAGCGCGTTGGGGCGTTCGGCGGCGCCGACACAATTACCGCGGGCGCAATGCCCCACATATTGGTCGACCTCGGGGACGTGTTTCCCGGCGGATGATACGCTCCCTGCCGCGGCCGCGACGCGTATGAGGCGCAAGTGCGCCAACTGCACCTCTCGGGCTCGATCTACTTCGTGAGACGCCTCTCACCGGACGGTCGCGGCGGTAGTTCCGGTAGGTCATGCAAAAAGAGGCGCCGCACGTCCAATGGGGGGGTATTGACGTGCGACGCCCCGGGAGATCAGCCGGTGCAGTGATCACCACTGCACCGGTTTAATTGTCAATTGGCGAGTTGCTCGCCGTCAGTCGACGGTGATGGTGATGTCCACCTCGGTGGTAGCCTCGCCTGCTGAGACATCTTTGTCCGCGGCTACGGCAACCTCGGCTGCACTGTCGAGCACGTATTCCCCGTCGCTGTACTCAGCGACAACCAGGTCATAGGTTCCTGCAGCGAGGAACGCCAGGGTGTAGTTGCCGTCGCTGTCCGGCCGTGCACTGGTAACGGCGTTGGGGAAGCGGGACTCCCCGTCAGCGGGATCGTCCGCTTCGCCGGCAACGTAGTCGCCGTCCTCGTAGGCGTACACCACTACGTCGTTGGTTCCCTCGTTCGTGACGGAGCCGCTGATGCTACCCGCCTGGTCTTCTACGATCAGCCGCAAGACCGGCTTCAGGATCATCAGGCCCGACGCCCCGGCCTCAACCACTGCCTTCCGCAGGTCAAAGTCCGCGGTAATATTAACCGATCCGTTGGCAGGTACGGTAAAGGGCTCGCCAGCTTCCGCTTTGTAGCCCGTTTGACCACCACTGGGAACGAACAGCGCCGTGTCCCCATCCGTATCCTTGTCGTACGTGTCGTTGGTGCCGTATTCGATCCAGGATCCCGGGTTGCTCGGCGTGGTGCCGTCCTCCTGCTCCGCAACTCCCAGCATAAAGCGAATCTGGGTGTAATCTCCGGCGGGCAGTTGGAGCGCTCCCAGCAATTCGGAATCGCCGCCGGTCAGGGCCGCCAGGTCGAACGTCTGCGGGCCGTCAAAACCGCTCATCGTCTCCCACTGGCCGTTCAGATTGTACTCAATGCCCTCAACTGTAATGTACACGCCGTTGACGCCGCTGGCATCAAGCGGAGCATCGGTCATGGAGAGGTTCATTATGCCGGTGGATCCGTCGCCGTCCATGCTACAGCCGGCGACAAGCAGCGTCGTCGCCGCCACCAAGACGGTAATGATCATGGTAATACTATGGGTCTTCTTCGTGCGTTTCATCGGATACCTCCTAGTCGGTTCCGTGGGTCGGATACGATCGCGGATTTCTCCGCGTCCTTTTTTCGCCGTCGTTGTTCCTCAACAACAGCCATAAGATTGCGCTGTTTGATGTAGTCCAGCCGGTCCTTCAGGACATCGGCCGCCACTTCACTTGTCGCGGCGATGCCTTGTTCATTCCTCTCGTCTGCCATATCCTCACACTCCTTCCCG